>NZ_JACIBU010000002.1:0-300000 GCF_014195485.1 Modestobacter versicolor
CGGCCTGCGCGAGTTCTCCCGGGCCAAGGCCATCACCCGCCAGCGCTTCCCGCTGCCGGTCGACCTGCTCAGCTTCAGCCGCCCCGCCGCCGCCTTCGACGCGCTGGCCCGGGTCACCGGCCTGCTGCACGGCCGGCACCGGTGAGCGACGAGTTCGACGTCGTCGTCGTCGGCGCGGGCTCGGCCGGCTGCACGCTGGCCGGCCGGCTGACCGAGGACCCCGCGCTGCGGGTGCTGGTGCTGGAGGCCGGCGGCAGCGACGACGTCCTGGAGGTTACGCAGGTCCCGGCGGCGCTGTACAAGGTTGGCGCACCGGCGGGACTGGAACTACGCCACCGACCCGCAGCCGGGGCTGGGCGGCCGGGAGCTGTTCTGGCCGCGGGGCAAGCTGCTGGCGGCTCGTCGTCGATCAACGCGATGATCTACGTCCGCGGTGCGGCAGCCGACTACGACGAGTGGGCCGAGCTCACCGGCGACCCCGCGTGGTCCTACGCCGAGGTGCTGCCGCTGTTCCGCCGCGGCGAGGACAACTCCCGCGGCGCCGACGAGTTCCACGGCACCGGTGGCCCGCTGCGGGTGGAGGACCTGCGCTCCCCGCACCGCTGGACGACCGCCGTCGTCGACTCCGCCGTGGCCGCCGGCCACCCCGCAACCGCGACTTCAACGGGGCACGGCAGGAGGGCGTGGGCACCTACCAGGTCACCCAGAAGCGGGGACGCCGCTGGTCGGCCGCCGACGCCTACCTGAAGCCCGTGCTGGACCGGCCGAACCTCACCGTGCGCACCGGCGCCCAGGTCACCCGGGTGCTGGTCGAGGCCGGCCGGGCGACCGGCGTGGAGTACCTGCACGGCGGACGGCGGCGGACCGCGCACGCCGGCGCCGAGGGTGGTGCTGGCCAGCGGGGCGATCAACTCCCCGCAGCTGCTGATGCTCTCGGGCATCGGGCCGGCCGACCACCTGCGCTCGGTGGGCGTCGACGTCGTCCACGACCTGCCCGGGGTCGGCGGCGGGCTGCAGGACCACCCGCTGGTGCCCACCATCTGGCACGTCCGGTCGGGGCGGTCGCTGTTCCGGGCAGAGTCGCCGTCGGGGTACGCGCAGTGGTTCGGCGCCCGCCGCGGGCCGCTGACCTCCAACCTCGCCGAGGCCGGGCTGTTCACCCGCAGCGACGCCTCGCTCGCCGAGCCCGACCTGCAGCACCACTTCCTGCCGGTCAAGTTCTGGCGGCAGGCGGAGGTCGACCCCGACGTCGACGCGTTCACCGCCGCGACCGTGCTGGTGCACGTGCACTCCCGCGGCTCGGTGCGGCTGCGCTCGGCCGACCCGACCTGGGCGCCGTCCATCGACGCCGGCTACCTCACCGACCCCCGCGACCTCGAGGCGCTGGTGACCGGGATGGAGCGCGCCCGGGACATCGCCTCGGTCGGCCCGCTGGCCCGGGTGCTCGCCGACGAGTGGTCACCGGGCGGCACCGTGCGCGGCCGCGCAGCGCTGGGGGCGAAGGCCCGGGAGACGCTGGAGTCGCTGTACCACCCGGTCGGCTCCTGCCGGATGGGCACCGACGACCAGGCGGTCGTCGACCCGCAGCTCCGGGTGCACGGCATCGCAGGGCTGCGGGTCGTCGACGCCTCGGTGATGCCGACGTTGGTGCGGGGCAACACGAACGCCCCGACGATCATGATCGCCGAGCGCGCGTCCGACCTGGTCAAGGCCGAGCTCGGCGCCCGGACCACCACCGTCCCGGCCTAGCGCGCTCCACCTCCCGCGGCCCTGCGCGGTTTCGCGCGTCCAAGCACGCGTACTTGTTCGCGCGAAACCGCAGGAGGGGCCGTCAGCCGTGGGCCTGGTCGGCGGCGGCGGGGACGGGCTCGACCGGCAACGTGGTCCCGGTGACCGACGCCGGGGCGCGGCGGATGGAGATGGACAGCGCCGCCGCCACCAGGCACAGCGCCGCGGCGGCGTACCAGGCGCCGTCGTAGGAGCCGGTGACGTCGCGGACCACGCCGGCGCCGAACGCGGCGATCGCGGCGCCGACCTGGTGCGCGGCGAACACCCAGCCGAAGACCACCGGCGCCCGCGAGCCGAAGTACTGCCGGCACAGCGCCAGCGTGGGCGGCACGGTCGCCACCCAGTCCAGGCCGTAGAAGACGATGAACGCGATCATCGACGCCTGCACGTCGGTGCCGAACAGCTGCGGCAGCAGGAACAGCGACATCCCGCGCAGCCCGTAGTAGGCCAGCAGCAGCAGCCGGGGGTCGACCCGGTCGGTGAGCCAGCCGGAGAAGATCGTGCCGGCGACGTCGAAGACGCCGACCACGGCGAGCAGCCCAGCGGCGGTGGTCACCGGCATGCCGTGGTCGTGCGCGGCGGGGATGAAGTGCGGCTGCACCAGCCCGTTGGTCGAGGCCCCGCAGATCAGGAACCCGCCGGCCAGCAGCCAGAACGGCCGGGTCCGCACCGCGTCGGCCAGCCCGCGCAGCGCCGTCCGCGCAGGGTTCCCGCCGACCGGGTCGACGTCGTCGGCCGCCGTCCCGCCGTAGGGCGCGACCCCGAGGTCGCGCGGCCGGTCGCGGAGCAGCCACACCACGAAGGGCACGACGGCGAGCGCCGCCGCCGCGGTGCCCAGCGCCGCCGGGCGCCAGCCCCAGCGCTCGTCCACCACCGCCACGACCGGGAGGAACACCAGCTGACCGGTGGCCCCCGCCGCGGTGAGCACGCCGGAGACCAGCCCGCGCCGCTCGACGAACCAGCGGCCGGTCACCGTCGCGACCAGCGAGAGGGCCATCGAGCCGGTGCCCAGGCCGACCAGCACGCCCCAGCAGAGGATGAGCTGCCAGCTCGCCGTCATGAACACCGTCGCCCCGCTGCCGGCCGCGACGACCAGCAGCGCTGTCACCACCACGCGGCGGATGCCGAACCGGTCCATCAGCGCCGCGGCGAACGGCGCGGTGAGCCCGTAGAGGGCCAGGTTGATCGCGACGGCGGCGGAGATGGTCGACAGCGACCAGCCGAACTCCTCGTGCAGCGGGTCGATGAGCACCCCGGGCACGGCGCGGAAGGCAGCGGCACCGATCAGCGCCACGAAGGTCACCCCGGCGACCCACCAGGCGGGGTGCACCCGGTGGGTGCGGGGCGGCAGGACGGTGGTCACGGCAGGAGATGCTCCCGGCCGGACGACGGCCGAGCCAGTGGCCCGACGGCCAGCATGTGCAAGGATCCGGCCATGCCCGCGCCGACGCCGCACGAGGTCGCCGTCCTCGCCCTGGAGACCACCGTCGCCTTCGAGCTGGGCCTGCCGCACGCCTTCCTCGGCGGCGCGGTCGACGCCGACGGGCACCCCCTGTACCGGGTCCGCGTCGCCTCCGAGGACGGCGCCCCGGTGCGCACGAGCGCCGGCTACCTGGTGCAGCCCGACCACGACCTCCGCCTGCTCGAGACGGCGGACACCGTCGTCGTCCCCGGGATCTACGGCGGGCCGCAGTACGACGGCCGCGGCCTCTCCCCCACCCTCGGCGACGCGCTGACCCGGGCCGCCGGGCACGCCCGGATGGTCTCCATCTGCACCGGCGCGTTCGTGCTGGCCGCCGCCGGGCTGCTCGACGGCCGGCCGGCGACCACCCACTGGATGCACGCCGCCGCCTTCACCGGCTTCTTCCCCCAGGTCGACCTGGACGCCGACGTGCTGTTCGTCGACGACGGCGACGTGCTCACCTCGGCCGGCAACGCCGCGGGAATCGACCTGCTGCTGCACCTGGTGCGGCGCGACCACGGCAGCGACGTGGCCAACAGCGTCGCCCGCCGCCGGGTGGTCTCGCCGTGGCGGGAGGGCGGCCAGTCGCAGTTCATCGAGCGGCCGCTGCCCGACCCCGCCGACACCGGGACGGCGGACACCCGGGCCTGGGCGCTCACCCGCCTCGGCGAGCCGCTGACCCTGGCCGAGCTCGCCGGGCACGCGCGGATGAGCGTGCGCACCTTCACCCGCCGGTTCCGCCAGGAGACCGGGCTCAGCCCGCAGCGGTGGCTGACCCAGCAGCGGGTGGCGCTGGCCCGACGGTTGCTCGAGTCGACCGACACCCCGGTCGAGCGGGTCGCCACCGAGGCCGGGTTCGGCACCACCGCCTCGCTGCGCCAGCACCTGCACGCGGCCATCGGGGTGGCCCCGCTGACCTACCGGCGCACCTTCCGCGGCTCCGCCCCGGCCAGCGGGGCGCCCACCCCCATGTGACGAGGGACTCCTCCGCCTCCCCGCGCAGCGGTACCCCGTCTGGCAGAGTGGACATCACCGGCGCCGCCCCCTGCTCATCCGAGAGCGGGTGGACTCGACGTCGGCGCGAGGCTGCGCCACCGAGGCGCGCCGGCGACCCGACGTCCATCCCGGACGAGCGATGCGGCCCCACCGTGGCGGCCCCGCACCCGGTGGGCCGACGGTGGCCACCGGACTGTTGAGGAACCGACCGTGACCAGCTCGACCACCCCTGCCCAGAACGACAGCGCTGACCGCCCGCGCCGTCGCGCCACCCGCCCGGCCGCCGCCCCCACGGGCAGCGCCGGCTCCCCCGCCTTCCGCAGCACGCCCACCGCCGCCACCCCCTCCGGTGACGGCGACGCCAACCGCCGCCGTCGCGGTGGCCGCGGCCGCGGCACCGGCCCCCGCCCCGAGGGCCAGCAGTCCGCCCCGCGCACCGACGAGCGCGTGCCGGTCGCCCCGGTCGTGCCCGTCGGCGACGTCGCCACCGTGCTGCCCACCGACACCACGTTCGAGGCGCTCGGCGTCCCGGCGCCGCTGGTCGAGGTGCTCACCGCCAGCGGCATCACCGCCCCGTTCCCGATCCAGGTCGCGACCCTGCCCGACACCCTGGCCGGCCGTGACGTGCTCGGCCGCGGCCGCACCGGCTCGGGCAAGACGCTGGCCTTCAGCATCCCGCTGGTCGCCCGGCTCGCCACCTCTCCCAGCAAGCGGCAGCCCAAGCGGCCGCGCGCGCTGATCCTGGTGCCGACCCGCGAGCTGGCCAACCAGGTCGCCGCGGTCGTCGACCCGCTGGCCCGCGCGCTGGGCATGCGGACCGCCGTCGTCTTCGGCGGCGTCGGCCAGAACCCGCAGGTGCAGGCGCTCGCCGGCGGCATCGACGTGCTCATCGCCTGCCCCGGCCGGCTCGAGGACCTCATCCAGCAGGGCCACGCCGACCTGGGCGCCGTCGAGATCACCATCCTCGACGAGGCCGACCACATGGCCGACCTGGGCTTCCTGCCCGGCGTGAAGCGGCTGCTCGACCGCACCCCGAAGGTCGGCCAGCGGCTGTTGTTCTCCGCCACCCTGGACAACGGCGTCGACGTGCTGGTCAAGCGCTACCTCGACCGGCCCACCACGCACTCGGTCGACCCGGCCGTCGCGCCGGTCTCGACGATGACCCACCACGTGTTCCGGGTCGACGCGGCCGACAAGGGCCAGATCGTCAAGGAGCTCGCCTCCGGGCTGGGCCGCACGGTGATGTTCACCCGCACCAAGCACCAGGCCAAGAAGCTGGCCAAGCAGCTCACCGCCGCCGGGGTGCCGGCCGTCGACCTGCACGGCAACCTCAGCCAGAACGCCCGCGAGCGCAACCTCGAGGCGTTCAGCAACGGCGAGACCCGGGTGCTGTGCGCGACCGACATCGCCGCCCGCGGCATCCACGTGGACGACGTCGCGATCGTCGTGCACGTCGACCCGCCGGCCGAGCACAAGGCGTACCTGCACCGCTCCGGCCGGACGGCGCGCGCCGGTGCCGGCGGCATCGTGGTCACCATCGCCACGCCCGACCAGGCCGCCGAGGTCCGCACGCTGGCCCGCCAGGCCGGCATCACCCCGGAGGTCTCGGCGATCAAGCCGGGTGCCCGGGAGATCGTCGCGCTGACCGGCCCGGTCGCCCCCTACGTCGAGCCCGCCCCGGTCGCGGCCCCGCAGCCGCAGGGTGCCGGAGGTGGCGCCAACGGCGGCCGCCGTCGTCGCAGCGGTAGCGGTGGCGGCGCATCGTCCGGCTCGTCGGGCCAGGCGTCGTCCGGCGGTTCCGGCCGCGGCTCGGGTCGTCCGGCCGGTCCGGCGCGCACCCGCGCCGAGCTCGCCGCGCGGGCCGGCCAGGCGCCGAGCGGGGCCGGCCGGGGCCGCGGCCGCTCCGGCCGCTGACCGCTCGCTGATCACCACGCGCTGGTGGTCGTCACCCGCATCGGGGGACGACCACCAGCGCGTTCTCGTCGGGCGGGCTCCCGGTCGGGGCCGGGCACTGCACTCGGAGGCGGTGGCCGACGGACCGCAGGCAGTACCCTCCCGGTCCAGCCGGGGCCCGGCCACCAGGAGGACCGGCGGAGGTCGAGGGATGAGCGAGCAGCGGACGATCGCCTGCGGTGAGCACGGCGCGAGCCCACCGGCGTTCCTCTGCGGCCACCTGTTCGACTCCGTCTCGCCCGTCGGCGTGGTGACGAGCACGGACGCGGTCGAGCCGGGCGACCGGCCGGGGGCCTGGTGCGAGTCCTGCGATGCGGCGCTGGTGCAGCAGGGCGAGTGGAACGACGAGTCGGAGCGCGACCTCGATCTGCGCGCCGTGTGCGTCCGGTGCTGGGACGACATCGTGGCCCGCAACCAGCGGTGACCACATCCGCCGGCGTCCAGGGCCGCTCCGGCGGGGCCACCCGGCCGGCGGGGAGCCGGCGACCCGACCTCGCGCCCTGGACGGCGACGGACGAGGATGGTCATTGAGCACTGCACCATCCCCGTCGCCAGTGAGGTACCCCATGCGCCTGCCCATCACCCCCAGCGAGATCGCCCCGCGGATCGCCACCGGTGCGTTCATCCTGAACTCCGGTCTCGGCAAGCGCGCCGCCGACGAGGGCACCGCGGCCGGTCTGCACGGCTTCGCCGCCGGCACCTACCCGTTCCTCAAGAACGTCCCGCCGACCACCTTCGCCAAGGCGCTGTCGACCGCCGAGATCACCATCGGCTCGCTGCTGCTCACCCCGTTCGTGCCCACCGCCGTCGCCGGCGCGGCGCTCACCGGGTTCTCCGGCGGGCTGCTCGGCCTGTACCTGCGCACCCCGGGCATGACCAAGCCCGGCAAGAGCGTCGCCCCGACCCAGGACGGGCTGCCGATCGCCAAGGACGTGTGGATGCTCGGCATCGGCATCGGCCTGCTCACCCAGGCGCTCGTCGGCCGCCAGGAGCGGGCCGCGAAGTCCAGCCGGAAGAGCCGCAAGGCCAAGGCACTGCTCGGCTGACGGCGCGGCCCGCTACGACAGGGCCGCCAGCACCTCGCGGACCAGCCGGGCGACGTCGTCCGGCCTGGTCTGCGGGGTCATGTGCGCCGCGCGGGGCAGCTCGACCAGCCGTCCGCGCGGCGCGCAGCCGGCCAGGTGCGCGGCCCAGTCGTGCGGGCACAGCGCGTCCCGGTCCCCGCGGACGACGACGACCGGCACCGGCACCCGGCGCAGCCGCTCGTCGACCCGGTCACCGGCGACCTGCCGCCACAGCGCCGTCATCGCCCGCGGCCCGGTGCGCAGCCACTGCGCCAGCACCAGCGGCGCCTGCCACCACGGCTCCCAGACCGCGGTGCGCACCCAGCGGGCCGCGAGCACCCGGAGCCGGCGCATCCGCGGGTCGGTGGTCGGGCCGAGCAGCACGACGCCGACGACCCGCGGGTCCCGCTCGGCCGCCGCGACGACGACCTGGCAGCTCTGCGAGTGCCCCACCAGCACCACGGGGTGTGACGGGAGCGCCGCGAGCAGCTGCGCGGTGAGCTCGTCCAGCGTGCCGACCGGGCGGCGCAGCCCCATCCCGGGCAGAATGGCCACCGCCCCGCCGATGCGCTGACGCAGCCGCGCGGAGGACCGCTCGTCCAGGCCCAGCCCGGGGACGAGCACGATCCCGGGAACAGCCGCGGCCCGCTCAGCGCTGTCCTGGGTGGAGCTCACCAGCACCTCCGGGGTGGGGTGAGCGCAAGGACCCACAGTGCGGTGGGATGATGAGTCATCATGACGACATATCAGGAGGCACCGTGACCACCGCGACCCAGCCCACCGGACAGCGACCGAGGGTCGTCATCGTCGGGTCGGGGTTCGGCGGTCTCTTCGCCGCCCAGCGGCTGAAGAAGGCCCCTGTCGACATCACGCTCATCGGCAAGACCACGCACCACCTCTTCCAGCCGCTGCTCTACCAGGTCGCCACGGGCATCCTCTCCGAGGGCGAGATCGCCCCGGCCACCCGGGAGATCCTCGCCAAGCAGGACAACGCCCGCGTGGTGCTCGGTGAGGTCACCGACATCGACCTGGTGGCGCGCACCGTCACCTCCGTCGTCCTCGGCCGCACCACGGTGCACGAGTACGACGAGCTGATCGTCGCCGCCGGCGCCGGCCAGTCGTACTTCGGCAACGACCAGTTCGCCGAGTTCGCCCCGGGCATGAAGAGCATCGACGACGCCCTCGAGCTGCGCGGCCGGATCTTCGGCGCCTTCGAGCTGGCCGAGCTGGCCACCGACCCGGCCGAGATCGACCGGCTGCTCACCTTCGTCGTCGTCGGTGCCGGCCCGACCGGTGTCGAGATGGCCGGCCAGATCGCCGAGCTGGCGCGCCGCACCCTCAAGCGCGACTTCCGCACGATCGACCCGACCAGCGCCCGGGTGATCCTGCTCGACGCCGCCCCCAAGGTGCTGCCGCCCTTCGCCGACTCCCTCGGGCAGAACGCGCACAAGCGGCTCAACGAGATCGGCGTCGAGGTCCAGCTCGGCGCGATGGTCACGAACGTCGACGCCGACGGGATCGTGGTCAAGGACGGCGACGGCCACGAGCGCCGGATCCACTCCGCCACCAAGATCTGGGCCGCCGGTGTGCAGGCCAGCCCGCTCGGCAAGATGCTGGGCGAGCAGTCCGGTGCCGCCGTCGACCGTGCCGGCCGGGTCTCGGTCGAGCCCGACCTGACGCTGCCCGGCCACCCCGAGGTGCACGTGGTCGGCGACATGATCTCGCTCAACCGCCTGCCGGGTGTCGCCCAGGTCGCGATCCAGGGTGGCCGCTTCGCCGCCGACGCCGTCAAGGCGCGCGTCGCCGGCCGGCCCACCAAGCCCGAGTTCCACTACCACGACAAGGGCAGCATGGCGACGGTCGCCCGTTTCTCCGCCGTCGCCGACCTGGGCAAGCTGAAGTTCACCGGCTTCATCGCCTGGGTGATGTGGCTGGTCGTGCACATCTTCTACGTGGTCGGCTTCAAGAGCCGCTTCACCACCGCCCTGGGCTGGGCGGTGAGCTTCCTGGGCCGCGGCCGGGGGCAGCGCACGGCGACCCAGCAGCAGGTGTACGGCCGGCTGGCCCTGGAGGAGCTGGGGTCGGCGTTCGAGGTCTCCAAGACCGGCGGCCCGAAGGACGACCTGGTGTCGGTGGACGCCACCGGGCGCAAGTCCGCCTGACGCCCCTGGCGACGACGACGGCCCGGCCCCCGCAGCTGCGGGGGCCGGGCCGTCGTCGTCGTGGGGTCAGAACGGGTAGGCCGGCAGGTCACCCCGCAGCGTCACCCACTGCGTCTCGGTGAAGGCCTCGATGTTGGCCTGCGGGCCACCGTGCCGGGAGCCGGTGCCCGAGGCGCCGACGCCGCCGAACGGGGCGACCGCCTCGTCGTTCACCGTCTGGTCGTTGATGTGCACCAGGCCGGCCGGGATGCGCTCGGCCAGCTGCAGCCCGGCGTAGACGTCGCGGGTCAGGATCCCCAGCGAGAGCCCGTACTCGGTGCCCGCGGCCAGCGCGGCGACCTCGTCGACCGAGGAGAACGGGGTCACCGGGGCGACCGGGCCGAAGATCTCCTGCTGGTAGGCCGGGGCGTGCACCGGGACGTCGCCCAGCACGGTCGGCCGGTAGAACAGCCCCTCGTAGGTGCCGCCGGTGCGCACCGTGGCGCCGGCCTCCACGCTGGAGGTGACCAGGCCGTGCACCCGGTCGCGCTGCCCGGCGTCGATGATCGGGCCGAGCGCCGCCTGGTCCCGGAACGGGTCGCCCACCGGGAGGTCCTTCACCTTGTCGGCGAGCACCTGGGTGTACTCCTCGGCGATCGAGGCGTGCACCAGGTGCCGGCTGGTCGCCATGCAGATCTGCCCGGAGTGGGCGAAGGTGCCCCACGCGCCGACCGAGGCGGCCGCGGTGACGTCGACGTCGCCCATCACGATGAGCGCGGAGTTGCCGCCCAGTTCCAGGTGCGCCCGCTTGAGGTGCTGCCCCGCCAGCGCGCCGACCGCGCGGCCGGCCTTCGTCGAGCCGGTGAAGGCGATGACCCGGACGGTGGGGTCGACGACGAGCGCCTCCCCGACGTCGGCGCCACCGGGGAGCACCTGGAACACCCCGGCCGGGACGCCGGCCTCGGCGAACACCCGGGCGAACACCGCGCCACCGGAGATCGCCGTGCGCGGGTCCGGCTTCAGGATCACCGCGTTCCCCAGCGCCAGCGCCGGGGCGATCGCCCGGATGGCCAGGATGGTGGGCACGTTGAACGGGGCGATGACACCGACGACGCCGGCCGGCACCCGGCGGGCGAAGGACAGCCGGGGCGATCCGGAGCGCAGCAGCTCACCGTAGGGGTGCGACGGCAGCGCGGAGGCCTCGTAGCACTCCTGCGCCGAGGTGTGCACCTGGAAGTCGCCGAAGGGCTGGATCGCCCCGGACTCCCGGGCCAGCCAGCCCTTGATCTCCTCGGCGTTCGCGGTCAGCAGGTCACCGGCCCGGCGGAGCACCGCCGCCCGCTGCTCGAAGGGCAGCGCCGCCCACTCGCGCTGGGCCTGGACCGCCCGGGCGCCGGCCTTCTCCACGTCGGCCGGGGTGGCCTGACCGACCTCGCCCAGCTGCTCGCCGGTGGCCGGCTCCACCGCGGGGTAGGTGCCGCCGCTGCCGTCCGTCCACGCGCCGGTCCAGACCTTGCCCCGCCACGCGCCGTCCTCGAGCAGTGCCATGGATCTCCCTCGTCTCGTCGATGAGCAGTACTCCCCGATCGTGCCCCGGCGGGCGCCGGCAGCAGCGGCGCTTCCACTCGCAGGAAGCGGGGCGACGAGACGTCACCGAGCGCTCACGCGCCGCTCTGACCAGGGCCGTCACCTCACCCCGACGGGTCGCTGTGATCCACTCTGCGGTGCTGTTCGGCGCTGCACCGGCCGATGCTCGCGGGGACATGGACGAGGTGACGATGGGCGGCAGGCTGCCGGCGCGCGTGGCGCTGCTCGCGTTGCTGTGCGGCACCGGCGGGGGCTTCTGCCTCGTCGGCGCCCTCTGGCCGACCAGCCCCGACGCCCCGGTCGTGCTGGCCGCCACCCTCGGCGTCGTCGGCCTCGGGATGACCGCCGCACTGGTGGTGGCCGGCGACCGGGTGCCCCCGCGGGTCGACCACGGCGTGCTGGCGCTGCTGTCGCTGCTGGTCGCCCTGCTCGCGGCCCGCTCGGCGACCGCGGCCGGTGTCGTCGGACTCGGGCCGGTGCTCATCAGCATCGGGCTCTACGCCGCCCACTTCCTGTCGCTGCCCGCCGCCCGCGCCCACGCGCTGCTGGCCGTCACCGCCGCCAGCGCCGGCGCCCTGGCCGCGGCGCCGGGCCACTTCCTCGTCCCGTGGCTCATCGCCGTCGTCACGACCGTGGTGCTCACCGAGGCGCACGGCCGGCTCAACGGCCGGCTGCGCACCCAGGCCTCGACCGACCCGCTGACCGGCGTCGCCAACCGGCGGGCCTGGGAGGTCGAGGCGGGCCGCAGCCTGGCCCGGTCGGCGCGCACCGGTGAGCCGCTGACGGTCGCGATCCTCGACCTCGACGACTTCAAGGAGGTCAACGACCGGGACGGGCACGTCGCCGGCGACCGGCTGCTGCGCCAGGTGGCCACCCACTGGCGCGGCCGGCTGCGCGCCTCGGACCTGCTCGGCCGGCACGGCGGCGACGAGTTCGTGCTGTGCCTGCCCGGCACCGACGGTGCCGCGGCGCGCGAGGTCCTGCAGCGCCTGGAGGGCGGGCTGCCGATCGGCTGGTCGGTGGGGACGGCGACCGCCCGGGACGGCGAGTCGCTGGCCGCCCTGCTGCTGCGCGCGGACGCCGAGCTCTACGCGGGCAAGCGCTCCCGGCGCGACGCCGGCCGCTGACCGGTCAGCCGCCGGACGCCGCCAGCTCCTCGACCCGCGCGGCGGAGCGGTCCCGGATCGCCGCGGCGGTCGCCGCCCGGCGGGCGGCGGCGTCCCGGCGCTTCTCGGCCTCGTGCACCGCGCCCACCGCCTCCTTCGCCTCGCGCTCCACCCGGCGCAGCTCCTTCTCCAGCTGCTCGGCCCGCTCGTGCAGCTGGTCCCGCCGCTCCCCCGCCTCGGTCAGCTCCTGCTCGGCCGCCTGCGCCGACGCCGCCGCGTCGCGAGCCACCGCGGCGGCCTCCTCGGCGTCCCGGCGGGCCTGCTCCAGCTCCTGCCGGCGGCGTTCCTCGGCCTCCTGGCGCCGCAGCTCGGCGGCGTCCGGGCCCTGCGGGGCCGGCGTCGCCGCCTTCGCCCGCGGTGCGGCCCCCGAGCGGACCGGCGTCGCCACCGCACCGCTGAGGTCGACCGGACCCAGCCCGCTGTAGGACAGCGCCGTGGTCAGCCGCCCGCCGGCCAGCGCCTCGCCCGCGTCCGGGTCGACCACCGCCGCGCGCAGCGTGCTCTCCACCTGCTCGGCCACCGCGCTGCTGACGTCGTGCCCCTCGGCGTGCGCGAGGCCGCGCGCCTGGCGGGCCAGCGCGGCGACCACCTGGTTGCGCTGCCGGCCGAGCTGGCGCAGCTCGTCACCGGACAGGCCGACCTGCGCCCGGCGGAGCATCTCGCCGATCTCCCGCAGCTGGGCCACCTCGTCGGGCTGCCGGCGGACCAGCAGGTTGCACACCCACGCCGCCGTGGTCGGCTTGGGCAGCGCGGCGACGGCCTTGGCCAGCTCCTTGTCCGTGGCCTTCGCCCGGTCGCGGGCGGCGGTGCGCGCCTCGACGAACTCCTCGGGCGGCACGCCGTAGAGCTCCTCGGCGATCTCGTCCAGCTCGTCGTCGTCCACCCGTGCATCGTGCCGGGCGGGCCGCCGCGGTGGCAGGGGCGGTGGCCGGCAGCCACCCGTTGTGTGCGCGGCCAGTCGGCGGTGGGTCCGTTCGTCGCCGTGCACGATGACCGCCCCGGGGCGGCCCAGCAGGCTCGCGCCATGGGACGACCGCTGGACCTCGAGGACATCAGTGCCCTGCAGCTGCCGAGCGACCCGGCGATCGCACCGGACGGACGGCGGGTGGTCTACGTCCTGCGCACCACCGACACCGGGGCCGACGCCGACCGGACGGCGCTGTGGTCGGTCACCGCGACCGACGACGGCTGGGCCGAGCCGGTCCAGCTGACCCGGGGCACCGCGGACAGCTCGCCCGCCTTCTCCCCCACCGGAGACCGGGTCGCCTTCCTCCGCGGCGGCGACGGCCCACCGCAGCTGCACCTGCTCGCCGTCTCCGGCGGCGAGGCCGAGCGGGTGACCGACCTGCCCGCCGGCGCCGGAGCCCCGGTGTGGAGCCCGGCCGGTGACCGGATCGCGTTCACCGCCGCCGTGCGCGACGCCGACGAGGACGAGCACGCGCCGATCAGCACCAGCCGGCTCGGCTACAAGGCCGACGGAGCGGGGCTGCTGCGCAGCACCCGGCAGCACGTGCACGTGCTCGACCTGGCCACCGGCGAGGTCCGGCAGCTGACCTCCGGCGACTGGCACGCCGGCCGGCCGGCCTGGTCTCCCGACGGCGAGCAGCTCGCCCTCGCAGCCGGGCCCGAGCCGGACGCGGACACCACCTGGCGCACCCCGGCCCACCTGGTGCCCGCCGCCGGCGGACCGCTCCGCCGGGTCGCCGGTCAGCTGGACGTCGCCGGACCGATCACCTGGACCGCCGACGGCGCCGCGCTGCTGGTCGCCGGGCAGCAGCGGCTGGCGGTCGGCCACGCCGGGCTCTTCGTCCAGCCGGTCGAGGGCGGGGGCGACCCGGTCGACCTCGCCGCCCCGCTGGACCGGAACGTGATGCCCGGCGGGCCGGGCTACCCCGGCGGGCTGCCGCAGCTCACCGCCGACGGCGGCACGGTCGTGTTCTGCGTCCGGGACCGCGGCTGCTCGCACGTCTACGCCACCGCGGTCGACGGCTCGTCGTCCCCCCGCCCGGTGCTCACCGGGGACGACCTGGTCGTCTCCGGGCTGTCCGTGGCCGCCGACGCCGACCGCGCCGCCGTGGTGCTCGCCGACCCGGGCACCTACGGCGAGGTCGCGGTGGTCGACCTGACCGACGGGACGACGACCCGGGTCACCCGGCACACCGCCGCCGGCCTCCCGGACGTCGACCTGCTCGTCCCCGAGCCGCGCACCTTCACCGTGCACGACGGCACCGAGGTGCACGGCTGGCTGCTGCGCGACCCGGCCGCCCCGGCGCCCGGCCCGCTGCTGGTCGACGTGCACGGCGGGCCGCACAACGCCTGGGCACCGGCGGCCGACGCCGCGCACCCCTACCACCAGGCGCTGGCCGCCGCGGGCTGGTCGGTGCTGCTGGTCAACCCGCGCGGCAGCGACGGCTACGGGCTGGAGTTCTTCACCGGCGCGGCCGGGCGCTGGGGCACCGCCGACGAGCGGGACTTCCTCGACCCGGTCGACCAGCTGGTGGCCGAGGGGGTGGCCGACCCGGACCGGCTCGCGCTCACCGGCTACAGCTACGGCGGCTACCTGACCTGCTGGCTCACCGGCCGCACCGACCGGTTCGCCGCGGCGATCGCCGGCGGGGTGGTCAGCGACCTGACCAGCATGCTCGGCACCAGCGACGCCGGGTACGCGCTGGGCGGGATGGAGTGGCCCGACCCCTGGACGGCGCCCGCCGAGCTGGCCGAGCTCTCCCCGATCAGCCGGGTGCACCAGGTGCGCACGCCGACGCTCGTGCTGCAGGGGCAGGCCGACGAGCGCTGCCCGGTGGGCCAGGCCGAGCAGTGGTTCGCCGCGCTGCGCACCCGCGGCGTGCCCACCGAGCTGGTGCTCTACCCCGGCGGCTCGCACCTGTTCATCCTCAGCGGCCGCCCCAGCCACCGGGTCGACTACAGCCGCCGGCTGGTCCGCTGGGCGCAGCAGCACGTGCCCACGCCGCGCCCGGCCATCGACGCGGCGCACTGGCAGCAGCGCCTCGACGTCCTCGCCGCCCGGCACTCCGTGCCCGGGGCTGCCCTCGCCGTCCGGCGGGTCGGTGCCGGGCCCGACGAGCTCGTCGAGCTGGCCACCGGCGTCCTCAACCGGTCGACCGGGGTCGCGACGACGACCGACTCGGTCTTCCAGATCGGCTCGATCACCAAGGTCTGGACGACGACGCTGGTGATGCAGCTGGTCGACGAGGGCCGGCTGGACCTGGACGCGCCGCTGGCGGAGGTGCTGCCCGAGCTGCAGCTCGGCGACCCCGACGTCGCCAAGCGGGTGACGATGCGGCACCTGCTCACCCACACCAGCGGCATCGCCGGCGACGTCTTCACCGACACCGGCCGCGGCGACGACTGCGTCGAGCGCTACGTGGCAGCGCTGGCCGACACGCCGCAGAACCACCCGCTGGGCGCCACCTTCTCCTACTGCAACTCCGGCTTCACGCTCGCCGGCCGGGTGGTCGAGGTGCTCACCGGGCAGACCTGGGACGCCGCCCTGCGCGAGCGGGTCATCGAACCGCTGGGGCTCGCGCACACCTCGACGCTGCCCGAGGAGGCGGTCCTGCACCGCGCCGCCGTCGGCCACATCGCCCCCGAGCCCGGCGCCGACCCCGCGCCGGTGCCGGTCTGGGTGCTGCCCCGCTCGCTCGGCCCGGCCGGGCTGGTCAACGCCACCGCCGCCGACGTCACCGCCTTCGGCGCCCTGCACCTGCGCGGCGGCGTGACGGCGGACGGGACCCGGGTGCTCTCGGCGGCGTCGACCGAGGCGATGCAGAGCCGGCAGGCCGAGCTGCCGGACCGGTACTCGCTCGGCGACTCGTGGGGCCTGGGCTGGATCCGGCACGTCTGGGACGGCGAGCTGCTGGTCGGCCACGACGGCGGCACGTACGGGCAGGGCGCGTTCCTGCGGGTGCTGCCCGAGCACGGGCTGGTCATCGCGCTGCTCACCAACGGCGGGAAGATGAAGGACCTCTACACCGACGTGATGGGCGAGCTGGTCGGCGAGCTGGCCGGGCTGCAGCTGCCCGCGCCGCTGGAGCCCCCGGAGCAGGCACCGCAGGTCGAGCTCGCCCGGTACGCCGGCAGCTACGAGCGCAGCTCCGTGGCGACCGAGGTGTTCGAGCGGGACGGCGGGCTGGTCATGCGGGAGACGATGTCCGGTGCGGTGGCCGAGGCGGTCGGCCAGCCGGTGCAGGAGCACCCCCTGGTGCCGGTCGCCGAGGGACTGTTCGCCGTGCGCGCACCGGGTACGGACGGCTGGTCGGCGGTGACGTTCCACTCGCTGCCCGACGGCACCGAGTACCTGCACACCGGAGGCCGCGCCAACCCCAGGAAGAGCCGATGACCGCAGTGACGCTCCCCATCGACGGCTTCGCCGACACCCTCCCGGCGATGCTGGCCGACCTGGCGGCGCTGGTGACCTGCGAGTCGCCGTCGGCCGACCTGGCCGCGGTCGCCGCCGGCGCCGAGCAGGTCGCCCGGCTGGGCACCCGGTCGCTGGGGACCGAGCCCGAGGTGCTGGTGCTGGCGGGCTGCACCCACCTGCGGTGGCGGCTGGGCACCGGCCCGCGCCGGCTGCTGCTGCTCTGCCACCAGGACACGGTCTGGCCGCTGGGCACCCTGGCGACCATCCCCTGGTCGGTCACCGACGGCGTGGTGCGCGGCCCGGGGTGCTTCGACATGAAGGCCGGCATCGTGCTGGCGTTCACCGTGCTGTCCCGGCTGCAGGCGGCCGGCACCGACCTGGACGGCGTGACCGTGCTGGTCACCGGCGACGAGGAGATCGGCTCCCCCACCTCCGCCGACCTGATCCGCGCCGAGGCGACCGGCTGCCGCGCGGTGCTCGTGCTGGAGGCCAGCGCCGACGGCGGTGCGCTGAAGACCGGCCGCAAGGGCGCCTCGCTGTACGAGCTGGCGGTCACCGGCCGCGCCGCGCACGCCGGGCTGGAGCCGGAGAAGGGCGTGAGCAGCACCATCGAGCTGGCCCACCAGGTCCTCGCGGTCGCCGCGCTCGCCGACCCGGCCCACGGGACGACGGTCACCCCCACGGTGCTGACCTCCGGGACGACGACCAACACCGTGCCGGCCGCCGGCACGCTGGGCGTCGACGTCCGGGCGCTGACCGCCGCCGAGCAGCAGCGGGTCGACGCCGGCATGCGGGCGCTCACCCCGGTGCTGCCCGGTGCCCGGCTCGAGCTGCGCGGTGGCATCAACCGCCCGCCGCTGGAGGAGGCGTCCTCGGCGGCCCTGTTCGCGCTGGCCGGGACGGTGTCGGCCGGGCTCGGGCTGCCCGCCCCGGTGGGCGTGACCGTCGGCGGCGCCTCGGACGGCAACTTCACCGCCGGCATCGGGGTGCCCACCCTCGACGGCCTGGGCGCGGTCGGCGGTGGTGCGCACGCCGCCGGCGAGCACGTCCTCGCCGCCGAGCTGCCCGGCCGCGCCGCGCTGCTGGCCGGGCTGGTCACCGCGGTGCTGGCCGACGGGGACGGTGCGGGCGTCGGCGTCGGCGTCCCGGACGAAGAGCCCGACGGTGAATGAGGGTGGCGCACCAAGCCCGGCGGGGTCTCCCCGCCCGACGATGGTCCGCGTGACCGACCTCATCGCCGAGACGGCGGCCGTCGCTGCCCGGCCCCCGTCGACCGCGGCAGCCGCGGCCTGGCTCGCGGCCACCGCGGCCGCCGCCGAGTCGGGGGTGCGCATCGTCGAGCTGGGCGACCTGCACGACCTGCGCGACGTCCAGGCGCTCTTCGACTCGATCTGGAACCCGGCGCCGGACAACCGGCCGGTCACCATCGAGCTGATGCGGGCGCTGACCAAGGCCGGCAACCCGCTGACCGGCGCCTACGAGGGCACCCGGCTGGTCGGGGCCTGCGTGGGGTTCTTCGGTGCGCCCGGCGGCACCTCGCTGCACAGCCACGTCACCGGGGTGGCGCGGACCGCGCAGCGGCGCAGCATCGGCCGGGCGCTCAAGCTGCACCAGCGCGCCTGGGCGCTGGACCGCGGGATCACCCGGATCACCTGGACCTTCGACCCGCTGGTGCGCCGCAACGCGTGGTTCAACCTGAGCCGGCTGGGCGCCACACCGCTGGAGTACCTGCCCGACTTCTACGGCCGGATGGACGACACCATCAACGCCGACGACCAGTCCGACCGGCTGCTCACCGCCTGGGCGCTGGACAGCGACCCGGTGGTGCGGGCCGTCGCCGGCGAGCCGGTGCAGGTCGACCTGGCCGGCCTGCTGGCCGCCGGTGCGGTCGCCGTCGTCGCCCCCGGGCCCGACGGCGCCCCGGTGGTCTCGCCCGGCGCCACCGGCCACCCCTGGCTGGTGGCGGTGCCGCCGGACGTGGAGACGCTCCGCGCGCGGGCACCGCAGCTGGCAGCGCAGTGGCGGCTGGCGGTGCGCGAGGCGCTCGGCGGTGCGCTGGACGCCGGCGCCCGGGTGCACGGGTTCGCCCGCGAGGGCTGGTACGTCGTCGACGGCGTGGCCCCGGCCGGCGCCCCGGAGCCTGGGAGGGCCACCCCGTGAAGCTCGAGTCCGTCGAACTGCGGCGCATCGCGATGCCGCTGGTGGCGCCGTTCCGCACCTCCTTCGGCACCCAGACCGCCCGCGACATCCTGCTGGTGCGGGTGCGCACCGACGTCGGCGAGGGCTGGGGCGAGTGCGCGGCGCTGGCCGACCCGCGCTACTCCGCCGAGTACGTCGACGGTGCGGCCGACGTGCTGCGCCGCTTCCTGGTGCCCGCCGTCGCCACCGCCGACGACCTCGACGCGTACGCCGTCGGCCGGGTGCTCGAGCCCTTCAGCGGCCACTGGATGGCCAAGGCCGCGCTGGAGACCGCCGTCCTGGACGCCGAGCTGCGCGCCGCCGGCCGCTCCTTCGGCTCGTTCCTGGGCGCGGCGACCGACCGGGTGCCCTGCGGGGTCTCGGTCGGGATCATGGACTCCGTCGACGCCCTGCTCGACGCCGTCGGCGGGTACGTCGACGCCGGCTACCTGCGGATCAAGCTGAAGATCGAGCCAGGCTGGGACCTCGAGCCGGTGCGCGCCGTGCGCGAGCGGTTCGGCGACATCGCCCTGCAGGTCGACGCCAACACCGCCTACACGGTCTCCGACGCCCGGCACCTGGCGAAGCTGGACCCCTTCGAGCTGCTGCTCATCGAGCAGCCGCTGCCCGAGGACGACGTGCTCGGCCACGCGCAGCTGGCCCGGTCGGTGCGCACCCCGATCTGCCTGGACGAGTCGATCACCTCGGCGCGGACCGCCGCGGCCGCGATCACCCTGAGCGCCTGCTCGATCGTCAACGTCAAGCCGGCCCGGGTCGGTGGCTACCTGGAGGCCCGCCGGATCCACGACATGTGCGCGGCGCACGGCGTCCCGGTCTGGTGCGGCGGGATGCTGGAGACCGGGCTGGGGCGGGCGGCGAACGTCGCGCTGGCCGCGCTGCCGAACTTCACGCTGCCCGGCGACACCTCCGCCTCCGACCGCTACTACGCCACCGACATCACCCCGCCGTTCGTGCTCGAGGACGGGCACCTGCGGGTGCCGACCGGCCCCGGCCTGGGTGTGGAGCCCGACCCGGTGCTGCTCGACGAGGTGACCACCACGGTCGAGGAGCTCTCCCTGCGCTGACCGCCGTTCGTCCGTCGGCACCAGAGGGCAGCGGTCCAGTGGTGCGACCGGACCACCTGAAGGCCGGGCGGCGGCCCTAGGGTCGGCGTCGTGAGCCTGTCTGCGATCACCGCCCCGGGCCTGTCCGCGCTGACCCAGCCGCGGGCGGTGCCCCCGCGCGCCAGCCTCGGCCACCTGCTCGACCACCTCGGGACGACGCTGCTCGAGGTCGCCGCCGGCGAGCCGACGCTGCCGCTGGCCGAGCAGGGCGTCGGTGGCGTGGTCATCCACGACCCGGTCGACGCCCCGGTGCTGCCCTCCCGCGCGCTGGTGCTCGGCGTCGGCGTGCACGAGCCCGACGACGTCCTGGCCCTGCTGGAGCAGACCGCCGCCGCCGGCGGGGCCGGGCTGGTCGTGCGGGCCCCGGCCCCGGCCGACCCGCGGATCACCGCCGTCGCCGAGCGCACCGGCACCGTGCTGCTGGCGCTCACCCGCGGCGCCAGCTGGAACCAGCTGGCCACCCTGGTCCGCTCGCTGCTGGGCGAGGGCCAGGTCGGGACGGCGGAGCCGGAGTCGCTGGGCGGGGTGCCGGCCGGCGACCTGTTCGCGCTGGCCAACGCGATCGGCTCGCTGCTGGACGCGCCGGTGACCATCGAGGACCGCAGCTCCCGGATCCTGGCCTTCTCCGGCCGGCAGGACGAGGCCGACGAGTCCCGGATCCAGACGATCCTCGGCCGCCAGGTGCCCGACCGGTTCACCCGCGGGCTGGAGGCGCACGGGGTGTTCCGGCAGCTGTACGGCAGCGACCGGCCGGTGTGGATGCCGCCGGACGTGCTGTCGATGCCGGAGGTGACGGTCTCCCGGGTGGCGATCGCGGTGCGCGCCGGCGACGAGATCCTCGGGACGATCTGGGCGGCCGTCGACGCCCCGCTGGACGCCGCCCGCGAGCAGAGCCTGGTCGACTCCGCGAAGCTCGTCGCCCTGCACCTGCTGCGGATGCGGGCCGGCGCGGACGTCGAGCGCCGGCTGGCCAGCGAGCTGGTCGCCACCGCGCTGGAGGGCGGGCCGGGCACGGTCGACGCGCTGAGCCGGCTGGGGCTGGCCGGCCGCCCGCTGGTCGTGCTGGCCATGGGGCTCACCGAGGCCGACGCCGAGCCGGGCACGCTGAGCCTGGCCCGGCGGGAGGCCGAGCGGCAGCGCTCCGCCGACGCCCTCGCCGTCCACCTGTCCGCGCTGCACCCGGGCTCCGTCGTCGCCGTGGTGGGCGGGGTCTGCTACGCCGTCCTGCCGGTGACCGTCGACCCGATCGGCGCCGCCGACGAGCGGGCCGCGGCGGTGGCGGCGGAGTTCCTGCAGCGCACCGGGGGCCGGGTGCCCGGCATGATCGGCGTCGGCGTGGTCGCCCCCGACGTCTCCGCGCTCA
This sequence comes from Modestobacter versicolor, assembly GCF_014195485.1. NCBI lineage: Bacteria > Bacillati > Actinomycetota > Actinomycetes > Geodermatophilales > Geodermatophilaceae > Modestobacter > Modestobacter versicolor. The sequence continues at coordinate 21,204 of NZ_JACIBU010000002.1, forward strand.
CCCGTTCCCGGGACAGCGCCGACCGCGCGCTGCGGGTGCTGCGCTCGGGCACCTCCTCGCGGCGGGTCGCCCGGGCCTCCGACGTGCACATCGAGTCGCTGATGCTGCAGCTGGCCGACCTGGCCGCCGCCGAGGGCCACCAGACGTCCGGCCCGGTGGCCCGGCTGGCCGCCTACGACGCCGCGCACCGCACCCAGCTGGTCGAGACCCTGCGCGCCTGGCTGGACTCCTTCGGCGACGCCATCGCGGCCAGCGGCCGGGTGCACGTGCACCCCAACACCTTCCGCTACCGGCTGCGCCGGATCGGCGAGGTGGGCGGCATCGACCTGGACGACGCCGACTCCCGGTTCGCCGCGATGCTGGAGCTGCGCCTGCTCCGCTGGTGAGCCGCCGCCGGGCTGTCGGTGGTGCTGGCTACGGTGCCCCGCGTGCACCGCGGCATGGTCGTCCTGGTCCTCTGCGCGGTGCAGTTCGTCGACGTGCTGGGCGTGACCAGCACGACGACCGCCATCCCGGCGGTGCTCGACGGCCTGGACGCCCCCGGTTCTGCGGCCGGGCCGCTGGCGGTCGCCTACCCGATGTTCTTCGGCGGGCTGCTGGTCCTCGGCGCCCGGCTGGGTGACCGGTACGGCTCCCGGCGGGTGCTGGCCGGCGGGGTCGTCGTCTTCACCGTCGCGGCAGCCGCGGGTGGCGTCGCGCAGGACGTCGGCCAGCTGCTCGTCGTCCGGGCGGTGCAGGGCGGCGCGGCCGCCGTCTGCGTGCCCTGCGCGCTGCGGCTGCTGCTGGTCGCCGCCGGCTCCGGCCGCGACCGGGCCGGCGCGCTGGCGCTGTGGAGCGCCTCGGGAGCGGTGGCCGGCGCCGCCGGGTTCCTGGTCGGCGGCCTGCTCACCGACGTCTGGGGCTGGCGCTCGGTCTTCTGGGTCAACGTGCCGATCGGGGTGCTGCTGCTCGCCGCGCTGCTCCGGGCGGTCCCGGCACCGCCGCCGGAGGCGCCCGGCGCGCACCTGGACCTGCCGGGTGCCGGACTGCTGATCGGTGCGGTGATGGCCGTCGTCGCCGGCGCCTCGCTGGTCGAGTCACCGGCGTCCCGGCCGGCGGGGGTGGCGCTCGCCGTCGCCGGCGCGGGCATCGGGCTGCTCTTCGTCCGCCAGCAGCGGCGCAGCCGCGGGCCGCTCCTGCCCGCCGGGGCGGTGCGCTCGCCGCAGCTGCGCGCCGGCACTGTCGTCTCCTTCGTCAACACCGCGACGACGAGCTCGGCGGCGGTGCTGGCGACGCTCGTGCTGCAGGACCGGCTGGGCGCCTCACCGCTGCAGGCCGGGCTCGCGCTGCTGCCGATCAGCGTCGCCGCGGTGGTCGGCTCGGCGGCGACCCGGCCGCTGACCGCCCGCCTGCCGATGCGGGTCGTCGGAGGTGCCGGGCTGCTGGGCATCTGCGCCGGCAACGTGCTGCTGGCCGCCACCTTCGGCACCGCCTGGGGCGTGGTGGCCGGGGGCGCGGTGATCGGGCTCGGGCTCGGGGCGGCCTCGGTGGCCGGCAACTCGATCGGCACCGAGGTGGCCCCGGAGCTGGAGGGCAGCGCGTCCGGCGTGCTCAACACCGGCGCCCAGCTGGGCACCGCGCTGGGCGTGGCCGCGCTGGTGCTGGTGGCGGCCGGCGACCTCGGCCCGCTGCCGGGCACCGCGCTGGCCTGGGCGGTGGCGGCGCTGGCGGCGGCGGGCTGCGCGGCGTGGCTGGTGCGGTCACCCGCCCTGCGCTGACCCGCCCTGCACCGACCCGCCCTCGGCCGACCGCTGGAACCTGGCCGCCCACTCGGCCAGCCGCTCGCGCAGCTCGGCCGGGGCGACCACGGTGAACTCCGCGCGCACCGCGCCCAGGACCAGCGCTGCCCAGTCGAGCACGTCGGTCTCCAGGTGCACCCGGCAGCGGTCCGCGCCGTCGTCCTCGACCCGCACCCACTGGCCGACCCGGTCCCGGACGACGGCCCCCGGGGCCTCGACCACGGCCTCCACGACGTGGGCGGAGCGGAACTGGTCGATGCCGGCCCGGACGAACGCCGCCGCGTCGTCGGCCGGCAGCGGGCGAGGCGCGAACCGGGCGCCGGTACCGCGCACCGCCGTCATCCGGTCCAGCCGGAAGCTGCGCCAGCCGCCGCGCTCCGGGTCGTAGGCGACCAGGTACCACCGCCGGCCGAGCGGGACGAGGCGGTGCGGCTCGACCAGCCGCTCGGCGGGCTCGCCCCCGGCCGGGCTGTACCGGAAGCCGAGCCGGCCGGTGTCCCGGCAGGCCTGCGCGACCTCCACCAGCACCTGCGGGTCGACCGCCGGGCCGCCGTCGGACCAGGCCGGGGCGGGCACGGTCATCGCCCGCAGCGCGTCGACCCGGCGGCGCAGCCGGGCGGGCAGCACCGGCACGACCTTGGCCAGCGCGCGCACCGACGGCTCGGCCATCCCGGCCACCGCGCTGGACGCCGCAGTCTGCAGCCCGACGGTGAGCGCGACCGCCTCGTCGTCGTCCAGCACCAGGGGCGGCAGCGACGCCCCGGCGGCCAGCCGGTAGCCGCCGTCGACGCCGGGCTGGGCCTCCACCGGGTAGCCCAGCTCCCGCAACCGGTCGACGTCCCGCCGGAGCGTGCGCACCGAGACGCCGAGCCGGTCGGCGAGGTCGGCGCCCGCCCAGTCGCGGCGGCCCTGCAGCAGGGTCAGCAGCCGCAGCGCCCGGTGCGTGGGGTCGGTCATGTCCTCAGCTTCCCATCAATTGCGGACAGGATCTGGCACCGATCGGCCCTAGCGTCGTCCGTGACCGTAGGACACCAGGGCGAAGGGGCACTCCGATGACCACCAGCACGCTGACCAGCGAGCGGGCCGACCTGCTCGAGGCGCTGGCCACCCACCGCTTCCACCTCACCCACACGGTGCAGGACCTCACCGACGACCAGGCCCGGCTGCGCCCCACGGTCAGCCAGCTGTCGCTGGGGGGGCTGGTCAAGCACGTCGCCGCCACCGAGCGGGGCTGGATCGACTTCGTGCTGCGGGGTGCGAGCGCCTTCCCCGCGCCCGACGAGGAGCTGTGGGCCGCCCGCGAGCTGGAGTTCACGCTGCTGCCCGACGAGACCCTGGAGGGCGTGCTGGCGGTCTACGCCGAGGTGGCGGCGCGCACCGACGAGCTGGTCAGGACCCTGCCGAGCCTGGACGTCGCGCACCCGCTGCCCGAGGCGCCGTGGTTCGCGCCGGGCGCCTCGTGGTCGGCCCGGCGGGTGCTGGTGCACGTCGTCGCCGAGACCGCCCAGCACGCCGGCCACGCCGACATCCTGCGGGAGACGATCGACGGCCAGAAGTCCATGGGCTGACCCGCTGACCCCGAAGATGGCCATCTTCGGGGACGGGGGTGAGCAGGGGTCCGCCGAGGGCGTAACGGGGGCGCGCCCACGGACGGCGGATCGGGCGTTCACTGATTACTCGTAAGCGAGCGATCAGGGAGGACCCCATGAGCCTGGCGGACGAGCACGACACCGAGCCGGCGCTGGACGCCTACTCGCGGGTGGTCACCACGGTGGCCGCGGAGATGGCGCCGCACGTCGCCGCCCTGGAGGTCAGCGGTCCCGGCGGCCGCGGCGGGGCCGGGTCCGGCGTGGTGGTCAGCGACGACGGGCTGCTGCTCACCAACGCGCACGTGGTCGCCCGCTCGACCGGCGGCCGCGCGGTGTTCAGCGACGGGTCCGAGGCGCCGGTCGAGGTGGTCGGCGCCGACCCGCTGTCCGACCTCGCCGTCGTCCGGGCCCGCGGTGCCACCCCACCGCCGGCGGTGCTGGGCGACGCCGCCACGCTGCAGGTCGGCCAGCTGGTGGTCGCCGTCGGCAACCCGTTCGGCCTGGCCGGGTCGGTGACCGCCGGGGTGGTCAGCGCGCTGGGCCGGTCGCTGCCCACCCGGGACGGGCGGACGGCGCGGGTGGTCGAGGACGTCATCCAGACCGACGCCGCGCTCAACCCGGGCAACTCAGGCGGCGCGCTGGCCGACGCCCGGAGCCGGGTGGTCGGCATCAACACCGCCGTCGCCGGGTGGGGGCTCGGGCTGGCCGTGCCGATCAACGACACCACCCGCCGGATCGTGGAGACGCTGCTGCGCGACGGGCGGGTGCGCCGGGCCTACCTCGGGCTGGTGAGCAGCCCGGTCCCGCTGCCGGCCGACCTCGCCGCGCGCACCGGCCAGCGGCGCGGGCTGCAGGTGCTCGACGTGATCGCCGGGTCGCCCGCCGACCGCGCCGGGCTCAAGGCCGGCGACCTGGTGCTCGAGGCGGGCCGGGCGCCGGTGGCGTCGGCGCAGAGCCTGCAGCGGTTGCTGTTCGCCGAGGCGATCGGCGAGCCGCTGCCGGTCACCGTCGTCCGCCGCGGCGCGATGGTCGACGTGGTCACCGTGCCCAGCGAGCTCACCGGCTGAGCGCTCAGCCCAGCGGCACGCAGAACGCGCCCTCGTCGTCCGGGCAGACCACACCGACGGACGGCGGACCGAGGGTCAGCGGCGTCTCCTCGCCGTCGTCGTCGCGCAGCCGCAGGTCCGAGACCTGCGCCTGCAGGGTGGCGAACACCTCGGTGCGGCCCTGCGGGGTGGCCGGCCCGACGGCGTCGTCGAGCACCACGTAGCCGGTGACGCTCGTCGTGCCGCGCGCCCAGAAGGTGTCCGTGTCGGGCAGCCGCGGGCCGTCCGTGCAGTACTCGTCGTTGCCGTAGGACGGCTCGAAGAAGACCCCGACCTCGCCGATGTCGGCCGGCGTCGACGGCCCGGGCGCCACGGTGAGGTGGCCGGCGAGGCCACCCTCGGCCTGCAGGGTGAACGAGAAGCCGACGGCGACGTACTGCATCGACGGGCCCTCGACCGGGCAGTCCTCGTCGAACTCCGGGAACGGCAGCACCAGACCGGTCTGCACCGCCCCGGTGGCCACCCGCAGGGTGCCGATGGACCGGCCGTCGGCGATCAGCGCCGCCTGCGCGACGACGCCGGGCTCGAACGCCGGAGCCGGCGGAGCCAGCGGCGGCGGGCTGCTCGGCGACGTCGTCGGCGCGCTGGTGGCAGCGGGCTCCCGGGCCTCAGGATCGGCCAGGTCGTCGAGGAAGCCGCAGCCGGACGACGTCAGCAGCACCCCACCCAGGACGGCGACCACTGCGACCCTGCACCGTGCCACGCCGGCCCCCGTCCTTCGTTGCGGACCGGCAGCGTCCCATTTCGCGCGACACAGCGGAAGACGCCCCGCCGGGCCGCTGACCAGGCCGGACGGTCAGTCGGCGACGCGCAGCAGGGTCCGTCCGGCCGGGGCGAAGTGGCAGGCCGCCGCGTGCCGGTGGTCCGCCGTCGGCTCGGTGGTGCGGCAGACCTCGCGGTCGGCGTGCACCAGCGGGCCGATCGGGCAACGCGGATGGTAGCGGCAGCCCGGCGGCGGGGCGTGCGGGTCGGCCGGGTCGGCGGCGGCCACCGCAGCCTGCGCCGGGTCGGCGGCCACCGGGGCGGACCGGACGGCGTGCGCCGAGTCGGGCACCGCCGCCAGCAGGTCGCGGGTGTAGGGGTGCTGCGGGTCGGCGAGCACCTGCGCCGTCGGCCCGTGCTCGACGACCCGGCCCAGGTACATGACCGCGATCTCGCTGGCCACGTACCGGACGACGGCGAGGTTGTGCGAGATGAACAGCATCGAGGTGCCCAGCTCCTGCTGCAGCCGGCGCACCAGGTTGAGCACCGTGCCCTGGATCGACACGTCGAGCGCGGAGGTGATCTCGTCGGCGATGACGACCGCCGGGCGCGCGGCCAACGCCCGGGCCAGCGCGACCCGCTGCCGCTGGCCCCCGGACAGCTGGCCCGGGTAGGCACCGGCCCGGCCGGGATCGAGCTCGACCAGCTCGAGCAGCCGCGCGACCTCGCTGCGGCGCTCGGCCGACCGGGTGCCGCGCGGGACGGCCTCGGCGATGCTGTCGCCGATGGTCATCCGCGGGTCGAGGGACGAGTAGGGGTCCTGGAAGACCATCTGCACCGGCCGGGGGCCCGAGCCGTGCCGCACCGGCCGGCCGTCGAGCAGGATCTGGCCGGCCGACAGCGGGGTCAGCCCCACCGCGGCCCGGGCCAGCGTCGACTTGCCCGACCCGGACTCCCCCACCAGCCCGACGACGGCGCCGTCCGGCACGGTGAGGTCCACCCCGTCGACCGCGGTCATCCCGCGCCGGCGGGTGCCGTACCGGACGCTCACGCCCTCGAACCGCAGCTCGCTCATGCCCGCTCCCCGATCGTCAGGACCCCAGCGCCCCGCCCGGTCTCCCCCGGCGCCAGCTCGCCGGCGTGCCAGCAGGCCACCCGCCGGCCGGAGCCGTCGTCGGCCAGCGCCGGGTCCTCCTCGGTGCAGCGCGCCGACGCCAGCGGGCAGCGCGCGGCGTAGGCGCAGCCCGGGGGCTGGTGCGCGGGGTCGACCGGCCGGCCGGGGATCACCGGCAGCGGCTGGTCGAGGTCGACGTGCATGTCCGGGACGGCGGCGACCAGCGCCCGGGTGTACGGGTGGCGGGCGTGCGTGCTCAGCTCGGCGGCGGGCAGGTCCTCCACCACCCGGCCGGCGTACATCACCAGCACCCGGTCGCACACCTGGCCGACGACGGCGACGTCGTGGCTGATCAGCAGCAGCGCGACGTCGTCGGCGGCCCGGACCGACGCCAGCAGGTCGAGCACCTGCCGCTGCACGGTGACGTCCAGGGCGGTGGTCGGCTCGTCGGCGACGATCAGCGCCGGCTCGCCCATCAGGCCCATCCCGATCATCGCCCGCTGCCGCATGCCGCCGGAGAACTCGTGCGGGTACTGGTGCGCGCGGCGCTCGGCGCCGGGCACCCGCACCGCGCGCAGCCGGTCGACGGCGCGGGCCAGCGCCTGCCGGCGGTTCATCCCCTGGTGCTGCTCGGCGACCTCGGCGAGCTGCCGGCCGATCCGGCGGGTCGGGTTGAACGAGGTCATCGGGTCCTGGAAGACCATCGCGAAGGCGGTGCCCAGCAGCCGCCGGTGCGTGCGGTCGCTGCCACCCAGCACGTCGGTGCCGAGGAACTCCAGCCGCTCGGCGCTCACTTCGCCCGGCCGCTCCACCAGCCGGGCGATCGCCAGCGCGGTCAGCGACTTGCCCGACCCCGACTCGCCCACGACGCCGACCGCCTCGCCCCGGCCGATCCGGAAGCTCACCCCGCGCACCGGCCGGACCGGGCCGGTGGGACCGGGGAAGGTGACCGAGAGGTCCTGCACGTCGAGCACCGGCCGGTCCGCCGCCGGGCCCGGGTCGGTGGCCGGCACACCGTCGTCGGTCACCGCCGCGGGCACCGTCTCGGCACGGTCGGTGCGGCCCACCGGGTACGCCCCGCCCATGGCGGTGGTCAGCCCGATGCCCTTGGCGACCGCCTCACCGAAGAGGTTGAACGCCAGCCCGGCCACGACGATCGCCACGCCGGGCGCCAGCGCTGCCTCCGGGTGGATGTAGATGCCGCTCAGCCCGTCCTGCAGCAGCCGGCCCCAGTCGTAGCTGGGCGCCTGCACGCCGAGGCCGAGGAAGGACAGGCCGGCGAAGGCCAGCAGCGCACCGCCGGCGCCGATGGTCGCGTTCACCACCAGCGGCTCGCCGATGTTGGGCAGCACGTGGCGCACCAGCAGCCGCAGCCGGCCGACCCCGGCGATCCGGGCGGCGGCCACGTAGTCGCGGTCGGTGATGCCGGCGGCCAGCGTGTGGGTGAGCCGGGCGAAGGCGGGTGCGCCGGCGAAGCCGATGGCCAGCACCGCCCCGGTCATCCCGACGCCGAACACGACGGCGAAGAACAGCGCGAGCAGCAGGCCGGGGAACGCGACGGCGATGTCGACCGCCGCGCTGACCAGCCGGCCGGCCCGGCGGCCCAGCAGCAGCGGCGCGGTGCCCAGCACCAGGCCGACGACGACGGCGATCAGCGTGGCCAGCAGCGCCAGCCCGATCGACAGCCGGGTGGCCACCAGCACGCGGAAGAAGAGGTCGCGACCCAGGTTGTCGGTGCCGACCCAGTGGTCGGCGGACGCCCCCTCGAGCACCGACGTGATGTCGACGGTGTCGGCGTCGTCGGACCACAGCAGCGGCGCGAGCACGGCCAGCACCAGCACCAGCGCGAGCAGCAGGCCGGCGCCGGCGCCCACCGGGGTGCGCAGCACGGCGAGCCAGCGGCCGCGGACCGCCGACCGCCGTGACGGCGGGGCCGCGGCGACCAGCGGTGAGGAGCCCATCGGGGACGTCGTCATCGGTCAGCTTTCCCGGATCGCCGAGCGCGGGTCGAGCAGGGCCAGCGTCACGTCGACGGCCAGGTTCACCAGCAGCACCCCGGCGCCGTAGACCAGCACGATGCCCTGCACCACCGGGTAGTCCTTGCCCAGGATCGAGGAGACGATCGTGGTGCCCAGGCCCGGCCAGGCGAAGACGTTCTCGACCAGCACGGTGCCGGCGACCAGCGCGCTGAGCAGCAGCCCGCCCAGGGTGATGGTCGAGGTGAGCGCGTTGGGCAGCGCGTGCCGCAGGTAGACCCGCCGCGCCGGCAGCCGCTTGGCGCGGGCGGTGCGCACGTAGTCGGCCTGCAGCACCGACAGCATCTCCACCCGCATGATCCGGGCGAGCGCCGCGGCCGGGCCGACGGCCAGCGAGAGCACCGGCAGCACGTAGGAGCTCGGCCCGTCCTGGCCGGCGACCGGGAACCAGCCCAGCTGGACGCCGAACACGTAGACCAGGCCGACGCCGAGCAGAAACTCCGGGATGGCCCCGACGACGACGCTGCCGGTGGAGAAGGCGAGCTCCCCGCGCCGGCGCCGGCCGCCCCGGGTGAGCACGCCCATCAGCACGCCGAGCGGCACTGCCAGGGCCAGCGCGGTGACGAAGGCGAGCAGCGCCAGCTGCACGGTGGCCGGCAGCCGCTGGCCGATGGTCTGGGAGACCGGCAGCTGGGTGGCCAGCGAGTTCCCGAGGTCACCGCTGAGCAGGCCGCGCAGGTAGTCCCAGTACTGCACCACCAGCGGGTCGTTCAGCCCGAGCGACTCCCGGCGGGCGGCGACGAGCGCCGCCGGGGCCGTGGGCCCCAGCGACGCCCGCACGGGGTCACCCGGGATCAGGTGGATCATCAGGAACGACGCGGTGACCAGCACCCACAGCGAGACCACCAGCCGGCCGCCCCGCCGTGCGGCGAACCGCAGCCAGGGGCTGTCCAGCACCCCGGCCGCTGCGCCGCCGCTGCTCGTCGTGCCGGGTGCCGCCGTCGTGCTGGTCACCGTCGCCGTCCCCTCGCCGTCGTCCGGACCGTCCGCGGGTGCAGGGTCAGCCGATCATCCGGATGCTGGTCGGCTGCAGGACGTCGATCACCTCGAACTCCGCCCCGCTGCCGAAGAAGCTGACGTCCTGGTTGGCGAACGGGATCACGTCGGCGTCGCGGACCAGGGCCGACTCCGCCTCCAGCCAGGTGTCGCAGCCCTCGGTGCCGAGCATCGTCATCGCCTCGGCGACGCCGCTGTTGTAGTCGGCGTTGTCGATGGAGGCGAAGTTGTTGCCGTCGGGCACGGCCGGGCCGGAGAGGAACGGCACCAGCTGGTCGGGGCTGCTGACGTTCACCGGCACCCAGGCGTAGTCCCAGTCGCCGCCGCTGAAGATGGTCTCGACCAGCGCCGTCTCGTCCTGCGGGGTGGTGGTGACGTCGACCCCGAGGTCGGTCCAGGCCGCGGCGACCAGCTCGGCCGCCGCGGAGCCCGGCGAGCCCAGCCCGGTGTCGTAGAGGAAGGTCAGGGCCAGCGGCGTGCCGTCCTTGCTGCGGACGCCGCCGGAGCCCTCGGTCCAGCCCGCGTCGTCGAGCGCGGCCGCCGCGGCGTCGACGTCGAACTCCGGCAGCGCGCCGGAGACCGAGTCACCGGGGCAGGCCGCCGCACCCGAGGCGGCGAAGGAGGTGCCGGGGCCGCCTCGGCCGGAGGCGAGCACCGTCGCGAGCTGGTCCAGGTCCAGGCCCTGGGTGAGCGCCTTGCGGACCGCCGGGTCCTCGGCGGGCCGGCCGGCGGCCTGGTTGAACCACGCCTGGCCGAGCACCGCGGTGACCACGTAGGAGAAGAGCCCCTCCTCCTCGAGCCGCTGCGCGTCCGGCCCGAGGATCTGCGAGGCGTTCAGGTCGCCCGACAGCAGCAGGTTCGCCGCGGTCGTCTCGTTGCTGATGACCTGCACGACGATCTCGTCGGGCATGCCCTTCTCGTCGGTGCTCGCACCGTCGGGGCCCCAGGTGTAGCCCTCGCGCTTGGTGTACGTGTAGTGGTCGCTGGGGACGGCCTCGGTCAGCTCGTACGGTCCGGTGCCCAGCGTCGACGAGGTGAGGGCGGTGCGGTCAGCCAGGCCGCTGGCGCAGACGATCGGCACGCCGACCAGCCCCTCGAGCACGAAGGGCGCCGGAGCAGCCAGCGTCATGGTCACCGTGCGGGTCGCGTCGTCACCGGTGGCCTGCACGCCCACCGGCAGGAACACCCCGAGGAACGGGCTCTGGTTCTCCGGGTCGGCGACGTAGTTGAGGTTGTCCGCGGCGTCGGTGGCGGTGAACGGCGAGCCGTCGGAGCAGGTGATGCCGTCCTTGAGCGTCAGCGTCACGGTGGTGCCGTCGACCGACCAGTCCTCGGCCAGCCCGGAGACGACCTTGCCCTGGTCGTCGGAGAACAGCAGCGAGTCGTAGGCGAAGTGGCTCTGCTGGAAGAGGCCGCTGGCCGCCGAGGCCTGCGGGTCCAGGTTCCCCGGGTCGGCCGTGGTCGCCATGGTGAAGGTGCCGCCCTCGACGACCTCCCCTCCTCCGCCACCCCCGCCGTCGTCGCCCCCGCCGCACCCGGCGAGGAGGGTCGCAGCGGCGCAGACGCCGGCGACGGTGCGGATCGACCTCATGGTGTGTCCTCTCCCTGGTACGCGAATGCGAGAAGGCTGCCCGCGGACGGGCCCGGGATCTTCGTGCAGCACGACGAGGCGGCCTGGCCGGCCTCGTCGGCGCTGACGAGCACGGTGGTCACCCGACGGCCCGCGGCACGGCCCGGCCGACGTGCACGAACCGCGCGCGGCCCGCGCCGTCGTCACCGAGGAAGGCCAGCGGCACGTGCAGGCCCGACTGCGGCTGCACCGGGATGAGGGTGTCCGGCGCGAAGTCGACGAGCTCGCTGCGCTCGGGCGTCTCCCCGATCTCCAGGGCCAGGCCCTTGGGCCGCATCTCCAGCCAGATCCGGCCGTCGCCGTCCTGGCTGACGACCAGGTCGGCCACCTGGCTGCTGTAGGTGCCGGCGTACCGGCTGGCGTCGACCGGCTGCGGGTCCGCCGGCGGCACCGGCAGCGGCCGCAGCTCGACGCCGGCCAGCTCGCGCAGCACGTGGCCGACGACGTCGCGGTACAGCCCGTAGGGGTCGCCGCCGTTGGTGAGCAGCACGACCGCGACGCCGTGCTCGGGCAGCACCCGCAGGAAGGACGCCTGGCCGATCGTGTTGCCGTCGTGCCCGACCACCGGAGTGCCCATCGTGTCGAACAGCTCCCAGCCCAGGCCCCAGGAGTCGCCCATCACCCGGATGTCGGGCAGCTGCACCTGCGGCTGCTGCATCGCCGCGACGGTCTCGGCGGCCAGCACCCGGGTGCCGTCGGACGCCGTGCCGCCGTCCAGGTGCGCCCGGGCGAAGGTCAGCAGGTCACGCGGGCGCATCGCCAGCATCGACCCGGCCGGGGCGTTGGACGGCGCCATCGCCCACATCGGCGCGGGCACCTGGCCGCCGTCCGGCTCGGGGCTCAGGTGGCCCACCGCCGTCCGGAAGAGGATCGCCTCGTAGGGGCTGGCGGCGGCGTGGGTGAGGCCCAGCGGGGCGAACAGGTGCTCGGCCAGGCACTCGTCGAACGGCCGGCCGCGCAGCACCTCGACCAGCCGGCCGAGCACGCAGTAGCCGGCGTTGTTGTAGGAGAACTGCTCGCCGGGCGGGAAGAGCTGGGGCAGGTCGGCCAGGCCGTCGACGTAGCGCTCCAGGCGGTCGTCGCCCCGGCCGGTGTCGGTGAAGACGTCGCCCTCGAAGCCGGCGGTGTGCGACAGCAGCTGGCGCACCGTCATGGTCGCGGCCGCGGACCCGTCGGCCAGCCGGAACCCGGGGAGGTGCTGCTGCAGCCGGTCGTCCAGCCCGACCAGGCCCTCGTCGACCAGCTGCAGCACCAGGGTGGCGGTCCACACCTTGGTGATCGAGCCGATCTGGAACAGCGAGTCCGGCGTCGCCTCGACCCCGGTCGCGGTGCTGAGCAGCCCGGCGGCGGCGTCGACGACCTCACCGCCGGCGAGCACCGCCACCCCGGCCGCGGGCACGTCGTGCTCGGCGAGCAGGGCCGGCAGGTGGTCGGCCAGCCATGTCGCGACCTCGTCCAGCTTCGTCATGCGGGCACCGTAGGAGCGCAGGCCAGCCCGTTGTTCGTGGTCGCGGCCAGCCCTGCCGGGGCCCGTTCGTCGCCGCCGACGAAGATGCGGCCCACCCGCAGCGGCAGGCTGCGCCCGTGGGTCGGACCGGCCCCGGGTGCCCGACCGGACGGAGCAGCAGATGACCACGACCGCACGACCTGCGATCGACCAGGCCCACTGGCAGCAGCGGCTGGACGAGCTCGCCCGGGCCCACCAGGTGCCCGGCGCGACCCTCGCCGTCCTGCGGCTCGGGGTGGACGGCACCGAGGACGAGCTGGTCGAGGCCGCCACCGGGGTGCTGAACACGGCGACCGGGGTGGAGGCGACCACCGACTCGGTGTTCCAGATCGGCTCGATCAGCAAGGTCTGGACGGCGACCCTGGTGATGCAGCTGGTCGACGAGGGGAAGCTGCAGCTCGACGCACCGCTGGCGGAGGTGCTGCCCGACCTGCAGCTCGGCGACGCCGACGTGGCGGCGAAGGTGACGATGCGGCACCTGCTCACCCACACCAGCGGCATCGACGGCGACATCTTCACCGACACCGGGCGGGGGGACGACGTGCTGGAGAAGTACGTCGCGGCGCTGGCCGACGCCCCGCAGAACCACCCGCTGGGCGCGACCTTCTCCTACTGCAACTCCGGGTACTCCCTGGCCGGCCGGGTGGTCGAGGTGCTCACCGGGCAGAGCTGGGACGCCACCCTGCGCGAGCGGGTGATCGAGCCGCTCGGGCTGACGCACACCTCCACGCTGCCCGAGGAGGCGATCCTGCACCGCGCCGCCGTCGGGCACGTGAAGGCCGGCCCGGACGAGGAGCTGCAGCCCACGACCACCTGGCTGCTCCCCCGCTCGCTCGGCCCGGCCGGCCTGATCAACGCCACCGCCCGGGACGTCACCGCCTTCGCCCGGATGCACCTGCGCGACGGCCTCGGCCCGGACGACGGCGTGGTGCTCTCGGCGGCCTCGACGGCGCAGATGCAGCAGCTGCAGACCGAGCTGCCGGACACGTACTCCCTCGGCGACTCGTGGGGGCTGGGCTGGATCCGCTTCGACTGGCACGGGGAGCGGCTCTACGGCCACGACGGGACGACGATCGGGCAGAACGCCTTCCTGCGGGTGCTGCCCGCGCAGGGGCTCGCGGTGGCGCTGCTGACCAACGGCGGGCACCCGCGCGACCTGTTCAGCGACCTGTACGGCGAGGTCTTCGCCGAGCTCGCCGGGGTGACCGTCGCCGAGCAGCTCGAGCCGCCGGCCCCCGCACCCGACGTCGACATCGCCCGCTACGTGGGCACCTACGAGCGCAGCTCGATCACCACCGAGGTGTTCGAGCGCGACGGCCGCCTGGTCATGCGGGTGATCCCGACCGGGTCGATCGCGGAGTCCACCGGCGCGACCGTGCAGGAGCTGGAGCTGCACCCGGTCGAGCAGGGGCTGTTCGCCACCCGGGCGCCGGGTGAGGAGACCTGGATGGCGGCGGTCTTCTACTCCCTGCCGGACGGCGCCGAGTACCTGCACTACGGCGTCCGCGCGCAGCCCCGGAAGGCCTGATGCCGGCGCCGGTGGCCGACCTCGTGCTGTCCGGCGCCCGGGTCGTCGACCCGGAGACCGGGCTGGACGGGGTGCGCACGGTGGGGATCACCGGCGGCACGATCACCTCGATCACCCCCGCGGCCGAGGCGGCGCCGCCGGCCCGGGAGGTCTGGGACGTCGCCGGGCAGGTGCTTGCGCCGGGGTTCATCGACCTGCACAGCCACGCGCAGAGCCTCACCGGGCTGCGGCTGCAGGCGCTGGACGGCGTCACCACCGCGCTGGAGCTGGAGGCCGGGGTGCTGCCGGTCTCCGGCGCCTACGCCCGGGCGGAGGCCGAGGGCCGACCGGTGAACTTCGGGTTCTCGGCGTCCTGGACCGACGCGCGGATGCACGTGCTGGACGGCGTCGCGCTGGACCGGGACGCCTCGCTCGACCTGTTCGCCACCCACCAGGCGCTGCCGAACTGGCGCGGCCCGGCGGGCGACCGCGACGTCGCCCGGGTGCTGGACCTGCTGGAGACGGCGGTCGGCGAGGGGGCGCTGGGCATCGGCGTGCTGGTCGGCTACGCACCCGACAGCGGCCGGGCCGAGTACTTCCGGCTGGCCGGGCTCGCCGCCCGGCTGGGCGTGCCGACCTTCACCCACACCCGGTACATCTCCACCGAGGAGCCGGGCACCTCGCTGGAGGGGGCGCTGGAGGTCATCGCCGCGGCCGCCGGCACCGGCGCGGCCATGCACATGTGCCACGTCAACAGCACCTCGAACCGGATGATCGACGAGGTCGCCGGTGCCGTGGACGCGGCGCGGGGCACCGGTGTGCGGGTGACCACGGAGGCCTACCCCTACGGCGCGGGGGCCACGGTCATCGGGGCCTCGTTCCTGGCGCCGGAGGTGCTGCACCGGATGGGCATCGGGCCGCAGCGGCTCACCTACCTGCCCACCGGCGAGCGGGTCGCCGACCTCGGCCGGCTGGCCGAGCTGCGGGCGTCGGACCCCGGGGCGGAGGTGGTCGTGCACTTCCTCGACGAGGACGACCCGGCCGACCTCGCGGTGCTGGAGCGGTCGTTCACCCTCGCCGACACCGCGATCGCCACCGACGCCATGCCCCTGGTGGCGCCCGGTGGCGGGCCCGCACCCGACGCCTGGCCGCCGGCCCCGGGGCTGGTCACCCACCCGCGGTCGGCCGGCTCCTACGCGCGCACGCTGCGCTGGCTGGTGCGCGAGCGCGGGCTGCTGACCCTGACCGAGGCGCTGCGGCGGTCCTCGCTGCTGCCGGCGCAGGTGCTCGAGGAGGCGGTGCCGGCGATGCGGCGCAAGGGCCGGGTGCAGGTGGGCGCCGACGCCGACCTGGTGGTGTTCGACCCGGAGACCGTCACCGACCGCGCCACCTACACCCAGGTCGCGCCGTCCACCGGCTTCCGGCACGTGCTCGTCGGCGGCACCCCGGTGGTGCGGGACGGCGAGCTGCTCACCTCCGCGCTGCCCGGCCGCGCGGTGCGCTCCGGCGCCCGCTGACCCCTCGGCCGCCGCTCAGCTGCCCAGCGCCGCCTGCGCGACCTCGGGCCGGAGCAGGGTGAACCGCCAGGCCAGCGGCGGGCGCAGCCCGTGCAGCACCACCCGGCAGGCGCCGAGGTCGCCGACCGCGGCGAAGCCCTCCGGGCGCTGGTGCAGCCAGAGCAGGAACGGGTGCCCGTCGACGTCCATCGTGGTGCGCGTCCAGGTGCCGGTGTCGTCGAGCCGGGCGGCCACCGCCCGGCCGGTGGCGCCGGCCTGCTCGGTGCAGCGCAGCGTCTCGGCGGCGGGCAGCCCGTAGGGCACGAGCTTGAGCAGCATGCTGGTCACCGCGGTCTCGGCGACGCCGCGCAGGCTGCCGTCGACGGTCCACCCGCCGTCGCCCCCGGGGCGGCAGCCGCGCCGGGCGATGGTGCGCACCGACCACGGCGTCGCGGCGTGCGGGTCGGCGCCCGGCCGCGAGCCCGGGCCGATGCTGACGTCCTCCCAGTAGGTGAGGGTGGTGCCGGCGACGTTGCCCAGCCCGGTGGCGAGCACGCGCAGGGAGCGGGTCGGCACCCCCGCCGGCACGAGCACCGGCATGTCCAGGCCGGCCAGCGAGATCGTCATCGGGAGTGATGTACACCGGCGCGGGGTCCTGAGTCGACACCTCTGCGCACGGCATCTGGTTACGGTCGCCGCCATGGGACCGCTGGCGCTGCACGAGCTGACCCTGGACTGCCCCGAGCCGCGCGCGCTCGCCGAGTTCTACCGGCAGGCGCTGGGCTGGGCGTACGCGCCGGGGCACGAGACCACCGACCCGGACGGCGACGAGTGGCTGGTGCTGCTGCCGCCCGCCGGCGGCACCCGGCTGGCGTTCCAGCGCTCGCCGGCCGCCGTGCCGCCGTGGCCGCAGGGCGCCCGGGTGCACCTGGACGTCGCCGTCCCCGACCTGGCCGCCGCGCACGAGCACCTGCTCGGCTGCGGTGCCCGGCCGCTGACCGGCTCCCCCGCCGAGGAGGGCCACGCCGAGGACCTCTTCCGGGTGTACGCCGACCCGGTCGGGCACCCCTTCTGCGCGACCCAGCTCTGAGCACCGCCATGCTGCTGCGATGACCCGTCGCCTGCTCTCCCCGCGCCGCTGGGCACCGCCGCCCGCCCGGCCCGACACCGGCGGCACCGGCGAGCTGGTGATCAGTCGCCGGCTGCCCACCGGCGGGCACGGCCCCGAGGACGTCGTCTTCGACGCCGACGGGTCGGTCGTCACCGGCACCCAGGACGGGCGGCTGCTGCGGCTGGACCCGGCCACCGGGGAGACCACGGTCGTCGGCCGCACCGGCGGGCGGCCGCTCGGCGTGCAGCCGTGCGACGACGGCAGCGTGCTGGTGTGCGACCACGACCGCGGGCTGCTGCGCGTGCGGCCCGACGGCGGCGTCGAGGTGCTCGTCGACACGGTGGACGGCGAGCCCCTGACCTTCGCCAGCAACGTGGTCGCCGAGCCCGACGGCACCATCTGGTTCACCACCTCGACCAGCCGCTGGGACGTCGACGACCACCTCGGCGACCTGTTCGAGCACTCCTGCACCGGCCGGCTGGTGCGCCGCGACCCGGACGGCTCGGTGCGCACGGTGCTGCGCGGGCTGAAGTTCGCCAACGGCCTGGTGCTGGCGCCGGACGGCTCGCACCTGCTGCTCGCCGAGACCAGCGGCTACCGGATCTGGCGCTACTGGCTGGCCGGCGCCCGCGCCGGGACGGCGGAGCTGCTGGTGGAGGACCTGCCCGGCTTCCCGGACAACATGAGCCTGGGCAGCGACGGCCTGCTCTGGGTGGCGGTCGCCGCACCCCGCAACGCGCTGCTGGACCGGCTGCTCCCGCTGCCCGGCGTGCTGCGGCAGCTGGTGTGGCTGCTCCCGGAGGCGCTGAAGCCGGCCGCGGTCCCGGTCGCCTGGGTGCTGGCGTTCGAGCTCGACGGGAGGCTGGTGCACGACCTGCGGCTGGCCGACGGCTCCTACGGCTTCGTCACCGCGGTCGCCGAGCGCGACGGCGTGCTGGTGCTCAGCAGCCTGCACGAGACCGACGTCGTCGTGGTCCAGCCGCCCGGCTGAGGCCCGGTCAGCGCGCGGGGACCGTCTCCCGCTGGGCCAGCAGCTCCGGCGGCGGGTCGTACCCGCGCAGCACGGTCAGGTCGGCTGCGCTGCCGTACAGCCGGCCCTCGCGGGCCTTGACCGCGGTGACCAGCACGATGCTGACCACGACCAGCAGCGACCACGACCCGAGCTTGGCCGCGTGCACCAGCGTCCACACCGACTCCTGCGAGGGGTACTGCCAGGCCCGCAGCAGCGTGGCGGCGTTCTCGGCGACCCAGAGGAAGAAGCCGATGAGGACGAAGGAGAGCGCCAGCGGCATCGCGTAGCGGCGCCGGCCGACCGTGTAGTGCACCCAGGTGCGCCGGGTGACGACCAGCAGCGCCAGCGCCAGCGGCAGCCGCACGTCCCAGGTGACGTGCGAGGTGAAGAAGTTGAGGTAGACGAGGAAGGCGACGGCCGCCGTCCGGCGCGCCCGGTAGCCGGTGATCCGCAGGTCGAACCGGCGCCAGGCCTGGCAGACGTAGCTGCCGACGGCGGCGTACATGAACCCGCTGTACAGCGGCACCCCGCCGATCGTGGCCAGGCCGGTGTCCGGGTAGGACCACGAGCCCTGCCAGACCTTGAACAGCTCGAGCACCAGGCCGACCAGGTGGAACCCGAATATCACCGCGACCTCGCGGCCGGTCTCCCAGCGGACCAGCCACAGCACCAGGGTCACGGCCAGGCACCACAGCAGCAGCGCGTCGGCGGGGTCGCCCGGCAGCGGCACGACCCGGACCAGCCCGAGACCGAGGAAGAACAGGACGGCGAACAGGCAGCACTGTGCCTCGGTCCAGGCGAACCGCAGCAGCTGCCTCACGTCCCCGAGGCTAGGTCAGCTCCTCGCGCGTGCCCGGTGCCGCGCCGGGCGGGTCACCGGCGCAGCTCCGCCTCCTTCTCCAGCCAGCCCAGCTTCTCCGGGTTCCGGATGGCGTAGAGCGCGGTGATCCGGCCGTCCTCGACCACCATGCTGACCGCGGTGGCCTCGCCGGCGACGTCGACCCGGATGCCCGGCGTCCCGTTGAACGAGGCCAGGGTGGCGACCATCCCGGGCAGCTGCACGGCGTGGGACAGGAACGCCGCCACCTTGCGGGCGCCCACGATCGGCCGCAGGGCCGCCCGGGCCAGGCCGCCGCCGTCGGCGGTCAGCACGACGTCGGGGGCGAGCACCGCGAGCAGGGCCGGCACGTCGCCGGTGGAGACGGCGGCCATGAACCGTTCGACGACCGTCCGCTGCTCGGCCGGGTCGACCCGCACCCGCGGCCGACGCGCGGCCACGTGCTCGCGGGCGCGGTGGGCGATCTGCCGCACCGCGGCCGGCGTCTTGCCGACCGCCGCGGCGACCTCGTCGTAGGGCACCTCGAACACCTCGTGCAGCACGAACACCGCCCGCTCGGCCGGGCCGAGGGTCTCCAGCACGGTGAGCATCGCGATCGAGACGCTCTCGGCCAGCTCGACGTCCTCGGCCAGGTCGGGGCCGGTGGCCAGCGGCTCGGGCAGCCACTCCCCCACGTAGTCCTCCCGGCGGCGGGCCACCGAGCGGAGCCGGTTGAGCGCCTGCCGGGTCACCACCCGCACCAGGTAGGCCCGCGGCTCCCGGACCCCGGCCTGGTCGACCCCGGCCCACCGCAGCCAGGTCTCCTGCACGACGTCCTCGGCGTCGGCGGCGGAGCCGAGCAGCTCGTAGGCGACGGTGAAGAGCAGGCTGCGGTGGGTCAGGAACGGGTCGTCGGTCATCGCGGTGACGGCGCTGCCAGCGGCTCGAGGTCGCACGACGCGGCGAAGCCCTGCGACTCGATGCCGAGTGCGGCGTTGTTGCGGGTGTAGAAGTTGGCCAGCGCGACGAACGCGGTCAGCTCCACCATCGCCGGCGCGCCCAGCTGGTCGAGCAGCCGCGCGGCCATCTCGTCGGTGACCGTCGGCGGGGTGGCGGTCATCGCCTCGGCGTACCCCATGACCTCGCGCTCCAGCGGTGTGAAGACGTCGGACTCCCGCCAGCGTGGCACCTCGCGGGCCTTGGTGAGGTCCAGACCCTCGTTGGCCGCCTGGAAGTAGCCGAGGTCCAGGCACCAGCTGCAGCCGACCAGGCTGGCCACCGCCATGTGCGCGAAGGACTTCAGGCTCTCGTCGCACCGGTGCCACTTCTGGCTCTGCCGCCCGATGGTGAAGCTCGAGGTGAGCACTGCGCGGTTGTGCCAGGCGACCTCCGCCGGCTCGGCCACCGCGCCGAGCATCCGGCGGCTCATCCGCGTCACCACCGCGCCGTAGACGCCGGTCAGCTGTGCCTTCGGGACCCTCGTGCTGCTGCTCATGGCTGCTCCTCCTGCTCCGGGTACGTGCTGTCGGGCATGCAGACACCGGCCGCGCCCGGGATGTGACAGCGGTGGACCGGAGTTGCGGCGGTCGTGCTGCTGGCCGGGTGCGGCAGCGCCGCGGTGGAGGGCCCGACCGCCGCGGCGTCGTCCACCGCGTCGAGCGGTCTCCCCGCCGGGACGCCTTCTGCGCCGGCCACCTGGACCGGACCGACGGCGACGGCAGCAGACCCCGGCTGCTGGAGGCGGCCACCCTTCTCGCGCTGTCCCCGGACCAGCCGACGGGGGCGCGTCCCACCGAGACGACGTGCTCGGGGACCCGGGCGGTGGTCGGCGTCACCGGTCCGGGTCAGGCGCAGGACGTCCTGCTCTTCGGGTACGTCGACGGGCAGTGGCAGCCGGTGGACGAGGCCGAGGCGTGCGCCGCCGGGGACAGCCTCCCGGCCGCCGTCGTCCAGTCCGTCTGCGACGCGGGGTGAGGGCGCCCCGCCGCGGCTGAGTCGTTCCCCGGAAAGGGCACCGGCCCGGTCCTGCTGAGCAGGACCGGGCCGGGTGTCATCGGAGCTGGCTGGTGATCAGCTGCAGCCGCTGGTCGAGCCGCAGCCCTCGCAGACGTAGCAGCTGCCGGCCGGACGCATCTTCGTGCCGCAGGTCATGCACAGCGGCGCGTCGGTGGCGGTACCGGTGACCAGCTCGAGCAGCTCGGCCGAGGAGTGGGCCTCCTTGACCGACTTCGGACCGGCGGGGGTGACCTTCTCCTCCACCTTGGCGGTCTCGATCGGCGCGGAGCCGCGCAGCTGCTCCAGGTCGACGTCCTCCTCCTCGACGACCGCGGGGGTCGAGGCGGAGGAACCGTAGCCACCGGCCACCTGCGCCGCGCGCTCCTCGGCGGTGAAGATGCCCAGGCCCGCCCGCTGGTCGACAGACAGGTGGTCCAGCGCCAGGCGACGGAAGATGTAGTCCATCACCGACTGGGCGATCCGGATGTCCGGGTCGTCGGTCATGCCGGCCGGCTCGAAGCGCATGTTGGTGAACTTCTGGATGTAGGTCTCCAGCGGCACCCCGTGCTGCAGGGCCAGGGAGATCCCGATCGAGAAGGCGTCCATCACGCCGGCCAGGGTCGAGCCCTGCTTGCCCAGCTTCAGGAAGACCTCGCCGAGGCTGCCGTCCTCGTACATGCCAGCGGTCATGTAGCCCTCGGCGCCGGCGACGCTGAAGGACGTGGTGACGCTGGTGCGCTTCTTCGGCAGCCGCTTGCGGACCGGGTGCGCCAGCGCGGTGGCCGGCGCGGCCTCGACGACCTCGGCCTCGGCCTTGGTGCCGTCGTTCTTGCCCTTGCCACCGGACAGCGGCTGGCCGACCTTGCAGTTGTCGCGGTAGATCGCCAGGGCCTTGATGCCCATCTTCCAGCCCTGGAAGTAGATGTCCGCGACCTCCTCGACGGTGGCCGACTCCGGCATGTTGACCGTCTTGCTGATCGCGCCGGAGATGAACGGCTGCACCGCGGCCATCATCCGGACGTGGCCCATCGGGGAGATGGACCGCTCGCCCATGGCGCAGTCGAAGACCGAGTAGTGCTCGGGGCGCAGGGTCGGGGCGTCGACGACGTGGCCGTGCTCGGCGATGTACTCGACGATGGCCTCGATCTGCTCCTCCTGGTAGCCCAGGCTGCGCAGCGCCCGCGGCACCGTCTGGTTGACGATCTGCATCGAGCCGCCGCCGACCAGCTTCTTGAACTTGACCAGCGAGAAGTCCGGCTCGATGCCGGTCGTGTCGCAGTCCATCATGAAGCCGATGGTGCCGGTGGGCGCCAGCACGGAGGCCTGCGCGTTGCGCCAGCCGTTCTCCGTGCCGAGGGCCAGGCACTCCTGCCACTGGGCGGTGGCGGCCTTGAGCACGTCGGCGTCGTCGGCGCCGACCGGGCGGATCGCGTCGTTGGCCGCGGCGTGCTTGCGCATGACCCGGGCGTGGGCGTCGGCGTTGCGGGCGTAGCCCTCGTAGGCACCCACGACGCCGGCCAGCTCGGCCGAGCGGCGGTAGGCGGTGCCGGTCATCAGCGAGGTGATCGCCGCCGCCAGCGTCTGGCCACCGCGGGAGTCGTAGGCGTGGCCGGTGGCCATCAGCATCGCGCCGAGGTTGGCGTAGCCGATGCCCAGCTGGCGGTAGGCGCGGGTGGTCTCACCGATCGGCGCCGTCGGGAAGTCGGCGAAGCAGATCGAGATGTCCATCGCGGTGATGATCAGCTCGACGGCCTTGACGAAGTTCTTCGAGTCGAAGGTGCCGTCGTCCTTGAGGAACTTCATGAGGTTCAGCGACGCCAGGTTGCACGAGCTGTTGTCCAGGCTCATGTACTCCGAGCACGGGTTCGAGGCGTTGATCCGGCCCGTCTCCGGGTTGGTGTGCCAGTCGTTGATCGTGTCGTCGTACTGGATGCCCGGGTCGGCGCACTCCCAGGCCGCCTTGGTGACCTTGCCGAACAGCTCGCGGGCGTCGACGGTCTCGATGACCGAGCCGTCGGAGCGGGCCCGCAGGCCGAACTCGGTGCCGTTCTCGACCGCGCGCATGAACTCGTCGTTCACCCGGACCGAGTTGTTGGCGTTCTGGTACTGGACGCTGGTGATGTCCTTGCCGCCCAGGTCCATGTCGTACCCGGCGTCCCGCAGCGCGCGGATCTTGTCCTCCTCGCGCGCCTTGGTCTCGATGAACTCCTCGATGTCGGGGTGGTCGATGTCCAGGACGACCATCTTCGCCGCGCGGCGGGTGGCGCCACCGGACTTGATGGTGCCCGCGGAGGCGTCGGCACCGCGCATGAAGGAGACCGGGCCGGAGGCGGTGCCACCGGAGGAGAGCAGCTCCTTGGAGGAGCGGATGCGGGAGAGGTTCAGCCCGGCACCCGAGCCGCCCTTGAAGATCAGGCCCTCTTCCCGGTACCAGTTCAGGATCGAGTCCATCGTGTCGTCGACGGCCAGGATGAAGCAGGCGCTGACCTGCTGCGGCGAGGCGGTGCCGACGTTGAACCACACGGGCGAGTTGAAGCTGAAGTACTGGTGCAGCAGCATCCAGGTCAGCTCGTGCTCGAAGACCTCGGCGTCGGCCTCGCTGGCGAAGTAGTCGTGCTCGCGGCCGGCCGCGCCGTAGGTCAGCACAACCCGGTCGATCAGCTGGCGCAGGCTCGTCTCGCGCTGCGGGGAGCCCACCGCACCACGGAAGTACTTCGTGGTGACGATGTTGGTGGCGTTGATGCTCCACTCGGCGGGGAACTCGACGCCGCGCTGCTCGAAGTTGATCGAGCCGTCCCGCCAGTTGGTCATGACGACGTCACGACGCTCCCAGACGACCTCGTCGTAGGGGTGGACGCCGGCGGTCGTGAAGACGCGCTTGACCTTCAGGCCCTTCCCGCGGACGGGGGCCTTCGCCGTGCGGCGGTTCCGGCTGGGAGAGAGGCGGTCGGCTGTCTCGGTCAAAGCGTGCTCCCGTGGTGAGGGGTCTGCGGGTGTGCAGGGCGGTGGCTGGGGAAGGTCGGCGGACGCCGAGAGCCGGGGTGCCGGGCGGCCCGGGGTCGGGCGCGGGGCGGACTAGCGGGGTGGGGCAGTGCCGGCGTCGTCGCCGGGGGGACCTGCGTCGGCGGGGTCGGGGCGCAGCCGCTTGAGCTCGGCGATCTCCTTCTCGAAGTCGGCTGCGGAGGAGAAGGAGCGGTACACGCTGGCGAACCGCAGGTAGGCGACCTCGTCGAGGTAGCGCAGCGGGCCGAGGATCGCCAGGCCCACCTCGTTGCTGGGGACCTCGGCGGACCCGGTGGCCCGGACGGCGTCCTCCACCTTGGCGGCGAGGACGGCGAGCTGGGCCTCGTCGACCGGGCGGCCCTGGCACGCCCGGCGGACGCCCGCGATGACCTTGTTGCGGTCGAAGGGCTCGCTGACGCCGCTGCGCTTGACGACGGCGAGCACGGGCTCCTCGACCGTCGTGAACCGGCGACCGCACACGGGGCACGAGCGACGGCGCCGGGTGGTGGCGCCCTCGTCGGTCTCCCGGGAGTCGATGACCCGGCTGTCAGGGCTGTGGCAGAACGGGCAACGCACCGGGGGCACCTCCTCGATCGGCCGCTCGGAGCGGCTGCCGCGGCGCTTCCTGTGGACCCGCCGGGGGACATCCGGTGGATGCCCTGGGGGTGACCTGGGGAAGCGCCTGTGGACGGAACTACATCTCTGTCACTACAAGATGTAGGGGTGAGGTTAGCCCCGTACCCCTACAGATACGCAACCCCAACCGGGCGTGTCGTGTTCCTCCGTCGCGCAGGCCCCGCCCGCACCACCCGTGGGCCCCGTGGGCAGCGGCCCGGCGGGGCGTCGTCACGGCAGCTGCAGGACCTGGCCGGGCACCAGCTCGACCGCGTCGAGGTCGTTGGCGTCGACCAGGGCGTCGACGACGGCGCGCCGGTCCTCCTCGGGGGCGACCTCGCCGGCGATCGACCACAGGGTGTCGCCGGGCTGCACGACGACCGTCGACGAGCCGGCCAGCTCCAGGCCCCCGTCGGCCTGGCCCAGCTCCACCGCGACGGTGGCCACCGCGATGGAGAGGCCGATCGCGATGGACAGCCCGGACAGGGCCCGGCGGCCCCGGCGGGTCAACCGCAGCGGGCCGGGGGCAGCTGCGCGGGGGTGGGCGGCCGGGCGCGGGAGGGCCGCCGGCTCGACCGCGCAGCCGCCGCGCACCGACCGGCCACCCCCCAGCCCGTCGAACC
Organism: Modestobacter versicolor; assembly: GCF_014195485.1. Classification (NCBI taxonomy): domain Bacteria; kingdom Bacillati; phylum Actinomycetota; class Actinomycetes; order Geodermatophilales; family Geodermatophilaceae; genus Modestobacter; species Modestobacter versicolor. Next base: position 45,841 of record NZ_JACIBU010000002.1, read on the forward strand.
GGGCCGGCCGCGCGCCGGGGCGGACCGCGTCGCGCCGCACGGGCGGGGCCACCGACTGCGGCCCACGGCCGGCCGGCGCGACACCCCGCGCGGGGACGGGAGAGGAGGCGGGGACGCTGCGCTGGGGGCTGGCCATCGGGGGACGCTCCTGGGTGTGACGGTGCCGGGCGGGACGACGGGCGGCCGACCAGGCATCGAGCACCGTGCTCGAACGCCTGTTCGATTCGAACGCCTGTGCGATGTCTACCGCACGGGTCCGACAAGTTCACCCCCGACACGGCACTTCTTCGAACACCTGTTTGAACTACACGGGTGTGACCCGCTACCGTGCTCCTGCGATCGAGACCCGGTCCGCCCGTCCCCGGCCCCGCCGGGGCCGCGGCGGGGCACCGGTGACCGACGCACCGGGAACGCTGCCCCTGGCAGCCGGACGAGGAGGACACATGGCGGCCGACGGCCCGACGGCAGGCAGCGGCAAGGCCCCCTCCCGGCGCAGCCGCGCCGGTGCGGACACCGCGGAGGGCGCCGGCACGGGAGCGGCGATCCGCGAGTTCCCCGACCGCGGTGAGGCCGGCGACGGGCTGACCCAGCGCCAGCGCCGGGTCCTGGAGGTCATCCGCGACTCCATCGAGCGCCGCGGGTACCCGCCGTCGGTCCGCGAGATCGGCGAGGCGGTCGGGCTCTCCTCCGCCTCCTCCGTGGCCCACCAGCTCTCGGTGCTGCAGCGCAAGGGCTGGCTCCGGCGCGACCCCAACCGCCCGCGCGCCCTCGACGTGCGCCTCCCCGGTGAGGCCGCCGCGGCCGCGGCGAGCGCCGAGGCCTCCGCCGAGGCGCTGGCCGCCGCGGGTGGCGCCAGCGGCGTCGACGAGGCGTCCGCCCCGCGTCCCACCTACGTGCCGCTCGTCGGCCGGATCGCCGCCGGTGGCCCGGTGCTGGCCGAGCAGGCCGTCGAGGACGTCTTCCCGCTCCCCCGCGAGCTGGTCGGCGAGGGCACGCTGTTCATGCTCAAGGTGGCCGGTGACTCGATGGTCGACGCGGCCATCTGCGACGGCGACTGGGTCGTCGTCCGCCAGCAGCCGACCGCGGAGAACGGCGAGATCGTCGCGGCGATGATCGACGGCGAGGCGACGGTGAAGACCTACAAGCGCCGCGACGGGCACGTCTGGCTGATGCCGCACAACGAGGCGTACGAGCCGATCCCCGGCGACGACGCCACGGTGCTGGGCCGGGTCGTCACCGTCCTGCGCCGGGTGTGAGGACGCCCCCTCCCGGACGGGGAGGGGGCGACACCCGCCCATCGGGTGGGCAGTGGTCAGCCGGCGCTGCGGCGACGGCGCAGCTTGCCGCCGATCCACACCAGCCCGGTGGCCACCAGTGCGGCGATCAGCCCGGCGGTCAGCGGCGTGACCTCGTGGGTCAGCGTGGCCGCCGCGGACTCCTCGTCCGCCGGTCCGGTGGACGCTGCCGGCGCCAGCTCGCCAGCCGCCGGCAGGAGCGTCACCACGGCGGGGAGCCCCTCACCCGACACCAGCAGGTCGCGGTCGTTGGCCGCGAAGGCGATCGCCTCCCCCTGCGGTGACTCGGGCAGGGGCACCCGCACCGGCGGCAGCGCCAGTGCACCGGCGACGTCGGAACCGCTGAGCGGCCAGACGTAGGCGTCGGTGTAGGTGCGCAGCGCGATCCGCTGGCCGTCGGCGGAGACCGCGCCGCCGGTCACCATCAGCTCGCCGGCCCGCCCGACCGGGCCACCGGGGGTGCCGGTGAGGGTGAAGCCGAGCTCGAGCACCCGCGACATGGGCACGGTGGCCCCGTCGGCCAGCGGTGCGTCGGGGCGGTAGACCGAGCTGGCCCCGAGCACCTCCTTGGTGACCAGGTACGGCGTGCCGTCGGGTGCCAGCAGGAGCGCCTCGGCGTCGTGCGCCCCGTCGGGGTAGGTCAGCCGGGTGAGCGTGCTGCTGCCGTCGGCCCGCAGGCCGATGAGCGCCACGGTCTCCCGGGTCTGGGTGTTGTCCCCGGTGTCGGCCAGCCAGATGGTGCCGTCGACGCCGAGCGCCATGTCCTCGGGGTCGTAGGGGTCGACGTCGGCCGAGCGCACGTCGCCGACGGCGCACGAGCCGTCGAGCACGTAGACCTCGGCACGGTCGCCGCCGTCGTTCAGGGCGAGCATGGCGTCCCCCGCGCTGACCAGACCGGAGAGCTCCGGCAGTCGCGGGTCGGCGATCTCGCAGCGGGTGGCGGCGGTCCCGAAGGCAGCGGGCTCGGCGCCCTCGGCGGCGGCGGGGCCGGCCGTCAGCACGGTCAGCAGCAGCCCCAGGGGTGCGCAGAGGGCCGCGCCCCCCGCCCAGGTGCGGCGGCCGGCGCGGTCAGGCGTGCGATCGGCCCGCTCTGGCACGGACCCAGCGTGACACCAGCAGCGTGTCCAGTGCATGAACCACGCCCAACAACAGCAGGCCCACGGCCAGCCCGACCACGGCATCGGTGACCCAGTGGAAGTCCAGCGCCACCATGGCCACACCCGTTGACAGCGGCCCCAGCACGCTGAGCAGCCAGGCGGTGCGCTGCGCCCACGCGGGCAGCCCGAACTCGACGGCCTGCCAGCGGGCGACACCCCACATCAGCACGGCGTTCGCAACGTGGCCCGAGGGGTAGCTGGCGCCGTCGCGGTGGAAGTAGGACCCCGGGTAGGCCGGAGCGGTGCGGCCGGCGCCGTACTTGAACGCGTAGACCACCGCGGTCAGCAGCGCCAGGGCCACCACCACCCGGATGAGCGGTACGAGCGTGCGCTGCCGGACGGCGAGCCACCCCACCAGCCCGGCCAGCACGATGAGGATGAAGCCCCGGCCACCGGCCTGGGTGAACACCCAGACGAACCAGTACGCGCCCGAGTCGCGGAGACCCCAGCCCTTGACGACGTCGGAGACCTCGACGTCCAGCTTCTCCAGCCAGCCGCCGCTGAGCAGGTCGACGGTCACCCCGAGAGTCACCAGCACCGACAGTGCGAGCACCCACCACGGCGGCCGGCCGACGCCGATGACGCCGCCCGGTCGGCCGGCGGGCGAGCCACCGGCGGAGCCCGCCGACGGCTGCACGTGGCTCCTGGTCACCGCGTCACGGTACCGGGGCCGTGACCTCCCCGTGACCCTCCCGGTGGTGGGCCGGGCGCGGCGCACCACCGGGAGCAGGGTCTAGACGCCCGCGACGGGGACGGCGTAGTCCACGAGCAGCGCCGCGAGGTCGGGCTCGACCCGGGCGGTGAGCCGCGTGCCGGTGGCCTCGTGCCGCTCCTCGACGACCTCGCCGTCGCGGTGCACCCGGGCCACCAGGTCACCCCGGTCGTAGGGCACCAGGACGTCCACGTCGACGTGCGGGTGCGGCAGCCGCGCGGCGATGACGTCGCGCAGCGCCTCGATGCCCTCGCCGGTGCGGGCGGAGACCCACGCGGCACCGGGCAGCGCCTGGCGCAGCGCCAGCACGTCGTCCTGCGACATCGCGTCGACCTTGTTGACCACGATGAGCTCGGGGACCTTGGTCGCGTCGATCTCGTTGAGGACGACCCGCACCGCGTCGATCTGGCCCAGCGGGTCGGGGTCGGCGCCGTCGACCACGTGCACCAGCAGGTCGGCGGCCGCCACCTCCTCCAGGGTCGACCGGAAGGCGTCGACCAGCTGGTGGGGCAGGTGGCGCACGAAGCCGACGGTGTCGGTCATCGTGAACTCGCGGCCGTCGGGGGTCTGCGCGCGGCGGACCGTGGGGTCCAGCGTGGCGAAGAGCTGGTCCTGCACCAGCACCCCGGCGTCGGTGAGCCGGTTGAGCAGGCTGGACTTCCCGGCGTTGGTGTACCCGGCGATCGCCACGCTGGGCGTGGAGTTGCGGTCGCGGGAGTTGCGCTGCGTGGTGCGGGCGGTCGCCATGCCGGCGATCTCCTTGCGCAGCTTGCTCACCCGGGCGCGGATCCGGCGACGGTCGGTCTCGATCTTCGTCTCACCCGGGCCGCGGGTACCGATGCCGCCACCACCGGCGACCCGGCCACCGGCCTGCCGGCTCAGCGACTCACCCCAGCCGCGCAGCCGCGGCAGCATGTACTGCATCTGGGCGAGCTCGACCTGGGCCTTGCCCTCCCGGCTGGTGGCGTGCTGGGCGAAGATGTCCAGGTCAGCGCGGTCCGGTCGACCACCTTGACCTTGAGGATCTTCTCCAGCTGGTTGAGCTGGCCCGGCGCCAGCTCCCCGTCGCAGATCACGGTGTCGGCGCCGCTGGCGGCGACCACGTCGCGCAGCTCGGCGGCCTTGCCCGAGCCGACGTAGGTGGCCGGGTCGGGCTTGTCGCGGCGCTGCATCAGCGCGTCGAGGACCTGGGAACCGGCGGTCTCGGCGAGGGCGGCGAGCTCGGCCAGCGAGCGCTGGGCGTCGGCCGCGGTGCCCTCGGTCCAGACGCCGACGAGGACGACGCGCTCCAGGCGGAGCTGCCGGTACTCGACCTCGGTGACGTCGGTGAGCTCGGTGGAGAGCCCGGCGACCCGGCGCAGGGCGCCGCGCTCCTCCTTGATGTAGGAGCCGGTGGTGTCGTCGGGGGCGTCCCACTGGTCGGCCGGGGCGGGCCGGGCACCGGCGGCGCGGGCACGCGCGGCCTTGTCGACCCGGGCCTCGGCCTCGTCGAGGATCGCGCGGTTCTGGGCTGTCGTCATCGGCTCCAGCGTGGCACGCCCTGGCGTGGAGGGCGACTGACTTGTGGTTCGAGCTGTTGTCATCGCCGGGTACAACACCTCAGACCTCCGGGTGCATCCCGAGGTAGACCGACCACTTCTCGCCGTCCGGGTCGGCCGGCCGGCGGGCGAACTCGTCGAGCACCTCGTGCAGCCGCCGGCCCAGCTCGGCCTTCTCCGCGGCGGACAGCCGCAGCCCCAGCCGGTTGCTCTCCAGCCGGTGCTCCCCCACCGCGGCGACCTCCTCGAGGAACGCCGCCAGCGAGGGGTCACGGCCGGCCGCCGGCCCGCCTGCGCCGTCCATCAGCCAGCTCTTGCCGGTCGCCCGGTAGGGCACCTCCCGGGCGCCGCGGGCGCCCCGGCGGGCCTCCTCGGCGACCAGGAAGCCGGTCTCGACCAGGGTGCGCACGTGGTGCAGCACCGTCGCGGGGTTGCGCCCCAGCCGCGCGGCCAGCTCCTTGTTGGTCAGCGGCTCGTCCAGGCAGAGCCGCAGGATCCGCAGCCGGACGGCGGAGGCCAGCGCGCGGGCCTCGGCGTCGGTGGCCGGGCGGCGCTCCCCGACGACCCGTGGCACCCCGCGCGCCCTGCCCGGCTCGGTCACGACGGCAGCCTAGATCGACACGCCCGCGAAGTGATTGACACTCCCCAATCACTGAGCCCAGGCTGCACCGGTGACCGCGGACCGCAGCCTGCTCCGACACCGCGACTTCCGGCACCTGTGGGCGGCGGAGACGGTGAGCCAGGTCGGCACCCAGGTGACCATGCTGGCGCTGCCGGTCGTCGCCGTGACGCTGCTGGACGCGACCCCGTGGCAGATGGGCGTCCTCACCGCCCTGGAGACGGCCGCCTTCCTGCTCATCGGGCTGCCGGCCGGGGCGTGGGTGGACCGCTGGCGGCGCAAGCGCGTCCTGGTGGTCGCCGACCTGGTGCGCGCGGTCGTGCTGGGCACGCTGCCGCTGGCCTACCTGCTCGACGTGCTGACCCTCGGCCAGCTCTTCGTCGTCGCCGCGGTGACCGGCACCGCGACGGTCTTCTTCGACGTCGCGTACCAGAGCTACCTGCCCGCGCTGGTCGACCGCGACCAGCTCGTCGACGGCAACGGCAAGCTCGAGGCCAGCCGGGCGGTCGCCCAGGTGGCCGGCCCCGGGCTGACCGGTGTGCTGCTGCGGCTGGTGGGCGCGCCGGTGCTGGTGCTCGTCGACGCGGCGTCCTTCCTGCTCTCCGCGCTCTTCCTGGGCAGCATCCGGCAGCCGGACACCGTCCCGGACCGCGCCGACCGCCGCCCGCTGCGCACCGAGATCGGTGAGGGGCTGTCCTTCGTCGTCCGGCACCCGCTGCTGCGCCGCATCGTGGCCTGCACCGGGACGGCGAACCTGTTCGGCTCGATGACCAACGCCCTGCTGGTGCTCTACGTGATCCGCGAGCTGGGGTTGTCCGAGGCGACGCTGGGGCTGGTCTTCTCCGTCGGGGCGGTCGGCGGGCTGCTGGGCGCCGGTACGGCGGCCTGGTACACCCGCCGGGTCGGCGAGGGCCGGGCGATCCCGCTGTCCGCGGTGGTCTTCGCCGCCGCGGGCACGTCCCTGCCCCTGGCGGCGGTGGGCGCACCGGTGGTCTGGCTGGTCACCGGCTGGTTCGTGCTCAGCTGGTCGACCGTCGTCTACAACGTCACGCAGGTGAGCTTCCGGCAGCGGCTGTGCCCGCCGCGGCTGCTCGGCCGGATGAACGCCTCGGTGCGGTTCATCGTCTACGGCTCGATGCCGCTCGGCGGCCTCGCCGGCGGCGTCCTGGGCGAGTGGCTCGGCGTCGTCCCGGCGCTCTGGGTCGCCGCCGCCGGCGGCTTCGCGGCCTGCCTGCCGGTGGTGCTCAGCCCGCTGCTGACCATGGGCGACCTGCCCGACGAGCTCGACGCCACCACCGGGCCCGCGCCGGTTGCGCCGGCGGACGCCGGGTAGGGCGACGGGGACGCACCCACCGCAGGGAGGACGACGATGACCAGCCCGACCACGAACTCCGACGGCGAGCTCGACGACCCGGGCCGCGACCCGGTCGGCCTCGAGGTGCCGCGCAACCCGCTCGGCGGCGCCGACCAGGACACCGGCCGGGGCACGCCACGGGGCGACGACGGTGACGCCCCCGGGGACCACGACGCGGCAGCGGGCGGACCGGCCCAGCCCTGAGCCTCAGGCGCTGAGGTTCAGACCCCGAGCCACTCCGGGGTGAGGACGCCGGAGGCGACGACGACCGCAGGGCCGGACAGCACCGTCGTCGTCCCGTCGAACTCCACCGACAGCCGGCCGCCCGGGACGTCCACCGCGACGGTCCCGGCGGACCGGCCGCCGGCCTCGAGCGCCGCGTACGCCGCGGCGCAGGCGCCGGTGCCGCAGGACCGGGTCTCCCCCACCCCGCGCTCGAACACCCGCAGCCGGACGTGCGCCGAGACGCCGTCGGCCGCGTCCTCCGCGGCGAGCACGTTGACCACCTCGACGTTGACGCCGTCGGGAAACATCGCCGGGTCGACGCCGGGCAGCACCGAGAGGTCCAGCGTGTCGACCTCCACGTCGGTGAGGCAGGCCAGGTGCGGGTTGCCCATCGAGACGCCGAGACCGGGGTACGCGACGCCGGAGATGCGGGCCTCCCCCCGGCCCAGCGGCACGGCCGGGCCCATGTCGACCCAGTAGCCGCCGTCCGGGCGCGCACCGACGCGACGCGGGCCGCCCCGGGTGCCGACCAGGACGCCGGCCTCGGCCGCCGACCGGTCCAGCAGCCCCTCGGCCAGCAGCACGTGCAGGTAGAGCCGGATGCCGTTGCCGCACATCTCCGCGAAGGAGCCGTCGGCGTTGCGGTGGTCCATGAACCACTCGCACTGCGGCAGCGCCGCACCGAGGACGGCGGCCGCGTCGGGGACGTGCCGGCTGCGGACGACGCGGAGCACGCCGTCGCCGCCCAGCCCACCCCGGCGGTCGCAGAGCCGGCGGACCAGGTCGGCGTCCAGCCGGGTCTCCGGCCACACCTCCCCGTCGGGGTCGGGCAGGACGACGAAGTCGTTCTCCGTGCCGTGGCCCAGGAGCACCCGCGGGCTCGCGCTGTCGATCACCGCCCGATCGTACGGTCGGCGATCTCGGCGAGGACGGCGTCGGCCAGGTCGGCGCGGCCGGCGTCGAACCAGCTGGTGGCGGCGTCCCGGCGGAACCAGGACCGCTGGCGGCGGACGAACCGCCGGGTGGTGGCGACCGTGCGCTCGCGGGCCTCGGCCGGGGTCAGCGTGCCGTCGAACTGCTGCAGCACCTGCGCGTAGCCCAACGCGCGCGAGGCGGTCGGGCCCTCGCGCAGCCCCGCGGCCTCCAGCGCCGCGACCTCGTCGACGAAGCCGGCGGCCCACATCGCGTCGACCCGCCGGGCGACCCGCTCGTCGAGCTCCTCGGCCGCCCGGTCCAGGCCGATGGTGACCGCCGGGTAGTGCGCCCGGGGCTCGGGCAGCCGGGCGGTGAACGGCCGGCCGGTGAGCTCGATGACCTCCAGCGCCCGCACCACCCGGCGCCCGTTGCTGGGCAGGATCGCCGCGGCGGCCGCCGGGTCCAGCGCGGCCAGCCGGTCGTGCAGGGCGGCTGGGCCTGCGGTGTCCAGCTCTGCGGTCAGCCGGGCGCGGACCTCGGCGTCGGTGCCCGGGAAGTCCAGCTCGTCCAGGACGGCGCGCACGTACAGCCCGGAGCCGCCGACCAGCAGCGGGACGACGCCGTCCGCGCGCAGCCGGTCCACCTCCGCGCGGGCCTGCTGCCGGTACTCGGCCACCGAGGCGGGCTCCCGGACGTCCCACAGGTCGAGCAGGTGGTGCGGCACGCCGTCCTGCTCGGCCGCGGTGGGCTTGGCGGTGCCGATGTCCATGCCGCGGTAGAGCTGCATCGAGTCGGCGTTGACGACCTGGCCCCCGGTGCGGTGGGCCAGCGCGACGGCCAGCGCGGTCTTGCCGGTGGCGGTGGGGCCCACCACGGCCACGACCGGCGGCAGCGCGGTCACCGGGTCCGCCAGGTGCCGACGAGGTAGCCGACGCCGAAGGGCGCGTCGTCGGCGAGCAGCCGCGCCTCGACCGGCCGACCGGCGAGGGCGGCACCCACCGCCCGCCACACCGGCACGCCGGCGGCCAGCAGCCGCGCCCCCTCGCCCGGGTCCAGCGCGGCCAGCGCCCCGGCGTCGCCGGCGGCCAGGGCGCGGGCGACCTCGGCGTCGAAGGGCCCGGCAGCGGGGTCGAGCGCACCGGGGGCCTTCTCGCTGCGCCGCGCCGAACCGTCGCCCATCGCGAGCACGCCGACCGGCCCGGGGACGTCGGTCAGGGCGCTCGCCAGGTCCTCAGGGCCCACGCCGAGCCGGGTCCCGATGTGCCCCGCGTGGTCCAGCAGCCAGGCGCCGACCAGGTGCGGGAGGGGCACCCGCCGCCCACCCGGGCGCACCCGGCCGGCGAACGGCAGCTCCAGGTCCACCCCGTATCCACGCAGGTCACCGGCGTCCCCGGGGCCGAACCGGACGCCGTCCGCGCCGTCGCCGACCACCACGACCACCTCGGGCCGGTCCTCCAGGACGGTCTGCACCGCGGCGTCGACCGCGGCCCACACCAGCGACAGGGCGGTGCTGGGCACCCCGGCCACCGCGGGCAGCAGGAGGGGCGGCTGCGGGCAGAAGGCCACCGTGACCGGCCGGGGAGGTCTCACGCGGGGCAGTGTCGCCGATGGCGCGTGGGAGACTGCTGGCGTGTCGAGCACGGAGAACACCGGAGACCGGACGCAGCAGGCCGCCACCACCCCCGAGGAGGACCAGCCGCAGGGGGTGACCAGCGGTGCTCCGACGGCGGAGGGCGGGGACGCGACGACGTCGGACGCCACCGCGGGAACGGGGTCGGCGCCGCCAGCCACGCCCCAGGAGGCCGCCGCGCTGGCGGCCGCCGCGGCGTCGGGCGACTTCTCCGGCCTGACGTCCGGCGACGCCACGACCGCGGCGGCGGCGGCATCCGGCGACGTGCCGACCGAGGACGCACCGACGCCTCCCGACGCGACCGGCGACACCACCACCGACACCACCACCGAGGCCACCACCGAGGCCGCGCCGAGCGAGGTCGTCACCGACCCGACCACGGACGCGGCGACCGTCGTCGACACCGGGGTGCTGGCCGCCGAGTCGGCCACCGCCCCGACCACCGAGACCACCCCCGAGGCCACCCCCGAGGCCACCCTCGAGGCGGCTCCCGAGGCCACGCCGAGCGAGGTCGTCACCGACCCGACCACGGACGCGGCGACCGTCGTCGACACCGGGGTGCTGGCCGCCGAGTCGGCCACCGCCCCGGCGCAGGACGACCCGACGCCCGCGGCGCTGACCGACACGGTCCCCGAGTCCGTCGGCGAGCTCACCGCGGTCCCGACCCCGCGCCCCCGCCCGTCGAAGCCGCGCAAGGCCCCGGCAGCTCCGGCCGTCCCGGCCGACCCGCAGCCGGGCGCGACCGACGCCGTCCCGGTCGTGCCGGCCTCCGACCCCACCGCCTGGGGCCGGGTCGACGACGAGGGCACCGTCTACGTCCGCACCGCCGCCGGCGAGCGCCCGGTCGGGTCGTGGCAGGCCGGCGAGCCCGCCGAGGGGCTGGCCCACTACGGTCGCCGCTTCGACGACCTCGCCACCGAGGTCGCGCTGCTCGAGGCACGGCTGGCCGCGCACACCGGCAACCCGGGCGAGATCAAGACCAAGGCCGAGGAGCTCGCCGAGCAGATCCTCACCGCGTCGGCGGTCGGCGACCTCGACCACCTGGCGCTGCGCGCCCGCGCGATGGTCAGCATGGCCGAGACCGCGGTCGCCGCGAACCGGGCGGAGAAGGCCAAGGCCCGGGCCGCGCAGGTCGCCCGCAAGGAGGCGCTCGCCGCCGAGGCCGAGCAGATCGCCGCCGACTCCACGCAGTGGAAGGCCGCCGGCGACCGGCTCAAGGCGATCGTCGAGGAGTGGAAGACGATCAAGGGCATCGACCGAAAGACCGACGAGGCGCTCTGGCAGCGCTTCGCCGCCGCCCGGGACGCCTTCGGCCGCCGTCGCGGCGCGCACTTCGCCGAGCTGGACAAGCAGCGCTCGGAGGCCCGCGCGGCCAAGAGCGAGCTGATCGCCGAGGCCGAGCGGCTGTCCTCCTCCACGGAGTGGGGCCCGACCAGTGCCGCGATGCGGACGCTGATGGACCGCTGGAAGGCCGTGCCGCGGGTCGGCCGAGACACCGACGACGACCTGTGGAAGAAGTTCCGCGCCGCGCAGGACGTCTTCTTCGCCGCCCGCACCGCCTCCGACCAGGCGCGCAGCAGCGACGAGCTGGCCAACCAGAAGGCCAAGGAGGAGCTGCTGGCCGAGGCCGAGAAGCTCGACCCGGCCAACAAGGGCCACCAGGGCCAGCTGCGCAAGCTCCAGGAGCGCTACGACGCCATCGGGCACGTGCCCCGCGGCGCCATGCGCGACCTGGAGGACCGGATGCGCGCCGTCGAGGAGAAGTTCCGCGGCGCCGCCGAGTCCTCCCGCCCGCGGGTGCAGGCGGAGAACCCGCTGCTCACCTCCATGCGGGCCGCGGTGACCAAGGCCGAGGAGCAGCTGGCCAAGGCCCAGGCCGCCGGCAACGCCAAGCGGATCAGTGAGGCCGAGGCCAACCTGGCCACCCGCAAGGAGTGGCTGGCCGAGGCGGAGAAGTCCTCCTCCCGCCGCTGAGCTGACCGACGAGGGCCCCGACCGCTGCGGTCGGGGCCCTCGTCGTCCGGTGGGTCAGCGCAGCACCCGGTCCGCCGGTGGCATCGGCAGCGGTTCGTCACCGAACCCGTACACCTCCAGGCCGGTCAGCCGGCCGCCCGCCACGAACAGCAGCAGCCCGCCGACGACCCGGCCGTCCTGGTCGACCACGGTCGCCTCCACCGGGTCGCGTTCCGCCGTTGCGGCCAGCGGCGCGACTGGGTCCACGGCCAGGTCGATCGTCCCGCAGCCGCAGGAGCAGCCGCGAGTGGCCAGCACCGTGCTCGCCTGCACCCGCAGCGTCGCGACGTCCGGGACGTCGTCAGCGAGCAGGGCGTCCAGGACGGCGCGCTCGTCGCGGGTCAGCGGCCGGCCGACGCTCATCGCGCGCCGGGTCAGGCGCAGGCGGGGGCGGGCGCCAGCGGCGCGGGGACGCCGATCTGCGGCATGCCCAGCGAGACGCCCGGGGTGGTCGGCCGGGTGCCGGCCTCGGCGGCGTCGCCGGCCCGGGTCCGCCGGTGGGAGACCAGCTCGCCGTCGGCGACCAGGAAGTGCGGCTTCGCCGCCGTCACGATCGTCTCGACCACGTCGCCGGCCCGGACGCCGTCCGCCGCGGTGAAGTGCACCAGCCGGCCGTCGCGGGCCCGGCCGGAGAGCCGCCCGCGGGCGGCGTCCTTGCTGCCCTCCCCCGCCGCGACGAGCAGCTCGACCCGGTGGCCGACCAGCGCGGTGTTCTCCGCCCAGCTGATCTCGTCCTGCAGCGCGGTCAGCCGCAGGTACCGCTCCTGCACGACCTCCTTGGGCAGCTGGCCGTCCATCTCGGCGGCCGGCGTGCCGGGGCGCTTGGAGTACTGGAAGGTGAAGGCGCTGGAGAACCGGGCCTGCCGGACGACGTCGAGGGTGTCCTCGAAGTCCGCCTCGGTCTCGCCGGGGAAGCCCACGATGATGTCCGTGGTGATCGCGGCGTCGGGCATCGCGGCCCGGACCCGGTCGATGATCCCCAGGTAGCGGTCCCGGCGGTACCCGCGCCGCATCCGGCGCAGCACGTCGTCCGACCCCGACTGCAGCGGCATGTGCAGCTGGTGGCAGACCGCCGGGGTCTCGGCCATCGCGTCGATGACGTCGTCGGTGAACTCCCGCGGGTGCGGGCTGGTGAACCGGATGCGCTCCAGGCCGTCGATGCGGCCCGCGGCGCGCAGCAGGTCGGCGAAGGCGCCGCGCTCGCGGAACTCGACGCCGTAGGCGTTCACGTTCTGCCCGAGCAGGGTCACCTCGAGCACGCCCTGGTCGACCAGCGCCTGCACCTCGGCCAGGATCTCGCCGGGGCGGCGGTCCTTCTCCTTGCCGCGCAGCGCCGGGACGATGCAGAACGTGCAGGTGTTGTTGCACCCGACGCTGATGGAGACCCAGCCGGAGTGCGCGGAGTCTCGCTTGGCCGGCAGCGTGGAGGGGAAGACCTCCAGCGACTCGACGATCTCCACCTGGGCCTCGGCGTTGTGCCGCGCCCGCTCCAGCAGCACCGGCAGCGAGCCGACGTTGTGGGTGCCGAAGACGACGTCGACCCACGGCGCGCGCTTCACGATCTCGCCGCGGTCCTTCTGCGCCAGGCAGCCACCGACCGCGATCTGCATGCCGGGGTGGGCGTCCTTGACCGGGCGCAGGTGACCCAGGTTGCCGTAGAGCCGGTTGTCGGCGTTCTCCCGGACGGCGCAGGTGTTGAGCACGACGACGTCGGCGTCGGTGCCCTCGGGGGCGGCCGTGTAGCCGGCGGACTCCAGCAGCCCGGAGAGGCGCTCGGAGTCGTGGACGTTCATCTGGCAGCCGTACGTGCGCACGAGGTAGGTCTTGCCGTTCACCACCGCATCGTACGGACCCGACCGACGACGCCGGACCGGTCGCCCACCGCGAGGTGATCGTGACCCGATCGACACGCGCACCAGGAACCCACAGCGTCGTTACAGCTTCGTGATCGCAGAGTGATCGGTCGGTGCGGTACGCCCTCTAGGGTCACCCGCTGTGACCGGAGAGCCTCTCGTCCGCCTCAGCGGCGTCAACAAGTGGTTCGGCGAACTGCACGTGCTGCAGGACATCGACCTGTCGATCGACCGCGGGGAGGTGGTCGTCGTCATCGGGCCCTCGGGGTCGGGCAAGTCCACGCTGTGCCGCACGATCAACCGCCTGGAGTCCATCGAGCAGGGCGAGATCACCATCGACGGCCAGCGCCTGCCCGACGAGGGGAAGGAGCTCGCCCGGCTGCGCAGCGACGTCGGCATGGTGTTCCAGAGCTTCAACCTCTTCGCGCACAAGACCGTGCTGGAGAACGTGATGCTCGGGCCGATCAAGGTGCGCAAGCAGTCGCGGGCGGACGCCGAGAAGCGCGCCCGCGAGCTGCTGGAGCGGGTCGGGGTCAGCGCCCAGGCCGACAAGGTGCCCGCGCAGCTCTCCGGCGGTCAGCAGCAGCGCGTGGCGATCGCCCGGGCGCTCGCCATGGACCCCAAGGTGATGCTCTTCGACGAGCCCACCTCGGCGCTGGACCCCGAGATGATCAACGAGGTCCTCGACGTGATGACCACGCTGGCCCGTGAGGGCATGACGATGGTCGTGGTCACGCACGAGATGGGCTTCGCCCGCCGGGCCGCCAACCGGGTCGTCTTCATGGACGGCGGCCGGATCGTCGAGTCCGCCGAGCCCGAGACCTTCTTCACCGACCCGAGCTCGGACCGGGCCAAGGACTTCCTCTCCAAGATCTTGAACCACTGACCCACCGCACACCCACGAGAGGACCCCTCATGCGCATCACCCGATACGCCGCCGCCCTCGCGGCCGCCGGCGTCGTGCTGGCCGGCTGCTCCAGCGACGCCGGCGAGACGGCCGAGGAGGCCGACACCACCGCCGCGGTCGAGACCGACGTCGAGTTCGAGCCGGGCAGCACGATGGCCGCCATCGTCGAGGCCGGCGAGCTGCGCGTCGGCACCAAGATCGACCAGCCCGGCTTCGGCCTGGCCAACACCGCCGGTGACCCCGAGGGCTTCGACGTGGAGATGGCCAAGCTGGTCGCCGCCAAGATGGGGCTGACCGAGGACCAGATCACCTTCACCGAGACGGTGTCGGCGAACCGCGAGCCCTTCCTGCAGAACGGCCAGGTCGACATGGTGGTGGCCACGTACACCATCAACGACAAGCGCAAGGAGGTCATCGACTTCGCCGGGCCGTACTACGAGGCCGGGCAGGACATCATGGTCGCCGCCGGCAACCCCGAGGACATCCAGGGGCCGGACGACCTGGCCGGCAAGACCGTCTGCTCGGTCGAGGGCTCGACGCCCGCGGAGAACATCCGCACCAACTACCCCGAGGCCAGCCTGGTCCTCTACGACGTGTACTCCAAGTGCGCCGACGACCTGCGCAACGGCAACGTCCAGGCGGTGACCACCGACAACGTGATCCTCACCGGTCTGGTCGCCGGCTCGCCCGAGGAGCTCGAGCTGGTGGGCAACCCGTTCACCGAGGAGCCCTACGGCATCGGCGTCCCCAAGGGCCAGGACGACTTCCGCGACTTCATCAACGACGTCCTCGAGGAGTCGTTCGAGGACGGCAGCTGGGCCGAGGCCTGGGACCGCACGGCCGGTGCCATCACCGGCACCGAGGCCCCCGAGCCGCCGGCGGTCGACCGCTACTGACCCGCACGTCTCCCCCGCCGGCGCCCGTCCCCGGGCGCCGGCGGGTGGCGTGAGCTGACCCCGGCACCACTCCCGGCCCCACCCCGACCCGACCTCACGAGAGGAGGCCCGATGTCGTTCCTGGCCGACAACTTCGACCTGCTGCGCGACGCCTTCCTGACCACGCTCAGCCTGGCCGTCGTCAGCGGCATCGTCGCGCTGGTGCTCGGCACCGTGCTCGCCGCGATGCGGGTGAGCCCCATCCCGGCCCTGCGCGCGCTGGCCACCTTCTACGTCGAGACCTTCCGCAACACCCCGCTGACGGTGGTCTTCTTCTTCCTGGCGTTCGGGATCGTCTACATCGACCTGCAGTTCCCGACCCGGTTCCTCACCGCCGTCGCCGCCCTGTCGCTGTACACCGCCGCCTTCGTCTGCGAGGCGGTGCGCTCGGGCATCAACGCCGTCCCGTCGGGGCAGGCGGAGGCGGCCCGGGCACTGGGCCTGGACTTCCGGCAGTCGCTGTCGACGGTGGTCCTCCCCCAGGCCTTCCGCACCGTCGTCCCGCCGCTGGGCAACGTGTGGATCGCGCTGGCGAAGAACACCTCGATCGCCGCAGGGTTCGCCGTCACCGACCTGACCGCCGTGCTGCAGCGCCTGGCGAACGCCAACGCCGACCAGCTGGCCATGGTCTTCGCCGCCGTGGTGCTGGCCTACCTGGTGATCACGCTGTCCTCGGCGTGGGTCATCGGCATCCTCGAGCGACGTCTGGCGATAACCCGATGACCGGGCCCCGGGTCCTCTTCGACCTCCCCGGCCCCCGCGCCCGCCGCCGCCAGCGGATCGGGAGCGCACTGGGCATCGTCCTGGTGCTGCTGCTGGTCGGCCTGGCCCTGTGGCGGCTGGGCGCCAACGGGCAGCTCGAGGGCGAGCGGTGGGCGATCCTCTTCGACCCCGCCACCAACGTCCCCCAGCGGCTGCTCGAGGCGCTGGTGAACACCCTCCAGGTCGCCGCCGTCGGCATGGTGGCAGCGACCGTGCTGGGGGCGCTGCTGGCCGTCGGCCGGCTCTCCGAGCACGCCTGGCTGCGCATCCCGGTCGTCGCGGTCGTGGAGTTCTTCCGCGCCGTGCCGCTGCTGGTGCTGATCCTGTTCTGCTTCCTCTTCCTGCCCCAGGTCGGTCTCTCGCTCAGCGCGTTCGGTGCGCTGGCGCTCGGGCTGACGCTCTACAACATGGCCGTGCTCGCCGAGATCATCCGGGCCGGCATCCTGTCGGTCGACCGGGGGCAGAGCGAGTCGGCCTACGCGCTGGGCATGCGCAAGTGGCAGGTCATGAGCTTCGTGCTCGTGCCGCAGGCCGTGCGCCGGATGCTGCCGGTGCTGGTGGCCCAGCTGGTCGTGCTGCTCAAGGACAGCTCGCTGGGCTTCATCGTCGGCTACATGGAGCTGCTGCGGACCTCCCGGAGCCTGGTGGAGACGCTGAACTTCAGCTTCGGGCCGCGGTACACCTTCCAGCTCTACGTCGCGGCCGGGCTGATCTACATCCTGGTCAACGTGCTGCTGTCCCAGCTGGCGAAGTACATCGAGCGTCGGACCAGCCAGAACGCCAAGACGGCGGGCACCCACGGAGTGGCGGTGGCGGCCGACATCCCGCTCGCCACCGGTGAGGCCGTCGGCCAGGCCCGGGTCTGACCGGTCCCGCACGACGAGGCCCCGGCGTCCGACGGACGCCGGGGCCTCGCTGCGTCCGGACCCGTACGCGCGGCCATCGTGACGCGGCTCACCGCCGCCGCGCGTGACGGGTGAGGTCCACCCTGTCCCGGTCGTCACACCCGGCTCAGCGTCACCGGTCGGCGAGCGGACTGCCCGAGTCCACCCTCGGGCTTGGCACATTGCGCCGGTGACCAGACCGGGCGTCCCTGCCGAGAGTGGAGGCGTGACCTCGACTGCCGCCGCGCCGCGCCACATGCACCTGGACCTCGACGACGACAACGACCTGGAGACGACGACCCAGATCTTCGTCGGCAAGCTGCGGGCCAGCGCCCGCCGCTTCGCCACCGCCGCCGGCGCCGACTCGGCGATCGTGCGGGAGGCCGTGCCGCCGGCCCGCCACCGCCGCGCCCGCTGTCGCGTGGTGCTGCTGTACCCGAACGGCCAGGAGGCCGACGTGACCTTCCTCGGCCCGGCCAGCTCGATCGCCGGCAAGGAGATCACCATGTCGCAGTTCGACACGGCCATCGAGCTGTGGCTGGGCGCCGGCCAGGAGCGCAGCCGCCGCTGGCTCACCCCGGACGAGGAGGCCGCCGGGGGCGTGGCCATCGACGTCACCGCCTGGCTCAACCGCTGAGCCCTCGCGAGGCCGCCCCACCCTGCTGACGCCGAGGTCACCGACCGCCGGCACACCGGCGGCACACCGGCACCGAGCACGACCGGCACCGAGCTCGACCAGCAGCCCGCACCCCGGACGGCCGTGCCGCCGCCCCGACGGGGCGGCGGCGCAGTCACCCCTGAACGCGGTCAGCCGATGCGACGACCGTCGCATCGGCTGATCTGCTCTCCGGGGGCTGGTGGGTGCCCACCCCGGCGCGGGGCTAGGGCAGGTCGTCGACCCAGACGTGCGGCGGGGCCTGCCGCCCGCCGCCGATCGGCCGTGCCCGACCCTCGCCCACCTCGACGGCCACCCCGGCGTCGTCGACCTCGTCGGCAGCGGCCGCGGTGGACCGGGCGGCTGCACGGGCCGCGGAACGCGCGGCGGTCCACACCGGTGCGTCCTCGGGCGGGCCGGCGTCGAGCGTCGCGTCGTCGGCCTCGTCGGCGGCGTCCTCGGCGTGGGCGAGGCCGTCGAGGGCCTCCCGGACGACGTAGCCGGCCAGCCCACCGCCGTAGCCCTTGCGGGCGAGCATGCCCATCAGGCGGCGCTCGGCGGTGACCCGGTCCAGCCGCTGCATCGACGGCATCTTGCGCTCGATCAGCCGCCGGGCGGAGTCCCACTCGTCCTGCGGGTCGACCTCGGCCACGGCGGCCGCGGCCACCTCGCCGTCGACGCCCTTGGCCCGCAGCTCGGACGCGAGCGCCCGGCGGGCCAGCCCGCGCCCGGACTGCCGGGTGGAGACCCAGGCGGCGGCGAACGCGGCGTCGTCGATCAGGCCGACCTCGGTGAACCGGTCGAGCACGGCGTTCGCCGCCTCGTCCGGCACGTCCTTCTTGGCCAGCAGCTCGGCCAGCTGCTTGCGGGTCTTGGCCGTCCCGGTGAGCGCGCGCAGGCAGATGCCCTTGGCGACGGTCTCCGGGTCCTCCATCTCCTCGGCCGGGGCGTCGGCGTCGGCCGACCGGGAGCTCCACTGCGGACCACTCGCCCGACCACCGCGACGGCGGCCCCCGCCGTCGCCCAGCCCGCCGGCGCCACCGCGCTGGGCGCCCCCGCGACCGCGGCGACCGGACCGACGACCTGTGTCGTCGGCCGGCGCCGCGTCCTCGCCGGAGCCCCCGCCCGGACCGCCGTCGAACAGCGTGTCGGACACCGGGTCGATCAGAAGTCGGCCGGCTCGGCAGCCGGCTGCTCGGCCTTGGCGACGCCGATGCCGAGCTTCTCCTTGATCTTCTTCTCGATCTCGTCGGCCAGGTCGGGGTTGTCCCGCAGGAAGTTGCGGGCGTTCTCCTTGCCCTGGCCGAGCTGGTCGCCGTCGTAGGTGTACCAAGCGCCGGACTTCCGGACGAAGCCCTGCTCCACACCGATGTCGATGAGGCCGCCCTCGCGGCTGAACCCGGTGCCCCAGATGAGGTCGAGCTCGGCCTGCTTGAACGGCGCGGCCACCTTGTTCTTCACGACCTTGATCCGCACCCGGCTGCCGACCGCGTCGGTGCCCTGCTTGAGGGTCTCGATGCGGCGCACGTCGAGCCGGACCGACGAGTAGAACTTCAGCGCCCGGCCACCGGTGGTCACCTCGGGCGAGCCGTAGACGACGCCGACCTTCTCGCGCAGCTGGTTGATGAAGATGCAGGTCGTGCCGGAGTTGCTCAGCGCACCGGTGATCTTGCGGAGCGCCTGGCTCATCAGCCGGGCCTGCAGACCGACGTGGCTGTCACCCATCTCGCCCTCGATCTCGGCGCGGGGCACCAGGGCGGCCACCGAGTCGATGACGATCAGGTCGAGGGCGCCGGAGCGGATCAGCATGTCCGCGATCTCCAGCGCCTGCTCACCGGTGTCGGGCTGGCTGATCAGCAGGGCGTCGGTGTCGACGCCGATCGCCCGGGCGTAGTCGGGGTCGAGCGCGTGCTCGGCGTCGACGAAGGCCACGATGCCGCCGGCGGCCTGGGCGTTGGCCACCGCGTGCAGGGCGACCGTCGTCTTGCCCGAGGCCTCGGGGCCGTAGACCTCCACGACCCGGCCGCGCGGCAGGCCGCCGACACCGAGGGCGATGTCGAGGGCGATGGAGCCGGTGGGGATGACCTTCATCGCGACCTCGGGCGAGTCGCCCAGGCGCATGACGGAGCCCTTGCCGAACTGCTTGTCGATCTGGGCGAGGGCCATGTCGAGGGCCTTGTCGCGGTCGAGCGTTGCCATGGTGGCCACCTTCGGATGTCGCTGTAGCGGGTCGTCGCCGACGCTAGGGCGGGGGTCTGACACTTTCGCCGGACCGGGCCCGTCTGTGGACGGACACCGGGCCTGTGGACACGGTATGCCGAACACCTGTTCGATTCCGGCGACACGCCGTGGCCGTCCCGGCCACGCCCGCTCAGCGGGCCGGAGCGGTCCCGCCGGCCGGGGAGCGCGCCTCGTCGGCCGCCGACCGGGCGGCGCGGACGCCGGGCATCCGGTCCTCGACGAAGCCGATCAGGGCCAGCAGGTGCGGCACCAGCTCGGCACCGGCCCCGGTGAGCCGGTACTCGACGTGCGGGGGGATCGAGGACCGCACCTCGCGGTGCACCCAGCCGTCCCGCTCGAGGGTCTGCAGGCTCTGCGCCAGCATCTTCTCGCTGACGCCCTCGATGCGGCGGCGCAGCTCGCCGAACCGGCGCGGGCTCTCGGCCAGCGCCGACAGCGCGAGCAGCGACCACTTGCCGGTGACGTGCTCCAGCGCCTCGCGGGAGGTGCAGGCGCGGCTGAAGACGTCGGCCACGAGCTCCTCGACCGTCTGCTCCGCCACCGGGCACCCTCCTCGTCAGCACTCTGTCGGGTACGAGTGTACGTTCCATTCGACTGGTACTTACCAATCGTTAGTGCCATACGGACAGAGAGCACTCGGAGGAGTCACCATGATCGCCGTCACCGGAGCCACCGGCCACCTCGGCCACCTCGTCGTCACCGGCCTGCTGGAGGCCGGCGTGCCGGCCGCCGAGGTCGTCGCGATCGTCCGCAGCCCCGCCAAGGCGGCCGACCTCGCCGAGCGGGGCGTGCAGGTGCGCCAGGCCGACTACTCCGACGAGGCGGCGCTGGTCACCGCCCTGCAGGGCGTCGACCGGCTGCTGCTGGTCTCCGGCAGCGAGGTGGGCCAGCGCGTCGCCCAGCACGGCAACGTGCTGCAGGCGGCGAAGACCGCCGGTGTCGAGCTGGTCGTCTACACCAGCGCGCCGAAGGCCGATGACACCCCGCTGCCGCTGGCCCCCGAGCACATCGCCACCGAGCGGCTGATCGCCGACTTCGGCATCCCGGCCGTCGTGCTGCGCAACAACTGGTACCTGGAGAACTACGACCAGCCGATCCGCCAGGCCGCCGAGACCGGCGAGCTCACCGGCAGCTCGGGCGAGGGCCGCATCGCCGCCGCCACCCGCGCCGACTTCGCCGCCGCCGCCGTCGCGGTGCTGACCGCCGAGCAGCCGCCGGTGGGCGTGCACGAGCTCGGCGGCGACCAGGCCTTCAGCTTCGCCGAGCTGGCCGCCGCGGTGTCGGCCGAGGCCGGCCGGGAGGTCACCTACCGCGCCCTCACCGCGGAGGAGCACCTGAGCAGCCTGCTGGCCGCCGGCCTGCCCGAGGGGACGGCGCAGTTCGTCGTCGGGCTCGACCAGTCGATCGCCCAGGGTGCCCTCGACACCGGGAGCACGGCCCTGTCGCAGCTCACCGGCCGGCCCACCACGACGCTGGCCGAGCACGTCCGCGCGGTGCTCGGCGCGGGTACCGCCGCCTGACCCGGGCGTCCCGCCGGAGGACGCTCAGCGCTCCTTCGGCGGGACGTCGTACTCCTTGCAGATCTCCAGCCACACGGTGCGCACCGCGACGCCGGCCTCGATGGCCTCGGCCGCGGTCCGGCCGCCCAGCGAGCCGAAGACGTGGTCGCGGACGACGGTCTGCGACCGGACCGCGCCGAACTGACGCTCCATCCGGGACCAGAACTCCTGCAGCCGCACGCCGACGACCGTACCCACCCGCCGCGGGTGACCGGCCCGGCGGATCAGCCGCGCAGCCCGGCCGGCGCCCGCCGGGCACCGGCCCAGACCAGCCCCAGCGGGACGACGAACACCGCGGAGACCACGGCCACCAGGCCGAACCCGCCGAAGGCGAGCAGCGGCCCGCCCACCGCTCCGGCGACCGCCGCGCCCAGCCCCATCAGCAGGTCGGTCGCCCCCTGGGCCGTGGGCCGCAGCGACGCCGGCACCGACTCGGTCACCAGGGTCGAGCCGGCCACCAGACCGCAGGACCAGCCCAGCCCGAGCAGGAACAGCCCGGTGCCGAGCTGCAGGGCCGCGCCGGCCGGTGCCGTGCCGGCGACCACGCTGGCCAGCAGGAGCAGCACGCCGCCCAGCGCGACGGTCGTGCCGCGCCCGGCCCGGTCGGCCAGCCACCCCACCACCGGGGAGAACAGGTACATCCCCGCGACGTGCACGCTGATCACCAGGCCGATCACCCGCAGGGTCGTCCCGTCGGCCGAGCCGTGCCCGCCGCCCATGTGCACCGGCGTCATGACCATCAGCCCGACCATCACCGCGTGCGAGACGACGACGGCGGTGATCCCCAGCCGGCCCCCGGGTGAGGCCCACACCGCCCGCAGCGCCGCGCCGGCCCCGGTGCGCGGCGGCGGGCCGGCCGGCCCGGAGCCCACGGCCAGGCGGCGGGCGAGCCGCAGCGGGTCGGGGCGGAGCAGCAGCAGCACCCCGAGGACGACGACGGCGAACGCGGCGATCGACAGCACGAACGCCCCGCCCAGCTCCGGCAGGCCCAGCGCGCTGCCCAGCGCCCCGCCCGGCTCGGCGAGGTTGGGCCCCAGCACCGAGCCGATCGTCGTCGCCCACACCACCAGCGACAGCGCCCGGCCGCGGTGCTCCGGCTCGGCCAGGTCGGCCGCCGCGTACCGCGCCTGCAGCCCGCTGCTGGTCGAGGCGCCGAACAGGAAGAGCCCGGCCAGCAGCAGCGGGAGCGAGGAGAGCGCGGCGGCCCCCACGACGATCCCCGCGCCGAGCACCGCGACCCCGTAGCCCAGCGACAGGCCGGCCCGCCGCCCCCACCGGTCGCTGGCCCGGGCCAGCGGGACGGCGACCAGCGCGGCACCCAGCACGCTCGCGGTCTGCCCCAGGCCGGCGGCGGCGTCGCTGCCGGCCACCTCGCGGGCCAGCAGCCCGCCCACGGTGATCCCGACCGTGACGCCCAGCCCGCCGAGGGCCACCGCCGCGGACAGCACCACCAGGGTGCGACGCTGGACGGCCGCCAGGTCGGGCGCCGTCGGCGCGGGTCCGGTCACCGGGCGAGTCTGCCCGACCCGGCTGCCCCGTGGGCCCGCCCGGACGGGTAGACAGGGCGGGATGAGCAGGACGGCGGGACGACGGAGCGCGCTGGCGGCCACCGTGCTGCTGGCGCTGGCCGGCTGCGACGCCGTGGGCGCCGACTCGCGGACGCTGCCCACGACGACGGCGCCGCGCACCCCGGCGTTCCCCAGTTGCGCGGAGCAGACGCTGGCGCGGCTCGACCTCGGCCAGCAGGTCGGCCAGCTGCTGATGATCGGCGTGCCGGTGCAGGACCCGGTCGCCGGCTACGCCGCGCTGTCCGACGTCCCGGTCGGTGGCCTGTTCCTGTACGGGCGCAGCTCGGCGAGCGTCGAGGAGGTCACCGCCCAGGTGGCCCAGCTGCAGGCGGCGGCGCCGCTGCCGCTGGAGGTCGCCGTCGACCAGGAGGGCGGGGCGGTGCAGACCCTGCGCGGGCCGGGCTTCGGCAGCGTCCCGAGCGCGCTGGAGCAGGCCCGGCTGCCGCTGCCCGAGCTGGCCGCGGCGACCAGCGAGTGGGCCGGCTGGCTCCGCACCGCCGGGATCACCATGGACCTCGGACCCGTGGCCGACACGGTGCCCGCCGGCAGGGAGGCGGACAACCCGCCGATCGGGGCGTTCGACCGGCAGTACGGCAGCGACCCGGAGCAGGTCGCGGCGGCCGTCGGCACGGTCGTGACGGCGATGCAGGACGTCGGTGTCGCCGCCACGGTCAAGCACTTCCCGGGGCTGGGCCGGGTCGAGGTGAACACCGACACCGACGTCGGCGCGACCGATCCCGAGACGAGCGCCGACGACCCGTACCTCGCGCCGTTCGCCGCCGCGGTCGACCAGCGGGTCGCAGCAGTGATGGTCAGCTCGGCCACCTACCCGCAGCTCGACCCCGACCGGCTCGCGCTCTTCTCCCCCGCGGTCATCGGCCTGCTGCGCGACCAGCTGGGCTTCGACGGGGTGGTGATCAGCGACGACGTCGGGCCGGCCGTCGCCCTGTCGGGCACGCCGGTCGGCGAGCGGGCCGTCGACGCCGTGGCCGCCGGGGTCGACGTCGTGCTGGACAAGGACGCCACGCACGCCGCACCGATGGCCCAGGCGCTCGCCGACCGCGCGGGCGCCGACCCCGCCTTCGCCGACCGGGTGCGGGAGTCGGCCGGCCGGGTGCTGGCGCTCAAGGAGCGGTTCGGGCTGCTGACCTGCTAGAGGCCCATCGAGCGGCCGACGATCTCCTTCATGATCTCGTTGGTGCCGCCGTAGATGGACTGCACCCGCGAGTCGCGCCAGGCCTTGGAGACCCGGTACTCGCTCATGTAGCCGTAGCCGCCGTGCAGCTGCAGGCACCGGTCGGCGACCTTGTGCTGCAGGTCCGTCGTCCACCACTTCGCCATCGCCGCGTCGGTGGCGGTGAGCTCGCCGGAGTCCAGCTGCCGGACGCACTCGTCGACGAACGTGCGGGCGATGGTGACCTCGGTCTGCAGCTCGGCGAGCACGAAGCGCGAGTGCTGGAACGACCCGACCGGCCGGCCGAACGCCGTCCGGCCGGTGACGTACTCGACGGTGAGCGCGAGCACGGTCTCGGCGCTGGCGACCGCGGAGACGGCGATGTGCAGCCGCTCCTGGGGCAGGTTCTGCATCAGGTGGGCGAAGCCGGCGTCGCGGGTGCCGAGCAGGTTGGCACCGGGCACCCGGACGTCGTCGAAGAACAGCTCGGCGGTGTCCTGGGCCTTGAGCCCGACCTTGTCCAGGTTGCGGCCGCGGGTGAACCCCGGCATGCCGCGCTCGACGACGAGCAGGGTCAGCCCGCGGGACGCCGGGACGTCGGGTGACGTGCGGGCCACCACGACGACCAGGTCGGCGTTGATCCCGTTGGTGATGAAGGTCTTCGACCCGTTGAGCACCCAGTCCTCGCCGTCCGGGCGGGCGGTGGTCGCGATGCCCTGCAGGTCGCTGCCGGCCGCGGGCTCGGTCATCGCGATCGCGGTGATCAGCTCGCCGGAGCAGAACCGCGGCAGCCAGCGCTGCTGCTGCTCCTCGGTGGCCAGGTCGCGCAGGTAGGGGCCGACGACGTCGTTGTGCAGCCCGAAGCCGACCCCGCTGGCGCCGATCCGGGTCAGCTCCTCGCTGAGCACGCACGACCAGCGGAAGTCGCGCACCCCGCCGCCGCCGTACCGCTCGGCCATCTCGATCCCGAGGAGGCCCTGCGCGCCGGCCGCGGTCCACAGCTCGCGCGGCACGATGCCGTCGGTCTCCCACTGGTCGTGGAAGGGGGCCACGTGCTCCTCGAGGAAGGCCCGGACGCTCTTCCGGAAGTCCTCGTGCTCGACCTCGTACAGGGAGTGCCGCATGCTCCGCAGTGTGGCCCATGCCACCCCGGCGGCGGCGGACGGCGTGCTGCCAGGATCGTCCGGTGACGACGGACCGGCAGCCCGTGCTCCCCGACGACCTCGACCGGTTCGCCGACGTCGGCGAGGTCGTGCTGTCCCGGGACGGCGCGCGGGTCGCCGCGGCCGTGTCCCGGCCCGACGTCAGGACGAACCGCTACCACCGCGATGTCGTGACCGGTCCGGTGGACGGCGACGCACCGCTCGCACCCCTGGACCCGGGGGGCTCGGTGCGGCTGCCGCGCTGGTCGCCCGCCGACGACCGGCTCGCCGTCGTGGTCGACGGGCCGGCCGGCTGCGAGGTGCGCGTGGTGGCCCCGGACGGGTCTATGACCACCGTCGTCGCCGGCTGGCCGGACCCCGTCGAGGAGCTGGCCTGGTCCCCCGACGGGCGACGCCTGCTCTTCGTCGCCCGGGAGCCGCTCGACCGCGGGTGGTACGAGCTCCCCGAGGACCGCCGCCCGCCGCGGCGGCTGACCACGCTGGGGTACCGCGAGGACGGCATCGGCTGGACGGTGGACCGGCCGCGGCAGGCCCACCTCGTCGACGCCGACGGGACGGCGGCGCCCGCGCGGCTGTCCACCGGCGGGTTCGACGACGCCGAGTTCGCCTGGCACCCCGACGGGCGGTCGGTGTACTTCGTCGGCAAGCGGCACCCCGGCGCCGACCGCAGCATCGCCAACGACGTCTTCGTCCAGCCGTTGGACGGGGAGCCGCGCCGGCTCACCCGCAGCGACCTCCTGCACAGCTCGCCGGTCCCGTCACCGGACGGTTCGCTGGTGGCGCTGACCGTCACCGACGTCGCCGGGTTCCCCGCGGCGCAGCACCTGGCGGTGCTCGACCCGGCCACCGGCACGCTGACGGACCTGGCGGCCGGGTTCGACCGCGACTGCGCCGGCGGCTCGATCGGGTGGACCGACGAGGGAGGCGTCGCGGTGGTCGTCGAGGACGCCGGCGCGATCGCGGTGCACCGGTTCTCCACCACCGAGCCGGGCGCGCACCAGGTGCTGGTCGGCGGGCAGCGCCGGGTCACCGCGTTCGACGTCCGTGGCGGGCGGACCGCCGTCGTCACCTCCGGGCCGGTGGACCCGCCCGCGGTGAGCGTCATCGGGGCGGACGGCGCCGAGCGGGTCCGGCACGCGCCGTCGGCGGCGACCCGGCGCTCGCTCGTCGCCCCCCGGTACGAGGCGGTGCCGGTCGCGCCCGGCGTGACGGTCGACTCCTGGCTCGTCCGGCCCGACCGACCCGGCCCCCTCCCCGTGGTGGTGTGGCTGCAGGGCGGCGGCACCCAGTACGGCTGGCAGTTCTCCCACGAGCTGCAGGTGCTGGTCTCCGCCGGGTACGCCGTCCTCTACCTGAACCCCCGCGGCTCAGCGGGCTACGGGACGGCGTGGATGCGCACGGTCTCCGGCCCCCGTGCCGCCGTGCCCGGCAGCGGGTGGGGCGTCACCGACGTGGCCGACGTGGTGGCCGTCGTCCGCGCCACCCTGGACTCCTCCCCCGACCTCGACCCGGCCCGGGTCGGCGTCATGGGCGGCTCCTACGGCGGCCTGCTGACCGCGCACCTGCTCGCGCAGACCGACCTGTTCCGGGCCGGGTGGGCCGAGCGCGGCCCGTACGACCTGTACAGCGACGCCGGGACCAAGGACGAGGCGCCGTGGTTCTTCGAGGCCTACCTGGGTGCCTCGCACCTGGACGACGCCGCCTCCTACTGGCAGGCCTCACCGATCCGGCTGGTCCGGGACATCACCGCGCCGCTGGCGATCGTGCACTCGGAGGAGGACCGGCGCTGCTCGATCGGGCAGGCCGAGGAGCTGTTCATGGCGCTGAAGCTGCTCGACCGCGAGGTGGAGCTCATCCGGTTCCCCGGCGAGGGCCACGAGCTCACCCGCAGCGGCAGCCCGGTGCACCGCCTGCAGCGGCTGGAGATCCTGCTGGAGTGGTTCGGCCGCTGGCTCCGGCCCTGACCCGTCGGACGGGTCAGCCCCAGCGGCGGCCGACGGCCCGGTACTCGTAGGCCGGCTTGATCTCGGCGTTGAAGAAGCGGCCCTTGCTCTCGGCCCGGAGCAGCGACAGCACGCGCTCCGGCGGCACCTCGAGGAAGTGGTAGACGCGACCGTCCCGGAAGACGATCTCCATCACCCGCTGCTCCTCGTCGTAGCCGACCGTGGCGATGTTCGAGGACTGGACCTGGGTGCGCAGCATCGGATCCCCCTGCCGGACGACGCCCGAATGACACCAGTGTCATTCGCTTCGGGCGTCATGTCGACAGGTCGACCCCGCGGCTGCTCCCCGGCGAACTGTCGTACCCGCGTGGACACTGGACGGCGTGTCGGCCCTCGAGCGGTTCTCCGCGCCCACCCAGGCGTGGTTCACCGGCGCCTTCGAGCAGCCGACCCCGGCCCAGGACGGCGCCTGGTCGGCGATCAGCAGCGGTGAGCACGCGCTGGTCGTCGCCCCCACCGGATCGGGCAAGACGCTGGCAGCCTTCCTCTGGTCGCTGGACCGGCTGGCCGCCACCCCGCCGCCGGAGGACCCGCTGGCCCGCTGCCGGGTCCTCTACGTCTCCCCGCTCAAGGCGCTGGCCGTCGACGTCGAGCGCAACCTCCGGGCGCCGCTGACCGGCATCGGCCAGGCCGCGGCCCGGCTCGGCCTCCCCCGCCCGGAGATCACCGTCGGGGTCCGGTCCGGCGACACCCCCGCCGACGAGCGCCGGCTGTTCGCCCGCCGACCGCCGGACATCCTGATCACCACGCCGGAGTCGCTGTTCCTGCTGCTCACCAGCCAGGCGCGCGAGGCGCTGCGCGGGGTCGAGACGGTCATCCTCGACGAGGTGCACGCGGTGTGCGGCACCAAGCGCGGCGCCCACCTGGCCGTGTCGCTGGACCGGCTCGACGAGCTGCTGGAGCGCCCGGCGCAGCGGGTCGGGCTGTCGGCCACGGTGCGCCCGCTCGAGGAGGTCTCGACCTTCCTGGCCGGTGGCCGCCCGGTGCAGGTGGTCGCCCCGCCGTCGGTCAAGCAGTGGGACCTGTCGGTCGTCGTCCCGGTCGAGGACATGAGCCAGCTCGGCCAGCCGACCGGTGAGCTGGAGGGGTCGGCGGCGGGCAACCAGCCGCGGACGTCGATCTGGCCGGCGGTCGAGGAGCGGGTGCTCGACCTCATCGAGTCCCACCGCAGCACCATCGTGTTCGCCAACTCCCGCCGGCTGGCCGAGCGGCTCACCAGCCGGCTCAACGAGCTCGCCTACGAGCGGGCCACCGGCGAGCCGATGCCGCACGGGGCGAACCCGGCCGAGCTGATGGCCCAGGCCGGCTCCGGCGGCGGGCTGCCCCCGGAGGTCAAGCCGGTCGCCTCCGCCCACCACGGCTCGGTGTCCCGGGAGCAGCGGGCGGTGGTCGAGGAGGCGCTCAAGTCCGGCCAGCTGCCCGCCGTCGTCGCCACCTCATCGCTGGAGCTGGGCATCGACATGGGCGCGGTCGACCTGGTGGTCCAGGTCGAGTCGCCGCCGAACGTCGCCGCCGGGCTCCAGCGCGTCGGCCGGGCCGGCCACCAGGTCGGCGCGGTCAGCGAGGGCGTGATCTTCCCGAAGTTCCGCGGCGACCTGGTGCAGAGCGCCGTGGTCGCCGAGCGGATGCGGGCCGGGGCGATCGAGTCCACCCGCTACCTGCGCAACCCGCTCGACGTGCTGGCCCAGCAGATCGTCGCGATGGTCTCCGAGCGGCCGCGCACGGTCGACGACGTCGCCGCGGTGCTCCGCCGCTCCGCCGCGTTCGCCGGGCTGCCCGACTCCGCGCTGCACGCCGTGCTCGACATGCTGGCCGGCCGGTACCCCTCCGACGCGTTCGCCGAGCTGCGCCCCCGGCTCACCTGGGACCGCGTCACCGACACCCTCACCGCCCGCGCCGGTGCCCAGCGGCTGGCGGTCACCAGCGGCGGCACCATCCCCGACCGCGGGCTGTTCGGCGTCTTCCTCGTCTCCGGCGCCGGGGAGAACGGCGGTCGCCGGGTCGGCGAGCTGGACGAGGAGATGGTCTACGAGTCGCGGGTGGGCGACGTCTTCCTGCTCGGGTCGTCGTCCTGGCGGATCGAGGAGATCACCCACGACCGGGTGCTGGTCAGCCCTGCACCCGGGCGCCCCGGCAAGATGCCGTTCTGGCACGGCGACACCCTGGGCCGCCCGCTCGAGCTGGGCCGGGCGCTGGGCGCCTTCCTCCGCGAGGTGGGCTCGGCCACCCCGGAGGCCGGCACCGAGCGGGCCCGTGCCGCCGGGCTGGACGAGTGGGGCGCGGCCAACCTCTTCGCCTACCTGGCCGAGCAGAAGGCGGCCACCGGCCACCTCCCCGACGACCGCACGCTGCTGGTCGAGCGGTTCCGCGACGAGCTCGGCGACTGGCGGCTGGTCGTCCACTCCCCCTTCGGCGCCCAGGTCAACGCCCCCTGGGCGCTGGTCCTCGCGGCCCGGCTGCGCGAGCGCTACGGCGTCGACGTCGCCTCGATGCACTCCGACGACGGCATCGTGCTGCGGCTGCCCGACACCACCGGCGAGGCACCCGAGGCCGACCTGGCCGTGCTCGACCCGGACGACGTCGAGCGCGAGGTCACCGCCGAGGTCGGCAACTCCGCGCTGTTCGCCAGCCGGTTCCGCGAGTGCGCGGCCCGCGCGCTGCTGCTCCCCCGCCGCGACCCGCGCCGCCGCACCCCGCTGTGGCAGCAGCGGCAGCGCGCCGCGCAGCTGCTCTCGGTCGCCAGCGAGTTCTCCTCCTTCCCGATCACCCTCGAGGCGGTCCGGGAGGTGCTGCAGGACGTCTACGACGTGCCCGGGCTGGTCGAGCTGATGAGCGACGTGCGCGCCCGCCGGGTGCGGGTGGTCGACGTGCAGACCCAGACCGCCTCGCCGTTCGCCCAGTCGCTGCTGTTCGGCTACGTCGGGCAGTTCATCTACGAGGGCGACGCCCCGCTGGCCGAGCGTCGGGCACAGGCGCTGGCCCTCGACACCGGCCTGCTGGCCGAGCTGCTGGGCCGCTCGGAGCTGCGCGAGCTGCTCGACGCCGACGCGATGGCCGAGGTCGAGGCCGAGCTGCAGCGGCTGCCCGAGCAGCGGCACCCGCGCGACGTCGACGGCGCCAGCGACCTGCTCCGCGGCATCGGCGACCTCACCGTGGCCGAGGCCGCGGCCCGCGGGGTGCCGGCCGCCTGGCTGGAGGAGCTGGTCGTCTCCCGCCGGGCGCTGGTGGTCCGGATCGCCGGCGAGCAGCGGTACGTCGCCATCGAGGACGCCGGCCGGCTCCGCGACGCGCTGGGCACCGCGCTGCCGGTCGGGGTGCCGGAGGTCTTCACCGAGCCGGTGGCCGACCCGCTGGGCGACCTGATCGGCCGGTTCGCCCGCACCCACGGGCCCTTCGCCCCGCCCGAGGTCGCCGCCCGGCTGGGCCTGGGCGTCGCCGTGGTCACCGCCACCGTGCAGCGGCTGGTGGGCACCGGTCGGCTGGTCACCGGCGAGTTCCGCCCCGGCGGCATCGGCCAGGAGTGGTGCGACGCGGAGGTGCTGCGCTCCGTCCGGCGGCGCTCGCTGGCCAAGCTGCGGCAGGAGGTCGAGCCGGTCCCGATCGACACCCTCGCCCGGTTCACCCCGAGCTGGCAGTCGGTCGGTGGGCGGATGCGCGGCGTCGACGGCGTGCTCGCGGTCGTCGAGCAGCTGGCCGGTGCGCTGGTGCCGGCATCCGCGCTGGAGTCGCTGGTGCTGCCGTCGCGGGTGCATGGCTACTCCCCCGCCATGCTCGACGAGCTGACCAGCGCCGGTGAGGTGCTGTGGGCCGGCGCCGGCGGGCTCTCCGGCGGCGACGGCTGGGTGACGCTCGTCCCCGCCGACCTGGCCCCGCTGCTGCTCCCCGAGCCGCCCGGCGCCGCGCAGGTCGAGGGCGGGTACGGCGCCGCGCTGCTCGACGAGCTCTCCGGCGGGCAGGCGATGTTCTTCCGCTCGCTCTCCGACCGGGTGGGCGCGACCGACGACACCGCGCTGGCCGAGGAGATCTGGGACCTCGTGTGGGCCGGCGCGCTGACCAACGACACCCTGGCCCCGCTGCGGGTCCGGTTGTCCGGCGGCGG
Organism: Modestobacter versicolor; assembly: GCF_014195485.1. Classification (NCBI taxonomy): domain Bacteria; kingdom Bacillati; phylum Actinomycetota; class Actinomycetes; order Geodermatophilales; family Geodermatophilaceae; genus Modestobacter; species Modestobacter versicolor. Next base: position 77,102 of record NZ_JACIBU010000002.1, read on the forward strand.
CACCCACAAGCGCCAGCCCGCCGCTCCGCGCGCCCGGCTGGACCGCACCCGCTACGGCCGCACCCGGCTGGGCCGGCCGGCGATGCCCAGCCGCACCGGGCCGCCGGCGATGGCCGGGCGCTGGTCGCGGCTGCCCGAGCTGGAGGGCAACGCGACCAAGCGCACCACCGCCCGGGCCGAGGCGCTGCTCGAGCGGCACGGGGTGCTCACCCGCGGCGCGGTGCAGGCCGAGCAGGTCACCGGTGGCTTCTCCGCGGTCTACCCGGTGCTGCGGGCGTTCGAGGAGAACGGCCGGGCCCGCCGCGGCTACTTCGTCGAGACGCTGGGCGCCGCGCAGTTCGGCACCCCGGGCTCGATCGACCGGCTGCGGACGTTCGCCAACCCGGACCGGGTTCCTGCCGGCCCGGTCGTCCTGGCCGCCACCGACCCGGCCAACGTGTACGGCGCCGCGCTGCCGTGGCCGGAGCGCCCGGTCGCCTCCGCCGACGGGGAGGCCGTCGACTTGGGCGAGGGCACCGGCAGCCGCAAGACCGGCCACCGGGCCGGGCGCAAGGCCGGGGCGCTGGTCGTGCTGGTCGACGGGCAGCTGGTCCTCTACGTCGAGCGCGGCGGCAAGACGCTGCTGTCCTGGACGGAGGAGGAGACCGCGCTCAAGGAGGCGGCGACGGCGTTGTCCAGCGCGGTCGCCTCCGGCGCGCTCGGCCGGATGACGGTGCAGAAGGCCGACGGCGCCTCGGTGCACGAGTCCGGTCCGCTGACCGCGGCCCTGCAGGCGGCGGGGTTCTCCACCACCCCGCGCGGCCTGCGGCTGCGCGGCTGACCCGGTCGGGGAGCGGGCTCAGCGGCGCCGGGCTCAGCGGCGCCGAGCTCAGCGGCGGCGTGAGCCCTGCAGCCAGGGGCCGAGCCGCCGGCTCAGCCGCGGCATCAGGAAGCGCAGCGCGGACACCACGAAGACCGCCGACACCAGCAGCCGGGCGCCCCACGGCCACCCGCCCACGAACGGCACCGCGACCAGCTGGAAGGTCGACGTCAGGGCGAGCACCACGGCGACGGTGAGCAGCCAGCTGCGCCAGGCCGGGCCGGGCTTCGCCGGCACCGCGAAGAACGTCTCCAGGCCGACGGCGCGGGCGAACCGCTCCCGCTCGGTGAACGGGTGCACGCGCTCCAGCGCCTGCCGCCGCTCCGCCGAGCGCTCCCACCGGTTCAGCGCCTCGTCGTCGGTGAACCGGTAGACGAAGTGGTACTCGTTGCTGCCGGGGCCCGGGCGCAGCAGCGACGTGCCGAGGTTGCCCGGGAAGGTCGCCACGAGCTCCTGCACCTCGGCGGCCCAGCGCTCGTACGCCGCCTGCTGCTCGGCCGGTACGACCCGCGCCACCGTCACCGTGACCGGCTCGGCCGCCGGTTCCGGGGCCGGGGCGCTGGTGAGGCTGCGCAGTCGCGTCGACATGGTCACGGGCACGTCAGCGCCGACGGATCCCAGGCTGTTCCCGGATGTCGGCACGCTCACCATCGGTCACCCGCCCGGGGCGCCCCGCCATCGTCGGAGCGCACGGCGCAGCGCTCGTGCTCTGCTCCCCCCGGGTGAGCAGAGCACAACGGCCCACGGAAGTGGTTCGGCCGAGCGGCGGCGGACCCGGACGCCGGGGACCATGGACGGCGTGCCCGAGGGAGACACCGTCTGGCTGGCCGCCCAGCGGATGAACACCGCGCTGGCCGGCGCCACGCTGCGCCGGGGTGAGCTGCGCGTGCCGCAACTGGCCGCCGTCGACCTCACCGGCGCGACGGTCACCGAGGTCGTCCCCCGCGGCAAGCACATGCTCACCCGGTTGGCCGACGGCCGGACGCTGCGCACCCACTACCGGATGGACGGCAGCTGGCACATCTACCGGCCGGGCAGCCGGTGGCGCGGCGGGCCCGGGCACGACGTCCGCGCGGTGCTGGCCACCGACGAGTACGAGTGCGTCGGCTACCGGCTGCACGACATGCGGATCGTCCCGACCAGTGCCGAGGACGAGCTCGTCGGCCACCTCGGCCCCGACGTGCTGGGGTCCGACTGGGACCTCGACGAGGCGCTCCGCCGGCTCCGTGCCCACCCCGACGAGCAGATCGGCGTCGCTGTCCTGGACCAGCGCAACCTGGCCGGCATCGGCAACCTCTACAAGGTCGAGTCGCTCTTCCTCACCGGCGTGAACCCGTGGGCGCGGGTCGCCGACGTCCCGGACCTGCGCGCGCTGGTCGAGCGGGCGCGCACGCTGATGCTGGCCAACCGCCACCGCCCCGCGCAGAGCACCACCGGCGAGACCCGCCGGGGTCAGGACCACTGGGTCGCCGGCCGCACGGGCCGCCCGTGCCGCCGCTGCCGGACGCCGATCCTGCTCGGCGACCAGGGCCCCGACCTGCAGGAGCGGGTCACCTGGTGGTGCCCGACCTGCCAGGCCACGCCGGTGCCCGTCGACCCGCGGGCGCGCACCGGGGAGGCCGGCACCGAGCCGCGCCGCGCCCGCTGGTGAGCGGGCGGGCCCGACCGGCACCGGTCCGGCGCCGGCGCGCGCGAGCGGGGATCATGGCGGGATGCCCGAAGGAGACACCGTCTGGCTGGCCGCCAACCGGATGAACACCGCGCTGGCCGGCGCCACGCTCACCAAGGGCGAGCTGCGGGTGCCGCAGCTGGCGACCGTCGACCTCGCCGGGGCGACCGTGACCGAGGTCGTCCCCCGCGGCAAGCACATGCTCACCCGCTTCGCCGACGGTCGGACGCTGCGCACCCACTACCGGATGGACGGCAGCTGGCACATCTACCGGAAGGGCACCCCGTGGAAGGGCGGGCCCGGGCACAGCATCCGGGCCGTCCTGGCCACCGACGAGTGGGACTGCGTCGGCTACCGGCTGCACGACATCCGGATCGTCCCGACCAGCGCCGAGGACGAGCTGGTCGGCCACCTCGGCCCCGACGTGCTGGGCCCGGACTGGGACCTCGACGAGGCGCTGCGCCGGCTGCGCGCCCACCCCGACGAGCAGATCGGCGTGGCGATCCTCGACCAGCGGAACCTGGCGGGCATCGGCAACCTCTACAAGGTCGAGACGCTGTTCATGACCCGCACCCACCCGTGGACCCGGGTCGCCGACGTGCCGGACCTCCCGGGGCTGGTGGACCGGGCCCGCACGCTGATGCTGGCCAACCGCGACCGCCCCGAGCAGAGCACCACCGGCTCGACCCGGCGCGGCGAGGACCACTGGGTCTTCGGCCGCAAGGGCCGCCCGTGCCGCCGCTGCCGCACCACCATCCTGCTCGGCGACCAGGGCCCGGACACCCAGGAGCGGGTGACCTACTGGTGCCCCTCGTGCCAGGCCGCACGCAGCCCGATCGACCCGCTCGCGCGCACCGGCGAACCCGGCCACCCCGCGTCGATCGCCGCAACATGAGAAAGGACCCCGGTGCCCCCCGCCGCTCGCGAGCTCGCGGCGGGCCCCTGCACCGGGGCCGGACCGACGGCCGGCCCGCGTAGGTCGGCCGTCGGTCTCGTTCAGGCGGGGTCGGGCCGCTCGGCCGGCTGGGCGGCCGGGGTCTCGGCGCCGAGCCCGGTCACCGGCGGGGTGCCCTGCTCGATGGCGCCGGCGGCCTGGGTGCCGCTGATCGCCTGCGTGCCGCCGCCCATCGAGGCGCGGATCTCCGCCAGCCGCGAGGCGCCGGCGACGTCGATCGTCGCCTTCTGCACCTCGAGCATGCGGCCCTCGACGGAGTTCTGCGCCAGCTCGGCCTGGCCCAGCGCGTTGGCGTAGCGAGCCTCGATCTTGTCGCGGACCTCGCCGAGCGACGGGGTGTTGCCCGGCGCGGAGAGCTCGTTGACCTGGCGCAGCGACGCGGAGACCTGCTCCTGCATCTTGGCCTGCTCCAGCTGCGACATGAGCTTGGTCCGCTCGGCCAGCGTCGACTGCAGCCGCATCCGGCTCGTCTCCACCGCGCCCTTGGCCTGCTCGGCGGCCTGGAGCGCCTCGTCGTGGCTGCGCTTGAGGTCCTCCACCGCCTGCTCGGCGCTGACCAGCTGGGTGGCGAAGGCCTGCGCGGCCTGCTCGTACTCCGACGCCTTCGCCGCGTCACCGGCCGCCCGGGTCTGGTCGGCCAGGTTCAGCGCCTGGCGCGCCGAGGACTGCAGCTTCTCGACCTCACCCAGCTGGCGGTTGAGCCGCATCTCCAGCTGGCGCTGGTTGCCCAGGACGGCGGCGGCCTGGTTGGCCAGCGCCTGGTGCCGCTGCTGCTCCGCCTCGATCGCCTGCTGGATCTGGATCTTGGGATCGGCTCGCTCGTCGATCTGTGCGTTGGCCGAGGCCGTCAGGTACTTCCACAGCTTCACGAACGGGTTCGGCATGGCTCCTCCTGGTCCGGTGCAGCCACCCGCCGGGCGGCGGGTGGGTGCGACACGGGCGACGCTGTCTCGATCATCGTCCCAGGCAGGTACCCGGTGCAGCCACCGCGCACCGTCCCCGGGAGCGCCGGGCTCAGACGGCCCGGCCGCGCAGCTTCCGGTAGTGCTGCACCAGGGCGACCGTCGAGGCGTCCTGGTCCATCTCCGGCGCCGCCTCGCTGGTCAGCGCCGGCCCGAGCTGGCGGGCCATCACCTTGCCCAGCTCCACACCCCACTGGTCGAAGGAGTCGATCTGCCAGACCGCCCCCTCGGTGAAGACGGTGTGCTCGTAGAAGGCGATCAGCTGGCCCAGCGTGGACGGCGTCAGCTCCGGTGCCAGCACGGTCGTCGACGGCCGGTTGCCCGGCATGACCTTGTGCGGGACGACGTCGGCCGGGGTGCCGTCGGCCTCGACCTCCTCGGCGGTGCGGCCGAAGGCGAGCACGGCGCTCTGCGCGAAGAGGTTGGCCATCAGCAGGTCGTGCATCTCGCCGATGTCGTGGTTGGGCTCGCCGAACCCGATGAAGTCCGCCGGGATGATCGACGTGCCCTGGTGCAGCAGCTGGTGGAAGGCGTGCTGGCCGTTGGTGCCGGGCTCGCCCCAGTAGACCTCGCCGGTCGCCGTCGTCACCGGCTGGCCGTCCCAGCGCACCGACTTGCCGTTGCTCTCCATCGTCAGCTGCTGCAGGTAGGCCGGCAGCCGGGACAGGTACTGGCTGTAGGGCAGGACGGCGTGGGTCTGCGAGCCGAAGAAGTTCGTGTACCAGACGTTGAGCAGGCCCTGCAGCAGCGGCAGGTTCTCCGCCGGGGGCGCGGTGCGGAAGTGCTCGTCGACGGCGTGGAAGCCGGCCAGCATGTCGTCGTAGCCGTCCGGCCCGATCGCGACCATCAGCGAGAGCCCGATGGCCGAGGTGAACGAGTACCGGCCACCGACCCAGTCCCAGAACCCGAACATGTTCTCGGTGTCGATGCCGAACTCGGCCACCGCGTCGGCGTTGGTGGAGACCGCCACGAAGTGCTTGGCCACCGCGGAGTCGTCGCCCAGTGCGGCCAGCAGCCAGTCGCGGGCCACGGTGGCGTTGGTCAGCGTCTCCAGGGTGGTGAAGGTCTTCGAGCAGACGATGAACAGCGTCGTCGCCGGGTCGAGGTCCCGGGTCTTCTCGTAGAAGTCGGTCGGGTCGATGTTCGACACGAACCGGAAGGTGATGTCCCGCGCGCTGTGGTCCTGCAGCGCGGTGTAGGCCATCGCCGGGCCGAGGTCCGAGCCGCCGATGCCGATGTTGACGACCGCGGTGATCCGCTCGCCCGTGTGGCCCTTCCACTCCCCCGACCGCACCCGGTCGGCGAACCCGCGCATCTTCGCGAGCACCGCGTGCACGTCGGCGGTGACGTCCTGCCCGTCGACGGTGAGCGCGACCTGCTCCGGTGCCCGCAGCGCCACGTGCAGCACGGCGCGGTCCTCGGTGGCGTTGATGTGCTCGCCGCGGAACATCGCCTCGATCCGCTGCGGCACGCCGGCCTTCTCGGCCAGCGCGACCAGCAGCCGCACCGTCTCGTCGGTGACCCGGTGCTTGGACCAGTCGACGTACAGGTCGCCGGCGGTGCCGGTCAGCCGGTGCGCGCGCTCGGGGTCCTCGGCGAACAGCTCACGCAACGTCCGGGGGGCCAGCTCGCGGTGGTGGTCGACCAGTGCGGCCCACTCGTCGGTCGCGGTGATGTCCATGCTGCCTCCAGGATCGGGCCCCGCACTGCGAGGGACTGCTTCCAGGGGACAGGTGCGCAGCTCGACCGCGGCACAAACCCCCGGGCGTGATCATGCCGGTCACGCCCGGGGGTCCTGCAGGCAGCTCAGGCAGCGCCCGCCGCGTGCGCGCCGGTCGACGGTGCCGACCGGCCGGCCGGCCCGCCGGTGGACTCCGCGATCTGCTCCTCGCGGTCCTCGGTCGCCATCCGGGTCAGCTCGGCGCCGGCCTCGGCGTCCCGGGTGAGGTTCTCGCCCGACTGGGGGTCGAAGACGTGCACCTTGCGGCTGTCCAGCCAGAACTCCGCCTCGCGCCCCTCCCGGATCCGGCTGCTGGCGTCGATCGAGACGATCGCCTGGGTGCGCAGCTCCTCGGAGTCCAGCTCCCGGGACAGCTCGCGCAGCTGGGTGGTGATCTCCTCCGGCGCCTCGTAGGGGATGTAGGCGTACTGCTGGTCGCCCAGCCACTCGGTGACGTCGACCCGCGCCCGGAAGATCGAGCCCACCGGCCGCTTGACGTCGTCGACCAGGGACGCGTCCTCGAAGTACTCCGGCCGGATGCCGACCAGCAGCAGGTCGCGCCCGGCCACGGCCTTCGCCCGGCGCTCGTCCAGCTCGATCGCGCCGAACGGGGTCGTCAGGCTCCGGCCCTCCAGCCGCGCGGGCAAGAAGTTCATCGGCGGCGAGCCGATGAACCCGGCCACGAAGAGGTTGACCGGCTGCTCGTACAGCTCGCGCGGTGAGGCGACCTGCTGGATCTTGCCCTTCCGCAGCACGCAGACCCGGTCGCCGAGGGTCATCGCCTCGGTCTGGTCGTGGGTGACGTAGACCGTGGTGATGCCCAGCCGGCGCTGCAGCCGGGCGATCTCGGTGCGCATCTGGCCGCGCAGCTTGGCGTCGAGGTTGGACAGCGGCTCGTCGAAGAGGAACGCCTCGGCCTGCCGCACGATCGCCCGCCCCATCGCGACCCGCTGCCGCTGGCCACCGGAGAGGTTGGCCGGCTTGCGCTCCAGGTGCTCGTGCAGCTCGAGGACGTCGGCCGCCTCGTTGACCCGGCGGCGCACCTCGGCGTCGTCCATCTTGGACAACCGCAGCGGGAAGGCGATGTTCTCGAACACCGTCAGGTGCGGGTAGAGCGCGTAGTTCTGGAAGACCATCGACAGGTTGCGCTCGCGGGGCGCCTGGTCGTTGACCCGCTTGCCGCCGATGACCATGTCGCCGCTGGTGATGTCCTCCAGCCCGACGATCATCCGCAGCAGGGTCGACTTACCGCAGCCGGAGGGGCCGACCAGGATCATGAACTCGCCGTCGGCGATGTCCAGGCTGACGTCGTTCACCGCCGGGAAGCCGTCGCCGTACTGCTTGACGATGTGCTTCATCTCGATCTCGGCCATCAGTTCTTCCCCCTCGGGAGGTCGGTTCGGGTGCGCACGGGGTCAGCCCTTCACAGCGCCGTTGGTGAGGCCGGCGACGATGCGCCGCTGGAACAGCAGGACCAGGGCGACGACCGGGATCGTCACGATCACCGCGGCTGCGGCGATCGCCCCGGTCGGGTCCTCGAACTGCGAGGCGCCGGAGAACAGGCCCAGCGCGGCCGGCACCGGGCGGGCGGCGCTGGTGGAGGTCAGCGAGATGCCGTAGACGAAGTCGTTCCAGGCGATGAAGAACGCGATGATCGCCGTGGTGAAGACACCCGGGGCGGCCAGCGGGACGATCACCTTGCGGAACGCCTGCCACGTCGTCGCGCCGTCGACCTGGGCGGCCTGCTCCATCTCCCAGGGGATCTCGCGGAAGAACGCCGACATGGTCCAGATCGAGATCGGCAGGGTCAGCGACAGGTACGGGATGATCAGCCCCGGCCAGGTGTCGTAGAGGCCGATGTTGCGCCACAGGTTGAACAGCGGCGTGACGATCGAGATGACGGGGAAGATCGCCACGCCCAGCGCGGTGCCGAGGATGAACTTCTTGCCGGGGAAGTCCAGCCGGGCGATCGCGTAGGCGGCGAACATCGCCAGCACGCAGGAGATGAACGTCGCGATCAGGCAGATCCCGAACGAGTTCCGCAGCGCCGGCAGGAAGAGGTCACCGCCTCCCCCGGTGAAGATCCCCTTGTAGTTCTCCGAGGTGGCGTCGGTGGGCAGGAACTGGCCGTTGGCCAGGTCACCGGGTGCCTTGAACGACAGCGACACGATCCAGGCGACCGGGAAGAGCGCGTAGACGACGATCAGGACCCCGGCGACGATCCACCAGTTCTTCTCCTTGCGGGACATCAGCGCTCACCCCTCGCCTGGGCCAGGTCGACCTTGAAGCCCTTGATGAACAACGCGGCGATCCCCACCACGACGAGGAAGAGCAGCACGCTGACCGCCGACCCCAGCCCGATCTCCAGCCGGGAGATGGTCTGGCGGTAGGCCAGGAACGACACCGTCTCGGTGTTGTTGGCCCCCGCCGTCATCACGAAGATGCTGTCGAACACCCGGAAGGCGTCCAGGGTGCGGAACAGCAGCGCGACCATGATCGCGGCCTTCATGTTCGGCAGCGTCACCTTGCGCAGCCGCTGCCACCAGGTGGCGCCGTCGACCTTCGCCGCCTCCTGCAGCACCTCGGGCACCTGGGCCAGACCGGCCAGCAGGAGCAGCGAGATGAACGGCGTGGTCTTCCAGATCTCGGCCACGCAGACGACGAACAGCGCCGACCACTGACCGCCGAACCAGTCGGTGTCGGCCCCGATGCCGGGCAGCCAGCCGAACCAGGAGTTCACGAACCCGGTGTCGATGGCGAAGGCGAACCGCCAGGCGAACGCCGAGACCACGGTGATGACGGCGTACGGGATGAGGATCGCCGCCCGCAGCACCGGCCGGATCGCCGCCAGCGCCTTGGCCATCACGAACGCCAGCGCGAAGCCGAGCACCAGCTCTACCGCGACGGTGACGACGGTGATGAACACCGTGACGCCGATCGAGATCCACCAGGTGGAGTCGGTGAGGATGACCCCGTAGTTCGACAGCCCGGTGAACGACCGGTTCTCCGGGTCGGTGAGCCGGTAGTCGAACAGCGAGTCGTACACCGCCTGCAGGATCGGGTAGGCGGTCACCAGCAGCATGACCACCAGGGCCGGCCCGGCCAGCAGCCAGCCGAGCTTGCGCTCGCTGCGGGCCCGGTCGCTCGTGGTGCCCGCCGGTGCGGAGACCGGCGCCGCCTTCTGGGTCGGTGGGAGCGTCGTGGTGCTCACTTCAACTCCTCGCTGGCGCTCGTCGTCCGCGTTCGCGGAGCTGCTGTGCCCATCGGTCCGCTCGCGAGCTCGCTCACAGCAACTGCTCCTTCCGGAGGACCGCGGTGATGAAGTCGGTGGCCGACTCCGGAGTCGACTCCGGGTCCACCGAACCGGTGGGGTGGTACTCGCGCTGCAGCCCGCCGGAGACCTCGCTGTAGTACGGCGTCTGCGGCCGTGGGGCGGCCTGCTCCAGCGACTGCTGGATCACCGGGGCCATCGGGAACTCCTCGAGCACCGCCGGGTCGTCGTAGACCGCGGTGTCCGAGGCCGGGTTGCCGTTGGTCACGAAGTAGTACGCCTGGTTCTCCGTCGAGGTGATGCACTCGGTGGCCTCGAAGGCGAAGTCGACGTTCTCGCTGAAGGCGCCGACGCCGAGGTTGATCCCGCCGTACGGCGGGGCGCTCTCGGTGCCCTCGTCGACCTGCGGGTAGACCGCCCAGCCGTAGTCGTCGACGGTCGCCTGCTCCATCGACCCCTCCTCGACCTTGCCGAGGGCGCGGGGGTAGACGAACGGGTAGTTGACCATGAAGCCGCCGTCCTCCCCCTCGAAGCCGGTGGCGGTGGAGTCCTCGTTCGCGGTCGACAGCGCGGGGCCGGTCTGGCCGCTGTCGGAGATCGCCCGCATCACCTCGGTGGCCCGCACCCCGGCCTCGGAGGTGAGCCCCAGCTGGATCTGCTCGGGGTCGGTGGAGTTCTCCGCGATGATCGAGCCACCGGCGGACTCGATGAGCGCGTTGAACCAGACGGTGAGCGCCTCGGCGCGGATGCCCTGCACCCCGATGAGCGCGTCCTGGTCCTGGGCCGCGGCGATGATCTCGTCCCAGGTGACCGGCTGGCTCATGTCCAGCCCGGCGGCCTCGGCGACCGACTCGCGGTACCAGAGGATCTGGGTGTTGGCCCAGAACGGGACGGCGACCAGCTCGTCGTCCCAGGTGGAGCCCTCGATGGCGCTCTCGACGACGTCCTCGGTGACCCGCTCGGCGACGTCCTCGGGCACCGGGGCCAGGAAGCCGGCCTGGGCGAACTCCGGGATGAAGGGCGGGTCCAGGCTCATGATGTCGATCGAGGCGTCGTTGGCCGCGAGCCGGCGGATCAGCTGCTCGCGCTGGCCGGTCGCCTCGCGCGGCAGCGTCGCCGTGGCGATCCGGTAGCGGCCCTCCGCCGCCTCGGTGCACCGGCTGGCGATCTCGGCCTGCCCGCCCGCGTCGGGGTTGATGTACCAGGTGAGCGTCGGGACACCACCCTCGTCGCTCCCGCACGCTGCGAGCATCGAGCTGAGGACCGCGACCGCGGCGGCGCCGGCCAGGCCTCGCCGCCGTCTCCGCCGTGGTCCGAGTGGTCCGGGACTGCTCGCCTTCGGCACGCCGACCGCCTCCGTTGCCGAGCAGCGACACCGTCGTCGCCGCGGACCTCGGAGAGTGGCCCAGCCCACAGGTAGTGTCAAACGGAGCGTGATCTTGCGTTGACCTGCCCGTAGGAACCGCTCAGGAGCGGTCGGCGATCACCGACGGGGTGGTCAGCTCCGACGGCGTCCGGGGCAGCTCGTGCTGGACGTAGGAGCGTGCCGCCGTCCAGGTGCCGACGTCGAAACCGGCCTGCTCGGACAGGAACCAGCGGTGCTCGAGCACCTCGTGGAACACCTCGGCGGGCTCCAGCCGGCCGGCCAGCTCGGCCGGGACGGTGGCCACCACCGGCTGGTAGACCTCGCTCAGCCAGCGCCGCCCCGCCACCTCCTCGGCCACCGGTCCGCCGCTGCGCTGCTCCAGGTAGGCCCGGTAGGACCGCAGGTCGTTGAGCAGCCGCTGGGCCTGCTTCTCCTGCACCTCCAGGCCGGTCAGCCGGAACAGCTCGTGCCGGTGCTGCCCGGGTTCGGCGACCCGGGTCTCCACCCGCAGGCGCGCGCCGTCGGCGGAGGTGACCAGCTCGATCTCGCCGACGTCGAAGCCCAGGTCGTTGATCCGCTGCAGCCGCTCGGCGACCTTCCGCGCCTGCTCGTCGAGGCGGAAGACCTCCTCGCGGGTCACCTCGTCCCACAGCGCCTCGTAGCGGCCGGCCAGGCTGTCGGCGACCTCGATCGGGTCGATGTCCGGCGGCAGCAGCTCACCGGCCTGCAGGTCCATCAGCTCGGCACCGACCCGCTCCCGGGCGAGGTCGACGTCGTAGGCCCGCAGCCGGGGCGAGAGCGCGGGGTGCCGCTCGGCGGTCTCGGCGTCGACGAGGTAGGCGGTGAACGTGCCCGCGCTGGGCCGGAAGAGGGTGTTGGACAGCGAGCAGTCGCCCCAGTAGACGCCGGCCAGGTGCAGCCGGACCAGCAGCTGGACGAGGGTGTCCAGCAGCCGGTCAGGCGAGTGGGTGGCCCGCGGCCCGGAGAACACGTAGCGGTAGGACATCGAGTACTCGAGGTACCGGGTCACCAGGATGGCGTCCTGGTCGCCGGGCCGGTCCACGCAGATGCCCAGCACCGACACCGACGGCAGCCCCTCGCCCTCGAACTCCGCGAGCAGCGCGTACTCGTGCCGGGCCAGCGGCTCGGCGATCTCCTTGAGGGCGTAGACCCGGCCCTCGGAGACGGTGAACCGGACGACGTGCCGCGAGATGCCGCGCTGGGGCACCTCGAGCAGCAGCTCCGGGTCCCACTCCTCCAGCGGCTGGTCCCAGGGCAGCGAGAGCAGCCCGGCGGCCTCGGCGGCCGGTGGTCGGAAGAGGTACCGCATCAAGGGCTCCGGAGGTCGGTCCGCCCGGGTCCGTCGACGCGGACCGGGCGTGCGGTCACGATGTCACGTCGCCCGGTCGCACGGGACCCGGACGCGGAACGGCCGCCCGGCCCACCGAGGTGGTCCGGGCGGCCGCCGGGACTGCGCTGCTCAGCCGACGAGCTGCCCGGTGACGACGGCGGCCTGTGCCGCCCGCTCCGGCGCGGTGCCCGGCTGCAGCACCAGGCCGAGCAGCCAGCGGCAGACGAGCTCGGCCTCGGGCCGGCTGATCCGCAGCGCGGAGCCCAGGGTCAGCACGACGTCGCCCCAGCGGTCGGCGTCCAGGCCCATCATCTGCACCAGGACCTCGGGCTCGGTCTCGGCCAGCCGGCGCAGCACCGGGTGCGCGCCGACCTCCTCGGCCAGCGCCGGCACCGCGACGGTCAGCGGCAGCTCGGCGGCCAGGGCGGCCAGCCGGTCCAGCTCGAAGGCGATGAGCGCGGTGGCGACGTCGTCCTTGGTGCGGAAGTGGTTGTACAGCGTGGCCTTGGCGACCCCGGCCGCGGCGGCGACGTGCTGCATGGTGGTCTTCTTCAGCCCGCGCTCGGCGAAGGCGGTGCGGGCGCCGGCGAGCAGGCCGCGGCGGGTGCGGCTCATGGCCACCCCGGGGCGGGCCAGCGGGCGGCGCGGGTCGCGCGGCGCGGCGGCGGTGGGCCGCGGCGCCGGGACGGCGACGTTCAACGACGGCACCGGGGCCGTCACGTGCAGGCCCGGCGCCGGCGGCTGGAACGCCCCGGTCGGGACCGGGGTGGTGAGGTGCTGGCCCGACGCCGCGGCTGCCTCGGCAGCGGCCTTCTCGGCTGCGTCGGCCTCCAGGACGGTGACCCCACCCCGCCCGGCGGTCGGCACCGGCAGCGAGGGGTGCGGCGTCAGCGAGGAGCGGGATCCGGGGGAAGACATGGACACTTTGTGCCCTCCCGGTCGCACCGGGTCAAGGAGGTGGACACCGAGCGCACGTCGTGTCGCGCCACCAGGCCCGGGCGCAGCACCCGTCCCACCCCCGGTGACGTGCTGGAACGGCCCCGCTGCAGGGTCCCGCGCCGAGCTCGCGAGGCGTGGGGGGCAGCGGGGTCCTTCTTCAGGCGGCGAGGGAGACGGCCGGTCGTGCGCCGGCCCGCGCGGGCTGGCCACCGCCGACCAGGGCCAGTGCCGGCTCGGCCACGGGCGCCTCAGCGGCCGCGGAGGCGGTCTCGGTGGCGTCGTCGGCGGCAGCTGCGGCCGGGTCGTCGTCCGGGCTGCCCGGACGGGAGCCGACCCCGGCGCCCACCCCGGCTCCGACACCGGCGAGGGCCACCGGGCGCACCGGACGGCGGCCGGGCTCGGCGAGCCGCATCTCCAGGCTCACCTCGGCCAGCAGGTCGGCGAGCTCGACGTCGAGGGCGTCGCAGATGGAGGCGAGCAGCTCGGAGGAGGCCTCCTTCTGGCCGCGCTCGACCTCGGAGAGGTACCCGAGGCTGACCCGGGCAGCGCCCGAGACGTCGCGCAGCGTGCGCCGCTGCCGCAGCCGGTGACCCCGCAGGGTGTTCCCCAGCTGGGTGCGCAGCAGCGTCATGGCCGTCTCCTGTCCACTCTGACGAGCAGGTCTCGAGAGCTCGGACGCCGACCGGGCGGGCCGGAGGACGCCGTGTGCTCACCGTACGCGGCCATGACCCTGGTCACCGTCCCGGTGGAGGCACGTCCGCTGATGGCGTAACACCCCGGGAGGCCGTGGAGTTCCCGGCGTCCTCGCCCGGCAGGGGGTGCTCGGCCAGCCGGTCCAGCAGCCGCTGCAGCGCCGCCTCGACCGCGCCCGCGCGCACCTGCGCCCGGTCGCCGGGCAGGTCCAGCTCGTGCACGACGGTGAGCAGGCCGTCGCTCAGCCCGAGGTAGACCCGGCCGGGGGCGTGCCCGTCGACCGGACCGGGCCCGGCCACCCCGGTGAGCCCCACGCCCCAGGTGGCCGAGCAGCGGGTGCGGATGCCCTCGGCGAGGGCCGCCGCGGTCTGCTCGCTGACCGGCCCGGCGGCGGCCAGCAGGTCGGCCGGGACGCCGGCCAGCGTCGTCTTCAGGTCGGTGGCGTAGACGACGGCGCCGCCGCGCAGCGTGGCGCTCGCGCCCGGCACGGTGGCGAGGGTGGCGCAGAACAGCCCCGCGGTCAGCGACTCGGCGGCCGCGACGGTCTCCCCGCGGGCGCGCAGCGCCTCGTGCAGCCGCTGCGCCGCGGCGGGGGCGGGCCCGGGCGGGCTCACGCCGCGGTGTCCCTGCGGGTCTCGCCGGGTGCGTTGTCACCGCCGGCGGCCGCGCGGCGGGCCTCGGCGGCCAGCATCGCCCGTGCGCTGGTGCGGCGGAGGGTCAGCGCCCGGTAGACGTAGTCGATGCCGGTGATCACGGTCAGCACCAGCGCGGCGGCCATCACCCACCAGCGGCCCGAGGCGAGCACCCCGCTCAGCGGCAGGATGTACAGCCCGATGGCCAGCGCCTGCAGCACGGTCTTGGCCTTGCCGCCCCGGCTGGCGGCGATGACGCCGTGCCGGATGACCCAGAACCGCAGGACGGTGACCCCGACCTCGCGGAACAGGATCACCACCGTCACCCACCACGGCAGCAGCCCCAGGATCGACAACCCCAGCAGCGCGGTGCCGGTGAGCGCCTTGTCCGCGATCGGGTCGGCGAGCTTGCCGAACTCGGTGACCTGGTTCGTGCGGCGGGCGATCATGCCGTCGTAGCGGTCGGTGATGATCGCGCCGGCGAAGAACAGCGTGGCCCACAGCCGGCGCTCGTCGTCCATGCCGCCGTCGGAGAGCAGCAGCACGGCGAACAGCGGCACCACGGCGAGCCGGAACAGGGTGAGCGCGTTCGGCAGGTTCAGCAGGCGCACCGACTGCGGCGGGGTCGCCGCCGGGTCCGCCGAACCCTCGGGGACGACCGCGCTCATCGGCTCAGGCCCCGGCCGGTGCGGCGAGCGCCGGGACCAGCGCGCGGGCGAGCAGGTCGACGCCCTCGGTGTCGACGACGGTGGCCGGCACGACCTCGCCGGGCACCGCGCCGGCGGGTACCCCGGTGATCGTCGTCGTGCCGTCGGCGTCGGGGTCCTGGTGCGCGGCGTGGCCGGCCCAGGTGCCCGCGCCCTCGGCCTCGGAGAGGTCCTCGGTCAGCAGCACCTCGACGGTCGTGCCGATCCGCTCCTCCGCCCGCTGGGCGGTGAGCTCCTCGACCAGGTCGGTGATCCGGCGGACCCGCGCGTCGATCTCGTGCTGGGCCAGCTTGCCCGGCAGCCCGACCGCCTCGGTGCCCTCCTCGTCGGAGTAGCCGAAGACGCCGACGGCGTCCAGCCGGCCCTCGACCAGGAAGCGCTCCAGCTCGGCGACGTCCTCCTCGGTCTCGCCCGGGAACCCGAGGATGACGTTGGTGCGGAAGCCCGCGCCCGGCGCGAGGGCGCGGGCGCGCTCGATGATGCCGAGGAAGTCGTCGGTGCCGCCGAAGCGGCGCATCCGGCGGAGCAGCGTCGGCGAGGAGTGCTGGAAGGACAGGTCGAAGTACGGCGCGATGCCCGGGGTGGCGGCGATGACCTCCAGCAGCCCGGGCCGCAGCTCGGCGGGCTGCAGGTAGGCGACGCGCACCCGGACGATCCCCGGGGTCGCGGCGAGCTGGGGCAGCAGCTTCTCCAGCGAGCGCAGGTCGCCGGTGTCCTTGCCGTAGGAGGTCGAGTTCTCGCTCACCAGCACGATCTCGGTGACGCCCTGGGCGGCCAGCCACTGCGCCTCGCCGAGCACCTCGCCCGCCGGGCGGGACACGAACGCGCCGCGGAAGGCCGGGATGGCGCAGAACGAGCAGCGCCGGTCGCAGCCGGAGGCGATCTTCAGCGCCGCCGAGGGCCCGGCGGCCAGCCGCTTGCGCTTGAGCCAGTCGTGGCCGGGGATGGCGACCGCGTCGGGGGCCTGGACCGCCGCGGTGCGCTGCACCGGGCTGATCGGCAGCAGCGTGCGCCGGTCCTTGGGGGTGTGCGGCACCAGGGGGCGGCCGGCCAGGACGTCGTCCAGCCGGTCGCCGATGGCGGTGTAGTCGTCGAACCCGAGCACGGTGGCCTCGGGCAGCGCGCCGGCGAGCTCGGCGCCGTAGCGCTCGGCCATGCAGCCCACGGCGATCACCTCGGCGCCGGAGTCGGTGGCGGCCAGGATCGCGTCGACCGAGTCCTTCTTGGCGCTCTCGATGAAGCCGCAGGTGTTGACCAGGATCGCGTCGGCGGCCTCGCCGTCCTCGACCAGCACGTAGCCGTCGCCGGCCAGCCGGCCGGCGAGCTCCTCCGAGTCGACCTCGTTGCGGGCGCAGCCGAGGGTCACCACCGACACGCGGCGGGGCGCGCTGACGGGGGGCTGCCCTTGGGGGGATGTCATGGGACTGGGCAGAGCTGGCACCAGACCATCCTAGGCGCCGTCCGGGGTCGGACCGGGCGCCACCGGAGGATCAGCCCAGCGTCCCCCCGCGCAGGGTGAACATGACCGACTCCAGCTCGTCGGGCTTGACCAGCACGTCGCGCGCCTTGGAGCCCTCGGAGGGGCCGACGATGCCGCGGCTCTCCATCAGGTCCATCAGCCGCCCGGCCTTGGCGAAGCCCACCCGCAGCTTGCGCTGCAGCATCGAGGTCGACCCGAACTGGCTGGTGACGACCAGCTCGACCGCCTGGACCAGCAGCTCGAGGTCGCTGCCGATGTCCTCGTCGATCTCCTTCTTCTCCCCCGCCGCGGCGGTGAAGACCTCCTCGCGGTACTCGGGCTCGCCCTGCCGCTTGACGAACTCGACGACCGCCTCGATCTCGGTGTCGGAGACGTAGGCGCCCTGCACGCGGATCGGCTTGCCCGCGCCGATCGGCAGGAACAGGGCGTCGCCCATGCCGATCAGCTTCTCCGCGCCCGGCTGGTCGAGGATGACCCGGCTGTCGGTGAGGCTGGAGGTGGAGAACGCCAGCCGCGAGGGCACGTTGGCCTTGATCAGGCCGGTGACGACGTCGACCGAGGGCCGCTGGGTGGCCAGCACCAGGTGGATGCCGGCCGCGCGGGCCTTCTGGGTGATCCGGACGATCGACTCCTCGACGTCCCGCGGGGCGACCATCATCAGGTCGGCGAGCTCGTCGACGATCGTGAGGATGTAGGGGTAGGGCTGGTACACCCGCTCGCTGCCGGGCGGGGCGGTGATCTCGCCGCGCTCGACCTTGCGGTTGAAGTCGTCGATGTGCCGGACCCCGGTGGCCCGCATGTCCTGGTAGCGCTGCTCCATCTCCTCCACCAGCCAGGCCAGCGCGGTGGCGGCCTTCTTGGGGTCGGTGATGATCGGCGTGATCAGGTGCGGGATGCCGTCGTAGGGCGTGAGCTCGACCATCTTCGGGTCGACCAGGATCATCCGCAGCTGGTCCGGGGTGGCCCGCAGCAGCAGCGAGGTCAGCAGCGAGTTGATGCAGCTGGACTTGCCGGCACCGGTGGCACCGGCCACCAGCAGGTGCGGCATCTTCGCCAGGTTCGCGCAGACGAACCCGCCCTCGATGTCCTTGCCCAGGCCGACCAGCATCGGGTGCGGGTCCTGCTTGGCCACCTGCGAGCGCATGACGTCGCCCAGGCTGACCGTCTCGCGGTCGGTGTTGGGCACCTCGACGCCGACCGCCGACTTGCCCGGGATCGGCGCAAGGATCCGGATGTTGTCGTTGGCGACCGCGTAGGCGAGGTTCTTGGTCAGCGCGGTGATCTTCTCGACCTTGACCGCGTTGCCCAGCTCGATCTCGTAGCGGGTCACCGTCGGGCCGCGGGTGAAGCTGGTGACGGCGGCGTCGATGTTGAACTGCTCGAGCACGCCGGTGATCGCCTCGATGGCGACGTCGTTGGCCTTGGACTTCGCCCGCGGCGGGGTGCCCGGGCGCAGCACGCTCAGCGAGGGCAGCGTGTAGGTGCCCTCGACCGGCTGGATCCGGAGCTGCTCGGGCTCCTCGATCGGCGGCAGGTCCTCCGGCGGCGCGGTGCGGTCGATGATCGGGCGGCGCACCGGCACCGGCTCGGGGGCCGGCTCGTGGACGACGGCCTCGGGCGCCTCGTCGAGCGCGCCGGTGTCGACGACCCCGGTGTCCAGGGTGTCCTGGACGGCGGCCGCCGCGGCCTTGCGGCCCCGCCGCGTCTTCGGCGCGGGCTCGGTCTCCTCGTCGTCGTAGAGCTCGTCGTACTCGTCGTCGTCGTACTCGCCGTCGCGGCCCAGCTGCCGGTCGGCCCACTCGCGCAGCCGCTCGGGCACCTGGTGGACCGGGGTCGCGGTGACGACCAGCAGCCCGAAGAAGGCCAGCAGCACCAGCAGCAGCACGGTGACGATCGGGCCCATGCCCGCGGTCAGCGGGGTGCCGACCGCCCAGCCGAGCAGGCCGCCGGCGCCGGTGCGGTCGGTGGCGGAGTCGTCGGGGCCGACGACGTGGGCCACACCGACCACCGCGGCGACGACGCTGACCCAGCCGATCATCAGCCGGCCGCGCGCCTCGGGGTGCGGCGGGTGCCGCAGCAGGCGCAGGGCCACCAGGAACAGCACGACCGGCAGCGCCACGGTGAGCGCACCGATCAGGACGCGCACCCCGTCGCTGAGGCCGGCGCCGACCGGGCCGATGCCGTCGGTCCAGGTGGCAGCGCCCAGCACGATGGCCAGCCCGAGGACGGCGAGGCCGACCCCGTCGCGGCGGTGCTCGGGGCCGAGCGGCTCGGCCTCCTCCGGCCGGGCGACCGAGCGGGCGAGCCCGCCGGCGCCGCGGGCGAACAGGCCCCAGGTGCTGGAGGCACCCCGCCAGAGGGTGCCGGCGAGGGTGCCCTGCTTCTTCTTGGCCGCGGGCCGGCGGGCGGCGGTGGAGCCGCGCTTGGCCGGTGGGCGCTTCTTGGCGGTGGAGCCGGTGCGCGGGCGCGTGGAGCCGCCACCGCGCGCCGGCGCCCGGTTCGACGTCGACGCGCGAGCAGGCATGCGTCAGACGGTAATCCGGCCGAGGGTGTCCGCGGCCCATTGCCGACCGCGTGTCCGGACTCAGCCGGGACCGGGCCGCCGGGGATCGCTACGTTCGACCCGTGACCGACTCCGTGCAGACCCTCCCCTACGGCAGCTGGCCGACGCCGATCACCTCGGAGCTCGTCGTGCGCGCCGCCGCCCGGCTCGGCGAGATCGTCGTCGACGGGGACGACGTCTGGTGGGCGGAGGGCCGGCCCAGCGAGGGCGGCCGCACCGTGCTGGTGCGCCGCGGCCCCGACGGCAGCACGACCGACCTGCTGCCGGCTCCGTGGAACGCCCGCACCCGGGTGCACGAGTACGGCGGCGGCGCCTGGACGGTGTCCGGCGGCACCGTCTGGTTCACCCACTACGCCGACCAGCGGCTCTACCGGGTGGCCCCGGGGAGCAGCGAGCCGGTCGCGGTGACGCCGGAGCCGGCCGTGCCCGCCGGCGTGCGGTTCGCCGACCTGTCCGCCGACGGTGACGGCGTGCTGGCGGTCCGGGAGACCCACACCGCGTCCGGGCTGGCCGCCGAGGTCGTCTCCGAGGTGGTCCGGGTGGCCGCCGACGGCACCACCGAGGTGCTGGTGAGCGGGCCGGACTTCGTCTCCGACCCGCGGCGGGCACCGGACGGCGTCACGCTCAGCTGGCTGCAGTGGCAGCACCCGGACATGCCCTGGGACTCGGCGCAGCTCGTCGTCCGCGCGGCCGACGGCAGCGAGCACGTGCTGGCCGGCGGGCCCGGCGAGTCCGTCGTCCAGCCGGTCTGGGGCGCGGACCTGTCGCTGTGGTGGCTCGGCGACCGCACCGACGTCTGGTCGCTGTACCGCCGCCGCCCGCACGGCGAGGTCGAGCTGGTGTTCGACGCGGGCAGCGACATCGCCGGGCCCCAGTGGGTGTTCGGGCAGAGCCGGTACGACCTGCTGGCCGACGGCCGGGTGGTGCTCGCCTACGGCCGCGACGGCGCCGACCGGCTCGCGGTGCTGGACACCGACGGCACCGCGCGGGAGTTCGACCTGCCGTACTCCGCCTTCGGCCAGCTCCGCGCGGCCGGCGACGGCGTGGTCTGCGTGGCCGGCGGCCCGGCGTCCGAGCCGGTGGTCCTCCGCGTCCACCTCGACGACACCAGCGAGGTGCTGCGCCCGGCCCGCGACCTGGGCCTGGACCCGGCCTGGTTCTCCCGGCCCGAGCACGTCACCTTCCCGACCGAGCACGAGCCGGGCGGCGTCGCCGAGGCCCACGCGCTGGTCTACCCGCCGACCAACCCGCAGGTCACCGGGGCCGACGACGAGCGGCCGCCGCTGCTGGTGCTGGTGCACGGCGGACCGACCGCCGCCGCCCGGTCGACGCTGGACCTCGGCATCCAGTACTGGACCTCGCGCGGGTTCGCCGTCGCCGACGTCGACTACCGCGGCTCCACCGGCTACGGCCGGCGCTACCGCGAGGCGCTGAAGGGGCAGTGGGGCGTCGCCGACCTCGACGACGTCGTCGCCTGCGCCCGCTGGCTGGCCGCCCGGGGCCGCGTCGACCCGGCCCGGCTGGCGATCCGCGGCGGCTCGGCCGGCGGGTACACGACGCTGGCCGCGCTCACCTTCCGCCCCGGGGTCTACGCCGCCGGGGCCAGCCACTACGGCGTCGCCGACCTCGCCGCGCTGGCCGCCGACACGCACAAGTTCGAGTCGCGCTACCTGGACGGGCTCATCGCGCCGTGGCCGGCCGGCGAGGCCGTGTACGCCGAGCGCTCACCGATCCACCACACCGACGCGCTGGACACCCCGCTGGCGGTCTTCCAGGGCGACGAGGACCGGGTGGTGCCGCCCGAGCAGGCGGAGATGATGGTCGCCGCGCTCCGGGCGAAGGGCGTGCCGCACGCGTACCTGCTGTTCGCCGGCGAGCAGCACGGCTTCCGCAAGGCCGAGAA
Organism: Modestobacter versicolor; assembly: GCF_014195485.1. Lineage (NCBI taxonomy): Bacteria > Bacillati > Actinomycetota > Actinomycetes > Geodermatophilales > Geodermatophilaceae > Modestobacter > Modestobacter versicolor. Next base: position 98,172 of record NZ_JACIBU010000002.1, read on the forward strand.
CATCCGCGCGGCGCTGGACGGCGAGCTGTCCTTCTACGCCCAGGTGCTCGGCTTCCCGCTCCCAGCCGCCGAGGGCATCACGCCGATCACCGTCGTCCGGTAGCCGGCGGCTGAACCGATCGGGCCGGAGCGACGTATGCCCCTCCGACGGCACCCGCCCCGGGCGCCCCGGCACTCGGCGAGGAGCGCGATGGCGCGCCAACGAGGCACGGCCCAGGCCGAGGTGCTCGACGTGCGGGCGGCCTACGCCGCGCACGGCCCGGAGCTGTACCGCTTCGCGCTCCGGCAGCTGGGTGACGGCGGGGCGGCGCAGGACGTCGTCCAGGAGGTGTTCCTGCGGGCCTGGCGCGCAGCGGACTCCTACGACCCGCAGCTGGCCAGCCTGCGCACCTGGTTGTTCGCCATCGCCCGCAACGTGGTCGTCGACGAGGCCCGCCGCTTCGCCGTCCGGCCGTGGCAGCGGGAGCTGACCGACGGCACCGACCTGCCGCCGCCCGCCGTCGCCGACCCGGACGAGCGGCTCGTCGACGCCTGGGTGGTGGAGGAGGCGCTGCGCCGGATCGGCGCGGAGCACCGCACCGCGATCGTGCAGACCCACCTGCGGGGCCGGCCGCACGCCGAGGTGGCCGCCGAGCTGGGGATCCCGGTGGGCACACTGCGCAGCCGGGTGTTCTACGGGCTCAAGGCACTGCGCCTGGCGATGGAGGAGATGGGAGTGGAGCCGTGAGCGATCTGCCGCGGGACGCCCACCGCGGGCTGCGCGAGCAGCTGGGCGTGTACGCACTGGGTCACGGCACCCCCGCCGAGCGGGCCGCCGTCCGGGCGCACCTGGACGGCTGCGCCGCCTGCCGCGCCGAGCTGCGCGAGCTGGCCCCGCTCGCGAGCCGGCTGGCCGACGTCGACCCGGCCCGGCTCGACGAGCTGCCCGGCCCACCGCCGGGGCTGGGTGACGCGGTGCTCGCCCGGATCGCCGCCGAGGGCGCCCGGCCGGCCGACCTGGCCGCGCGGCGGTCCCGGCGCACCCGGCTGGCCGCCGTCGCGGCGGCCGTCGCCATCGCCGCGGCCGCGTTCGGCGTCGGCTGGCTGTCCCGGCCCGTGCCGCCGGCACCGCCGCTGGAGCAGGTGGCCGTCGAGGTCGCCGCGCAGGGCGTGCGCGCGACGGCCGACGTCGTCCCGCACACCTGGGGCGTGGAGGTGAAGCTCTCCGGTGAGGGTTTCGCCGCCGGCGAGGTCTACCGGCTCTCGGTGCGCGACGAGGCCGGCAACGAGGTGCCGGCCGGCGAGTTCCTCGGCGTGGGCGCCCAGCAGCTGGACTGCAACCTGAACTCCTCGGTGCTGCGGGAGGACGCCGCGGGCTTCGAGGTGGTCGACGCCTCCGGCGCGGTGGTGCTCAGCTCGACGTTCTGACGCGGCGGGTGAACGCGGGGCAGGTGGGGGCCGTACACCCCGGCGACCACCCCCTGCACCCGAGGAGAGACCGTGACCGGACTCCGCTCGTCCCTGGCCCGCACCGCCGTCGTCGCCGGCGCCGTCGGCGCCGTCGTCCTGACCGGCGCGGGCACCGCCTCCGCCGAGACGGAGGTGGCCGAGCCGGCCACCTTCACCAGCGCGTTCACCGCGATGGCCACCCCCGACATGGTGATCAACGCCGAGGGGGCACCGACGCCCGGCCAGCCCGGCGCCACCGGCAGCTTCATGTACCGGATCAACTCCGACCTCGAGGTCATCTGCTACGACATCACCCTCACCGGGGTGACGCCGCCGTACCAGAGCCCGGCCAAGACGGCGACCCACATCCACCAGGGCGCGGCCGGCAAGGCCGGTCCGCCGCGGGTCGCGCTGCCCAACCCGGAGGACGACGGCCGCGGCCGGCTGGTGAGCAGCGGCTGCCTGCAGGGGCCGTTCACCACCGGCATCGTGGCCAACGGCGCCGACACCGGCGCCGGCTTCAGCCTGGCGCAGATCGAGGCCGACCCGGCCGCCTTCTTCACCGACAGCCACACCACCGCCTTCGCCGCGGGCGCCGTGCGCGGTCAGCTCACCCAGGTGCCGGTCGGCGGCGTCGAGACCGGCGCCGGCGGCACGGCCGAGGGGACGTCGTCGGTGCCGCCGCTGGCGGTGCTCGGCGGTTCCCTCGCGCTGGCCGGTGCCGCCGGCCTGGGGCTGCGTCGCGCGGCCCGGAGCTGACCGTGCGGCTCGGACGCGTGGCCCTGCTGACCGGCTGCGTGGTGCTCGCCCTCAGCGGGTGCGGCGGCGCCGCAGCGGAGCCCGCGTCCGGGCCGCCGGCCGCGGCGCCGTCCGCCTCGTCGTCCACCTCGTCGTCCACCTCGTCGCCCGCTGCCTCGTCCGCACCGGCCGGCACGACGGCGCCGGTGGCGGGCTCCTCCTCGGTCGTCGACCCGGCCGGCGTGCCGGAGCCGACGGCGGTGGCCATCCCGGCGCTGGGGGTGCGGTCGGACCTGCTGGACCTGGGTCTCACCGCCGACGGCAGCGCCGAGGTGCCCGAGGACTTCGACCTGGCCGGCTGGTTCACCGGCGGCGGCCGGCCGGGGTCACGGGGCCCGACCGTCCTGCTGGGGCACGTGGACTCGACGGCCGGACCGGCGGTCTTCTACGCGCTGCGCGACCTGCGCCCCGGGGACGCCGTGGAGGTGACCGTCGCCGACGGCTCGGTCGCCCGCTACGCGGTGACCGGCACCGAGCAGGTGCCCAAGGACCAGTTCCCCACCGCGGCGGTCTTCGGCGCGACACCTGCGGACGTGCTGCGGCTGGTCACCTGCACCGGCGAGTTCGACCGCGGCGCCCGGAGCTACCTGGACAACCTGGTCGTCACCGCCGAGCGCGTCGGCTGAGCGCGGTTCCCCGCCCACGGGGGGCGGGGAGCCGCTAGACCTCGAGGACCGTCGGGATGATCATCGGCCGGCGGCGGTAGGTGTCCGACACCCACTTGCCGACCGTCCGGCGGATCACCTGGGACAGCCGGTGCGCGTCGACCTGCTCGTCCTCCATCGCCCGCTTGAGCTCCTTCTCCACCAGCCCGAGCACCTCGTTGAAGGCGCCCGGGTCGTCGGAGAAGCCCCGGGTGGACAGGTGCACCGGGCGGACGATCGTGCGGGTCGAGGGCTCGATGACCACGGTCAGCGCGACGAAGCCCTCGTCGCCGAGGATCCGCCGCGCCTGCAGCGACTCCTCGCCGACGTCGCCGACGTTGAGCCCGTCGACGTAGACGTTGCCGATCGGCACGCTGCCCACGATCGAGGCCTTGCCGTCGACCAGGTCGACGACGACGCCGTCCTCGGCCAGCAGGATGCGGTCGGCGCTCATCCCGGTCTGCTCGGCCAGCGCCGCGTGCGCCCGGAGGTGCCGCCACTCGCCGTGCACCGGCATCAGGTAGCGCGGCTTGGCCACGTTGATCAGGGTGCGCAGCTCACCGGCCGGCGCGTGCCCGGAGACGTGCACCATCGCCGTCTCCTTGTGGATCACCGTGGCGCCCAGCCGGGCCAGCCCGTTGATCACCTTGTAGACGGCGGTCTCGTTCCCGGGCACCAGCGAGGACGCCAGGATGATCGTGTCGCCGGGCTCGATGGTGACCTGGTGGTGGTCGCCGCGGGCCATCCGGCCCAGCGCCGACAGCGGCTCGCCCTGCGAGCCGGTGCTGATCAGCACCACCTGCTCCGGCGGCATCGCCGTCGCCTCGTCGAGCTTGACCATCAGCCCAGGGGCGACCCGCAGGAGGCCGAGGTCCTGGGCGACGCCCATGTTGCGCACCATCGACCGGCCGACCAGCGCGACCTTCCTCTTGTGCTTCACCGCGCAGTCGAGGACCTGCTGGATGCGGTGCACGTGGCTGGCGAAGCTGGACACGATCAGCCGCTGGCCGGCCCGCTCGAAGACCGAGTCGAGCACCGGGCCGATGTTGCGCTCGGAGGTGACGAACCCGGGCACCTCGGCGTTGGTGGAGTCGCTGAGCAGCAGGTCGATGCCCTCGACACCGAGCCGGGCGAACGCGCCCAGGTCGGTGAGGACGCCGTCCAGCGGCAGCTGGTCCATCTTGAAGTCGCCGGTGTGCACCAGCGTGCCGGCCGGGGTGTGCACGGCGACCGCGAGCGCGTCGGGGATCGAGTGGTTGACGCTGATGAACTCGCAGTGGAACGGCCCGGCCAGGTGGTCGTCGCCGGCGGCGACCTCGACCAGCACCGGGTCGATCCGGTGCTCCCGCAGCTTGGCCTTGACCAGCGCGAGGGTGAACCGGGAGCCGACGAGCGGGATGTCCTTGCGCAGCCGCAGCAGGTACGGGATCGCGCCGATGTGGTCCTCGTGCCCGTGGGTGAGGACGACGGCGGTGATCTCGTGCAGCCGGTGCTCGATGACCCCGAAGTCGGGGAGGATCAGGTCGACGCCGGGCTGCTCGGCCTCGGGGAAGAGCACCCCGCAGTCGATGACCATCAGCTGCCCGTCGAACTCGAGCACGGCCATGTTCCGGCCGATCTCGCCGAGCCCGCCCAGCGCCATCACCCGCAGGCCGCCGCGGGGCAGCGGTGGGGGTGTCTTGAGGCCGAGGTGCGGCTGGAGGGTGGGGGCGGCGGTCACAGCGTGACGCCTCCGGCGGCGAGGTCCATGCGCAGTTGCTCCAGCTGTTCGTGGGTGGCGTCGACGAGCGGCGGGCGGACGGGGCCGGCAGGCAGCCCCAGTTCGCGCAGCGCCGCCTTGATCATGATCGTGCCCTGGGTGCGGAACACCCCGGTGTAGACGGGCAGCAGGCTCTCGTTGACCGCCCGCGCCTTGACCAGGTCGCCGGACTCCACGGCGGCGACGAGCTCGGCCAGCCGCGGGCCGACCAGGTGCCCGACCACGCTGACCACGCCGACGGCGCCGAGCGCCAGCAGCGGGAGGTTCAGCATGTCCTCGCCGGAGTAGTACGCCAGGTCGGTGCGCGCGAGGGTCCAGGCCACCGCGCCGAGGTCTCCCTTGGCGTCCTTGACCGCGACGATGTTGGGGTGCTCGGCGGCGCGGACCAGCGTCTCGACCTCGATCGGGACGACGGAGCGCGGCGGGATGTCGTAGAGCATCACCGGCAGGTCGGTGGAGTCGGCGACGGCGGTGAAGTGCCGCAGCAGCCCGGCCTGCGGGGGCTTGTTGTAGTACGGGGTGACGACCATCAGGCCGTGCACGCCCAGCCGGGCCGCGGACTGCGCCTTCTCGATCGAGTGCGCGGTGTCGTTGGTGCCGACGCCGGCCACGACGGTGGCGCGGTCGCCGACCGCGTCGAGCACGGCCTCGAGCACGGCGTGCTGCTCGCCGTCGCTGGTGGTGGGCGACTCCCCCGTCGTGCCGAAGACGACCAGGCCGTCGTGGGCCTGGCGGTCGACCAGGTGCGAGGCGAGCTCCTGCGCGCCGGCCAGGTGGATCGTGCCGTCCTCGGCGAGGGGCGTGACCATGGCCGTGAGCACGCGCCCGAACGGCCGCGCGGGGTCGGTGGTCATGCCCGGGAATCTACCGGCCCGCACCGACGCCGCTGCCGGACCGCCCGGCGCCGTCCCACCCGGCCAGCTGTTCGGCCAGGATCCCGGCCACCAGGCCGTCGTCCGTGGCCCCGCGGCGCCACTGCGCCACCCGGAACCGGAGCCCGCCGGAGGACTCCGCCCAGCCCGCCGCCGGCACCCGCGCGCCGGGCAGCCAGCCGGCGTCCAGCGGCGGGGCCCAGGTGTCCCCGGCCACGTCCGCGTCCACCTCGGTGACGACGACCTCGGTGGCGTGCGGCAGGAACGCCGCGTAGACCCCGCCCCCGCCGATCACCCAGAGGTCGCCGGTGAGCGCCAGCACGTCGGCCACCGACCGGGCGACCTGCACGCCGGCCTCGGCCGGGTCCAGCGTCGAGCTGAGGACGACGTTGCGCCGGCCCGGCAGCGGCCGGAAGCGCGGGGGCAGCGACTCCCAGGTGCGGCGGCCCATGACCACCGTGCCCCCGGTGGTGAGCGCCCGGAACAGGCGCAGGTCCTCGGGCAGGTGCCAGGGCAGCGCGCCGTCGGCACCGATGACGCCCTCGGCGGTCTGCGCCCAGACCATCCGCAGGGCGCGGTGCGGGGACGCCGGTACCGCGGTCAGACCGCCACCGCGCCGCGGATCGCCGGGTGCGGGTCGTAGCCGTGCACCGTGAAGTCGGCGTACTGGTGCTCGAACAGCGACGGCGCCGGCTCGATGGTCACCCGGGGGAAGGGCCGCACCTCGCGGCTGAGCTGCTCGCGCACCTGCGGGAGGTGGTTGGCGTAGATGTGGCAGTCGCCGCCGACCCAGATGAAGTCGCCGGGGGTGAGCCCGACCTGCTGGGCCACCATCTGGGTGAGCAGCGCGTAGCTGGCGATGTTGAACGGGACGCCGAGGAACAGGTCGGCGCTGCGCTGGTAGAGCTGGCAGGACAACCGGCCGTCGGCGACGTGGAACTGGAAGAGCGCGTGGCAGGGCGCCAGCGCCATCTCCGGCAGCGCGGCCACGTTCCAGGCCGAGACCACCATCCGCCGGGAGTCCGGGTCGGTCCGCAGCGTCTCCAGGACCTGGCTGATCTGGTCGATCGACCCGCCGTCGGGGGTGGGCCAGGAACGCCACTGGACGCCGTACACCGGCCCGAGGCTGCCGTCCTCGGCCGCCCACTCGTCCCAGATGGAGACGCCGTTCTCGGTCAGCCAGGCGGTGTTCCCCTCACCGCGGAGGAACCACAGCAGCTCGTAGGCCACCGACTTGACGTGCACCTTCTTCGTCGTCACCAGCGGGAAGGCGGTGGACAGGTCGTAGCGGAGCCGCTCGCCGAAGAGGCTGAGCGTGCCGGTCCCGGTGCGGTCGGACTTGGGGGTGCCGGTCTCCAGGACCCGGCGCAGCAGGTCCTCGTACTGGGTGTCGATCGGCGGCACCGCGTCCTGCTGGACGGCGTGCTCGTGGACGGCGACCTCGGCCATGTCGACTCCTCGTCGCGGTAGCGGGGTGGGGCGGTCGGGTGGTGCGGGCTCAGCCCTCGGCGACCAGCGGGCTCGCGGCGACCGCGGTCCCGTCGGCCAGCCGGCTGATCCGGAAGTCGTCGAAGACGTGCGGGGCGGCGCGCTGCAGCTCGAGCAGGCAGGCGACGGCGAGCTCGCGGATCTCGACGTCGGCGTGCTCGCTGGCGCGCATGGCGACGAAGTGCCGCCACGCCCGGTAGTTGCCGGTGACGACGATGCGCGTCTCGATCGCGTTCGGCAGCACCGAGCGGGCGGCCTGGCGGGCCTGCTTGCGGCGCAGCGTGGCGTTGGGGACGTCGGCGAACCGCTTCTCCAGGCCCTCGAGCAGCTCCTCGTAGGCGGCGAGCGCGGCGTCGGTCGCGGCGAGGAAGCGCTCGTGCAGCTCCGGGTCCTCGGCGATCACCGCCGGCTCGACCACGGCGGCGTCGGTCTCGGGCACGTAGCGCTGGGACAGCTGGGAGTAGGAGAAGTGCCGGTGCCGGATCAGCTCGTGGGTCAGCGAGCGGGAGACACCGGAGAGGTACATCGTCACGGTGCCGTGCTCGAGCACCGAGAGGTGGCCGACCTCGAGGATGTGCCGCAGGTAGCCCTCGTTGCTGGCGGTGGCCGGGTTCGGCTTGTCCCAGGACTGGTAGCAGGCCCGGCCGGCGAACTCGGCCAGCGCCTGCCCGCCCTCGGCGTCGGTCTCCCACGGCACGTCGGCCGGCGGGGTGAACTGTGTCTGCGCGACGACCTGCACCTTCAGCGGGGCGATGGCGGGCACGGGGTCGAGCCTACGTCGGGGCGGCCGCCGGCTCGACGGTCGCGTCGCACGCTCCCCAGCTGCCCCAGCCGTGCCGCGGTCCCTGATTGACATCACCGTGACGCTGGACATGACGTCATAGTGGTGCCATCGTGACGTCATGGACATGAGCACCCTGTGGCAACTGGAAGAACTGAAGGCCCGCCGCGTGGGGTCGGAGCCCCGCCCGGTCCCCCGGACGGTCCGCCGCCCGCGCCGCCGGCCCCGCTGGCTGGGTGGGGGCTCGCTGTGACCGCCCCGACCGCGGCGAACCGCCGCGCCCCCGCCGGTCCGGCACGCCGGGAACCCCCACCGCCGTGGATCCCGGGAGTGACGTCACGATGGCGTCCATGGACCTGAGCGACTACGTCGACGCGCTGCGCCGCCACCTGACCACCGCAGCGGCCGCCGGCACCGAGCAGACCAAGGAGACCGCCCGGCTGCTGGCCGACACCCTCGAGCCCGCCGTGCGCCTCGCGGTCACCGACGCCCTGTCGGCGATGGCGGCCGAGGTGACGGCCGCCTGGGACGGCGGCCTGGTCGACATCCGGCTGCGCGGCCGCGACCCCGAGGTCGTCGTCGTCCCCGCTCCGGAGCAGGAGCACGAGGAGCGGGCCGAGCCCACCGACGACGCCGAGGCCGGCGAGGACGACGGCTCGGTGGCCCGGATCAGCCTGCGCCTGCCCGAGTCCGTCAAGTCCCGCGCGGAGGCCGCCGCGGCCGCCGCCGGCATCTCCCTCAACGCCTGGCTGGTGCGCGCCGTCGCCGCCGGGCTCCGCGAGCCCACCGACCCGTCGCGCTCCGCGCGCGGCCCCCGCCGCTACTCCGGCTTCGCCCGGAGCTGACGCACACCCCGAGGAGTCCCTGGTGACCGTCCGCACGCACCGCGTCCCGCTGTCCGACGCGCCCCGTTCGCTGGAGGTGCAGAACCCGGCGGGCTCCACGACCGTCGAGGCCGACCCGGGCGCCGAGGAGGTCCGGATCGAGGTCCAGGCGATGAACAGCGCCGCCGACGAGCTGATCGACCGGATCGACCTGACCGTCACGCGGAGCTCGCTCCGGCTGTCGGTGCCCGAGCGGCGCCTGCTGCGCACCCCCGCGTTCGCCATCACCGTGACCACCCCCCCGGACGCCGACGTCCAGCTCACCGGCGCCTCCGCCGACGCGACCCTGCGCGGCCGGCTGGGCCGGGCGGTGCTGACCAGCTCCAGCGGTGACCTGTCCGCCGAGCACTGCACCGACCTGCAGGCCCGCACCGCCAGCGGCGACGTCCGGGCCGGCCGGGTCGACGGCGCGGCCGTGGTGGGCAGCGCCTCCGGGGACGTCCGGGTGGACGACGCCGGCGGGCCGGTGCAGGTGCGCACCGCCTCCGGTGACGTGCTCCTCGGCTCGGTGGCCACCGACGCCGTGGTCAAGAGCGCCTCCGGCGACGTGCAGGTGCTGCGGGCGGAGAGCGGTGACGTGCGGCTGACCACCGTCTCCGGCGACGCGGTCGTCGGCGTCGCCGCCGGCCTGCGGGTGTGGGTGGACGTGCAGACCGTCTCCGGCCGGATGCGCTCCGAGCTCGAGGACGACGGCCCGGTCGGCGGCGGTGCGCAGCTGTCCCTGCGGCTGCAGTCGGTCTCCGGCGACCTGACCCTGCGCCGGGCGGTGCCGCGGCCGCCGACACCGCCCACCCCACCGACGCCCCCGACCGCGCCGGTGCCACCGGAGGCGCCGCCGGTGCCACCCACTCTCCCGTCGCCGCCGGACGCCCCGACCGGCGCCTGGTCGCGCGGCTGAGCGGGGGCGGTCCGCTCAGCCGGCCGCGGCCGCCGTCCCGCGCACCGCCACGGCGACGGTGAGCTGCGGCGCGAGGTCACCCGCGCCGGTCACCGCCACCTCGTCGAGCTCCATCCAGTCGGCCATCAGCCGGAGCTCCGCCGCCAGCGCGGCGGCGACCTCACCGGTGTCGACGCCCGGCTCGGCATGGGCGGCCTGCACCCGCAGCACGCTGGCCTGCCGGTCGGCCTTGAGGTCGACCCGGCCCACCAGCCGGTCGCCCAGCAGGAACGGCAGCACGTAGTAGCCGTGCACCCGCTTGGCCGCGGGGGTGTAGATCTCCAGGCGGTACCGGAAGCCGAAGATCCGCTCGACCCGCGGGCGCTCCCACACCAGCGAGTCGAACGGGGTGAGCAGCGCGCGGGCGCGGACCCAGCGCGGGCGGCGCGCCTGCGGGTCCAGCCAGGCCGGGCGGCCCCAGCCGTCGACCTGCACCGGCTGCAGCTCACCGCCCTCCTCCAGCTCGGCGATCGCCGTCCGGGCCTCGGCCACCGGGAGCCGGAAGTAGTCGCGCAGGTCGGTCTCGGTCGCTGCTCCCAGCGCCCGCGCCGCGGTGCGGACCAGCTCGCGGACGGCGTCGGGCCGGTCGGGGGTGGGTGCCTGGAGCACCGCCGGCGGCAGCACCCGCTCGGTGAGATCGTAGACGCGCTCGAAGCCGGTGGTGCGGGCCCGGGCGGTGAGCGCGCCGGTGAAGAACAGCCACTCGAGGGCGATCTTGCCGGCGTGCCAGTTCCACATCTCGCCCGGGCGGTCGGGGCGCGGCTCGAGCAGCTGGCTGGCCTTGAGCGGGCCGCCCTCGCGCACCCGGTCCAGCACGTCGCTGACGTAGCCCGGCCGCTCCCGCTGCAGCTGGACCATGTTGCCCCAGGCGTGCTGCTCGGCCGCGGCCATCCGCCAGCGGAGGTGCGGGTGCAGCCGGACCGGGAGGAAGGAGGCCTCGTGCGCCCAGTACTCGAACAGGTCGTGCCGGCGGTTGGAGAGCGCGTCGAGCGCCTCGCGCGGGTACGGGCCGAGCCGGCTGAAGTGCGGCAGGTAGTGCGAGCGGGACAGCACGTTGACCGAGTCGATCTGCACCACCCCGAGCCGGTCGACGGTCCGCTTGAGCTGCCGGGTGCCGACCTGGCCGAGGGGGCGCGGGTCGGCGAAGCCCTGGGCGGCCAGCGCGATCCGTCGGGCCAGCCCGGCGGGCAACCGTTCTGCAGGCGTCGTCACGGGCGTGATCCTGCCGTGGGGGTACGACCGTCCGCTCGGATCGCCGGCACCTACGCTGCCCCGGTGACCTCCCCCGCCCGACCCGGGCTCCCCGGCCGGGCGGAGGTGTCGGTGCGGCCCGCCCGACCCGACGAGGCCGCGGCGATCGCCGCGGTGCAGCTGGTCACCTGGCGCACCGCCTACCGGGCCCTGCTCCCGGCCGCTGTGCTCGACGACTGGGACGAGGCGGCCGCGATCTCCACCTGGCGCACCGCCGTGCTCAGCCCACCGACCCCGGCGCACGGCGTCCTGGTGGCCCTCGACGGCGCGGTCGTCGCCGGTTTCGCCGCCTTCGGGCCGGCCGAGCTGGCCGCCGGTGAGGAGCCGCTGCCGGAGGGGGCGACCACCGAGCTGACCGCCCTGCTGGTCGAGCCCCGCTGGGGGCGCCGGGGGCACGGGAGCCGGCTGCTCGCCGCCGTCGTCGACCTCGGTGCCGACTCCGGCGTCGTCCGGCTGCAGATGTGGCTGCCCGAGGACGACACGGTCACCGCCCGCTTCCTGGAGGGTGCGGGCTGGGCCCCCGACGGCTGGGTGCGGACGCTGGACACCGGCAGCTCCACCTTCCGCCAGCTGCGCTGGCACACGCTGCTGGACGACGAACGAGGAGTGCAGTGACGTTCTCCGGCTTCCCCGACGAGGGGCTGGTCTTCTACGAGGGCCTCGAGGCGGACAACAGCAAGTCGTACTGGACCGAGCACCGGCACCTGTACGACCAGCACGTCCGCGGGCCGATGCAGGCGCTGGCCGACGAGCTCGCGCCGGAGTTCGGCACGCCCAAGCTGTTCCGCCCGTACCGGGACGTGCGGTTCTCCCACGACAAGACGCCGTACAAGACGCACCAGGGCGCCGTGCTCCACCCGGAGGGCCAGGGGGTCGGGTCGATGTACGTGCAGGTCTCCGCGGACGGGCTGCAGGTCTCCGGGGGTTGCTGGCGGCTGCAGCCCGACCAGGTCGAGCGGTACCGCCGCGCCGTGGACGACGACCTGCGGGGTCCGCGGCTGGCCGCCGAGGTCGAGCGTCTGCGTTCCGGCGGCTGGTCCATCGACGGCGACCGGCTGGTGCGGACGCCCCGCGGCTATGCCGCCGACCACCCGCGCCTTGCCCTGCTGCAGCACAAGTCGCTGTACGCGTCGCAGGCGTGGGAGCCGGCCGACTGGCTGCAGGAGCCGACCGTCCTCGAGCGGGTGCGGGACGCCTTCCGGCAGCTGACCGCGCTGAACCGGTGGCTGGCGGACAACGTCGGCGCCACGACCGCGCCACCCGACCGCCGCCGCTGATTCCGTCAGGTGTGATAACCGCCCTGACCCCTGAGCACCCCGGACGGGCAGGTACCTGATCGCGCGAAAGCCCGCGCGCCCCTGCTCGTACTGGCCACGACCACCTGCTCGCGCAGCCATGGGGCTGGCCGCGGCCACGGCGGCCCAGGACCAGCTCTCGGCGTCGGAAGCTGATCGGCGGCGCCGGCTTTCGGCGCGGAGAGCTGGTCGGCGGTGTTGGCTTTCGGCGCGGAAAGCTGGTCGGCGGTGCTGGCTTTCGGCGCGGGAAGTGAAAGCCCGGGAATGCAGAAACGGGGCCACAGCAGATGCTGTGACCCCGTTCCTGGGAGTTATGTCCGGCGGCGTCCTACTCTCCCACCCAGTCCCCCGGGCAGTACCATCGGCGCTGAAAGGCTTAGCTTCCGGGTTCGGAATGAGACCGGGCGTTTCCCTTTCGCCATGACCGCCGTAACACTGTGAACTTGTCCCCCACCCCCGCACCCGACACCACACAGACCATGGGTCTGGTGGTGATCGGAGGGGATGGGTTCCGTACGTTCAGAACCACACAGTGGACGCGAGACAAACACATAGCTGGATGATGTGTGGTCAAGCCCTCGGCCTATTAGTACCGGTCAGCTCCACGCATTGCTGCGCTTCCACCTCCGGCCTATCAACCCGCTGGTCTGGGCGGGGGCCTTACCCGGTTGACCCGGTGAGAGACCTCATCTTGAAGCGAGCTTCCCGCTTAGATGCTTTCAGCGGTTATCCCTGCCGAACGTAGCCAACCAGCAGTGCTCCTGGCGGAACAACTGGCACACCAGAGGTTCGTCCGTCCCGGTCCTCTCGTACTAGGGACAGCTCTTCTCAAGTCTCTTACGCGCGCGGCGGATAGGGACCGAACTGTCTCACGACGTTCTAAACCCAGCTCGCGTACCGCTTTAATGGGCGAACAGCCCAACCCTTGGGACCTACTCCAGCCCCAGGATGCGACGAGCCGACATCGAGGTGCCAAACCATCCCGTCGATATGGACTCTTGGGGAAGATCAGCCTGTTATCCCCGGGGTACCTTTTATCCGTTGAGCGACACCGCTTCCACATGCCGGTGCCGGGTCACTAGTCCCAGCTTTCGCTCCTGCTCGACCCGTCGGTCTCGCAGTCAAGCTCCCTTGTGCACTTGCACTCGACACCTGATTGCCAACCAGGCTGAGGGAACCTTTGGGCGCCTCCGTTACATTTTGGGAGGCAACCGCCCCAGTTAAACTACCCACCTGACACTGTCCCTGATCCGGATCACGGACCGAGGTTAGACATCCAATTCGACCAGAGTGGTATTTCAACGATGACTCCACGAACACTGGCGTGCCCGCTTCACAGTCTCCCACCTATCCTACACAAGCCGAACCGAACACCAATATCAAGCTATAGTGAAGGTCCCGGGGTCTTTCCGTCCTGCCGCGCGTAACGAGCATCTTTACTCGTAGTGCAATTTCGCCGAGCCTGTGGTTGAGACAGCTGAGAAGTCGTTACGCCATTCGTGCAGGTCGGAACTTACCCGACAAGGAATTTCGCTACCTTAGGATGGTTATAGTTACCACCGCCGTTTACTGGCGCTTGAGTTCTGAGCTTCGCCCCGAAGAGCTAACCCGTCCCCTTAACGTTCCAGCACCGGGCAGGCGTCAGTCCGTATACATCGTCTTTCGACTTCGCACGGACCTGTGTTTTTAGTAAACAGTCGCTTCTCACTGGTCTCTGCGGCCACCCACCGCTGCCCACCGCAAGGGTGTTGACAGTGAATGGCCCCCCTTCTCCCGAAGTTACGGGGGCATTTTGCCGAGTTCCTTAACCACAGTTCGCTCGATCGCCTTGGTATTCTCTACCTGACCACCTGAGTTGGTTTGGGGTACGGGCCGCTAAGAACTCGCTAGAGGCTTTTCTCGGCAGCATAGGATCATCCAATTCGCCTCATTCGGCTATGCGTCAGGCCTCACCCTCGTGTCCGACGGATTTACCTATCGGACGGGCCACACCCTTGCACCGGTACTACCACTCACCGGTAGGACTACCTTCCTGCGTCACCCCATCGCTTGCCTACTACCAGTCCAGGTCCCGCGCTCCCCCGGATCAGACCCGAAGGTCAGTCACCGGCTTTGGGCGGTTAGTATCGCTGGGTTCAGCATGGGCGTTCTTTCGCGGGTACGGGAATATCAACCCGTTGTCCATCGACTACGCCTGTCGGCCTCGCCTTAGGTCCCGACTCACCCTGGGCGGATTAGCCTGGCCCAGGAACCCTTGGTCATCCGGCGGGGGAGTTTCTCACTCCCCTTTCGCTACTCATGCCTGCATTCTCACTCGTGTGGCGTCCACGGCTGGATCACTCCGCCGCTTCAATCGCCACACGACGCTCCCCTACCCATCCACACACCTGGCCGCCACCCGAAGGCGACGACGGGTTCATGTGAATGCCACAGCTTCGGCGGTGTGCTTGAGCCCCGCTACATTGTCGGCGCGGAACCACTTGACCAGTGAGCTATTACGCACTCTTTCAAGGGTGGCTGCTTCTAAGCCAACCTCCTGGTTGTCACTGCGATCCCACATCCTTTTCCACTTAGCACACGCTTAGGGGCCTTAGCTGATGATCTGGGCTGTTTCCCTCTCGACTACGAACCTTATCGCCCGCAGTCTCACTGCCACGCTCTCACTTACCGGCATTCGGAGTTTGGTTGACTTCAGTAAGCTTGTGGGCCCCCTAGGCCATCCAGTGCTCTACCTCCGGCAAGAAACGCGTGACGCTGCACCTAAATGCATTTCGGGGAGAACCAGCTATCACCGAGTTTGATTGGCCTTTCACCCCTACCCACAGCTCATCCCCTCCATTTTCAACTGAAGTGGGTTCGGTCCTCCACGCGGTCTTACCCGCGCTTCAACCTGGCCATGGGTAGATCACTCGGCTTCGGGTCTAGAGCACGCGACTGTGCCGCCCTGTTCGGACTCGCTTTCGCTACGGCTACCCCACACGGGTTAACCTCGCCACGTACCGCTAACTCGCAGGCTCATTCTTCAAAAGGCACGCAATCACCCCCACGCACAAGTGCGCATAAGGCTCTCACGGCTTGTAGGCACACGGTTTCAGGTACTATTTCACTCCCCTCCCGGGGTACTTTTCACCTTTCCCTCACGGTACTTGTCCGCTATCGGTCACCAGGGAGTATTTAGGCTTAGCGGGTGGTCCCGCCAGATTCACACCGAATTTCACGGGCTCGGTGCTACTTGGGATACAACTCGGGAGGCCTTGTGTTTTCGTGTACGGGGCTCTCACCCTCTACGGCGACCCCTTCCAGAGGCCTTCCACTAACACAAGACTTTCTGACTCCCTGCACCCTCGGCAGAAGGCACTGAATCGTCCCACGACCCCGACCACACAACGCCTGCCGGCTTGACATGCGATCGGTTTAGCCTCATCCGCTTTCGCTCGCCACTACTCACGGAATCACGGTTGTTTTCTCTTCCTGTGGGTACTGAGATGTTTCACTTCCCCACGTTCCCTCCACACGCCCTATGTGTTCAGGCGCGGGTCACACCACATGACTGGTGCGGGGTTCCCCCATTCGGAAATCCTCGGATCAACGCTCGGTTGACAGCTCCCCGAGGCTTATCGCAGCCTCCTACGTCCTTCATCGGCTCCTGGTGCCCAGGCATCCACCGTGTGCCCTTAACAACTTGACCACACAAACACCCACGCCCACCCACAACACAACGAGCCCAACCACCACCCCCACAAGGAGAGCCAGATGACCGGACCCGGAGACGTTCATGGATCAGCGCAGATATCCAGATACATACCTACAAACTTGCTAGATGCTCGCGTCCACTGTGCAGTTCTCAAAGTACGGAAAGTCACTCCACATCCCCCACCGCCAGACCCCGATGACAACCCTTCCAGGCACACCGGGCGGTACGACGAGCATGAAGCCCTCCGAGAAGAAACACCCACTCCCACCACGCAAGCAGCGGAGGCGGCCCGTTCCCTCAGGACCCAACAGCGTGCCTACGACCAGCCCCCCACCACCACCGCGTTCCACACCCACCCCAGAAGGGCAGGCCGTACTAGCAGCGACACCAGGTCACCAGCCGAACTGGTCAGCGTTCCACCCTCGAGCTCCGTCACGAACACCCGCACCCACCCGAAATTGGGCGAGCATCACGGTCCGTGCACGGCTCTGGACCAACCACCACGAGGAACCCCGTGCAATGGCCGGCCAGTGCTCCTTAGAAAGGAGGTGATCCAGCCGCACCTTCCGGTACGGCTACCTTGTTACGACTTCGTCCCAATCGCCGATCCCGCCTTCGACGGCTCCCTCCACAAGGGTTGGGCCACCGGCTTCGGGCGTTACCGACTTTCGTGACGTGACGGGCGGTGTGTACAAGGCCCGGGAACGTATTCACCGCAGCGTTGCTGATCTGCGATTACTAGCGACTCCAACTTCATGGGGTCGAGTTGCAGACCCCAATCCGAACTGAGACCGGCTTTTTGGGATTCGCTCCACCTCGCGGTATCGCAGCCCTTTGTACCGGCCATTGTAGCATGTTTGCAGCCCTAGACATAAGGGGCATGATGATTTGACGTCATCCCCACCTTCCTCCGAGTTGACCCCGGCAGTCTCCTATGAGTCCCCACCATAACGTGCTGGCAACATAGGACGAGGGTTGCGCTCGTTGCGGGACTTAACCCAACATCTCACGACACGAGCTGACGACAACCATGCACCACCTGTGCACGACCCGATAAAGGACCTGCCATCTCTGACAGATTTCCGTGCATGTCAAGCCTAGGTAAGGTTCTTCGCGTTGCATCGAATTAAGCAACATGCTCCGCCGCTTGTGCGGGCCCCCGTCAATTCCTTTGAGTTTTAGCCTTGCGGCCGTACTCCCCAGGCGGGGCGCTTAATGCGTTAGCTGCGGCACGGAGACCGTGGAATGGCCCCCACACCTAGCGCCCAACGTTTACGGCGTGGACTACCAGGGTATCTAATCCTGTTCGCTCCCCACGCTTTCGCTCCTCAGCGTCAGTTACTGCCCAGAGACCCGCCTTCGCCACCGGTGTTCCTCCTGATATCTGCGCATTTCACCGCTACACCAGGAATTCCAGTCTCCCCTGCAGTACTCTAGTTTGCCCGTATCGACTGCAGGCCCGAGGTTGAGCCTCGGGTTTTCACAGCCGACGTGACAGACCGCCTACGAGCTCTTTACGCCCAATAATTCCGGACAACGCTTGCACCCTACGTATTACCGCGGCTGCTGGCACGTAGTTGGCCGGTGCTTCTTCTGTAGGTACCGTCACTTTCGCTTCGTCCCTACTGAAAGAGGTTTACAACCCGAAGGCCGTCATCCCTCACGCGGCGTCGCTGCGTCAGGCTTTCGCCCATTGCGCAATATTCCCCACTGCTGCCTCCCGTAGGAGTCTGGGCCGTGTCTCAGTCCCAGTGTGGCCGGTCACCCTCTCAGGCCGGCTACCCGTCGTCGCCTTGGTGGGCCGTGACCCCACCAACAAGCTGATAGGCCGCGGGCCCATCCTCAGCCGATGAATCTTTCCACCACCAGACCATGCGGTCAGCGGTCACATCCGGTATTAGCACCAATTTCTTGGAGTTATCCCAGAGCTGAGGGCAGGTTGCCCACGTGTTACTCACCCGTTCGCCGCTAGGGCACCCCCCGAAGGAGGGCCTCGCTCGACTTGCATGTGTTAAGCACGCCGCCAGCGTTCGTCCTGAGCCAGGATCAAACTCTCCGTAGATGATTTGATCACAGGCTGAGACCGAGAGTTGGCACTCTCGTTCAATCAACCAAAGGAACCCAACGACATCCGAAGACGCCGAATGGGGATTTGTTACTTGGCACTGACTTTCGGCACGCTGTTGAGTTCTCAAGGAGCGGACGCGCAGAGAACCAGACCCTCTCGGGCCTTCGTCCCTGGCGGCTTGTACTACGTTACGCCGTGCACGGCTCGCTGTCACACCCGGGGGTCTGACCTCGCGGCTCCCCGGCCCTTGCGGGCCCGGTCTCGCTCGGCGCAAAGAAGAAGTTACGCGGCCCTCCGCGGCTCGTCAAACCCGGGGGGTGCCTGCCGCCCTCGATCAAGGGCCTGGAGGCGGCTCGAGGGCGAGAAACCGCAGGTCGCGCACCGCCGCGGCCTTCGGATCTGCGAGCCAGGTCACGTGTCCGGGAAGCGACGAGGCGTCCCGCGAGCCCCACGAGTCACACCCGCACCGCTCAGAGCCCCAGCAGCGACTCGATCCCCACGGTCAACCCCGGCCGGGCCCCGATCTCGCGGACGGCGAGCAGGACCCCGGGCATGAAGGACGCGCGGTCGTAGGAGTCGTGCCGCACCGTCAACGTCTCCCCCGCTGCGCCCATCAGGACCTCCTGGTGGGCGACCAGCCCGGACAGCCGGACGGCGTGCACCGGGATGCCCTCCACGTCGGCCCCTCGGGCTCCGGGCAGCGAGTCCGCCTCCCGGGTGGCGTCGGGGGCCGCGGGCACGCCGGCCGCCCGGCGCGCGGCCGCCACCAGACGCGCGGTGCGGGCGGCCGTCCCCGACGGGGCGTCCACCTTGCCCGGGTGGTGCAGCTCGACGATCTCCACCGAGGGGAAGAACCGGGCCGCCTCCTGGGCGAACCGCATGAGCAGCACGGCGCCGATCCCGAAGTTCGGCGCGATGAGCACGCCGACGTCCGGCTTGGGGCGCAGCCACTCGGCGATGGTCGCCAGCCGCTGCTCGTCGAAGCCCGTCGTCCCCACGACGCAGTGGATGTTCTGGTCGATGCAGAACCGGATGTTCTCCATGACCGAGTCGGGCCGGGTGAAGTCGACGACGACCTGCGCGCCGGCGTCGGCGACGTTGAACAGCCAGTCGCGCTCGTCGACCATCGCGACGAGCTCCATGTCCTCGGCCTCGTCGACGGCCCGGCACACCTCGGTGCCCATCCGACCGCGGGCGCCGAGCACCCCGACCGAGATCAGCGGGGCCTCACCCGGGGTGGCGGGGGTGGGAGCGGCGGGGGCGTCGGTGTCCGGCGGAGTCGTCACCCCGCGATGCTCACCAACCGGAGGGCGCGACGCAAGGCGGCCACCCCGTGAGCGCGGCTCAGCCGCGGAGCCGACCGGCCCGCGCGGCGAGCGACCGCCAGACCAGCAGGCCGACCACCACCCCCGCGGAGTCGGCGACCAGGTCACCGACCGAGGCGTCCCGGTCGACCAGGTCGGTGCCCTGCAGCAGCTCGCTGCCGGCGGCGTAGAGGACGAGCAGGCCGGAGAGCACACCCGCGCGGACCCCCGCCCACCGACCGGTGACCGCCAGGACGGCGAACAGCGCGAAGTGGACCACCTTGTCGATCCCCGCCGGCCCGGACGGCACGTCGGAGGGCGGGGCGAACAGCACCGCCAGCGACACGAGCACGGCGACGGCGAAGGCCCCGCGGGCCAGTGCGCCGTGCTCCCGGAGCGTCGAGCCCACGGCTCAGGCGAGCAGCTTGTCGAGGTCGCGGTCCCGGTAGGGCCCGACCACGGCCAGGCACATCCGGCGGCTGAGCAGGTCGGCGGCGACCGCCCGCACCTGGCCCTCGTCGACGGCGTCCAGCCGCGCCAGCACCTCGCGCACCGGCAGGTACTCCCCGTAGGAGAGCTCGCTCTTGCCCAGCCGGCTCATCCGGGAACCGGTGTCCTCGAGCCCCAGCACCAGACCGCCCTTGAGCTGGCCGCGCCCACGCGCGACCTCCTCGGCGGTCAGGCCGTCGGCCGCGACGGCGGCGAGCTCGTCGCGCACCAGCCGGAGGACCTCGGGCACCCGCTTGGGCGAGCACCCGGCGTAGACCGAGAAGCTGCCGGTGCCGGCGTAGTGGGTCAGCGACGACCCGACGCTGTAGACCAGGCCGCGCTTCTCCCGGACCTCCTGGAACAACCGCGAGCTCATCCCCCCGCCGACCGCGGCGTCCAGCACCGCGGCGGCGTAGCGGCGCTCGTCGAGCCGCCCCATCCCCAGGCTGCCGAGCAGCAGGTGGGTCTGCTCGGTGCGCCGGTGGATCAGCCCGGTGGGCCGGGCCGGCTCGGTGAGGACGACGTCCTCGCCCAGCCGCAGCGGGTCCGGGCGCGCGCTGCCGGACAGCCGGTCGCCGAAGGCCGCCGTCACCAGCTCGAGCACCTGCTGGTGGTCGACCCGGCCGGCGGCCGAGACGACGATGGAGGGAACGGCGTAGCGCTCGCGGTACCAGCCGTCGACGTCGTCCCGGGTGAGGGCCTCGATCGACTCCACCGTGCCGAGCACCGAGCGGCCGAGCGGGGTGTCCCCGAACAGCGTCTCGGCGTAGAGGTCGTGCACCGCGTCGGAGGGCTCGTCGTCGCGCATGGCGATCTCCTCGAGCACCACCGTGCGCTCGGACTCCAGGTCCGGGGCGGTGTTGAGCGCGTCGGTGACCAGGTCACCGAGGAGCGTCACCGCCAGCGGGAGGTCGCTGGCGAGCACGTTCGCGTAGTAGCAGGTGTGCTCCTTGGCGGTGAAGGCGTTCATCTCACCGCCGACGGCGTCCATCGCCGTGGCGATCTCCAGCGCCGTGCGGCTCCGCGTCCCCTTGAACAGCAGGTGCTCGAGGAAGTGCGAGGAGCCGCCGACCGCCGGACTCTCGTCCCGGGAGCCGACGCCGACCCAGATGCCCAGGGTCGCCGAGAGCACCCCGGGCATCGTCTCGGTGAGCACCCGCAGACCGCCGGGCAGCTCGGTGCGCTCGACCCGGCCGCCGAACTCGTCGACGTCGAGCACCTCGGTGGTACCGACCGGGGCCGGGACGGACGCCGCAGCGCCCGCCCCGGCCCCGGTCAGGTGGTCGGCAGCCGTGGTCACGCCTCCGCGGGAGCGTCGGCCTCGGCGGGGGCCGAGTCACCGGCAGCGGCGGCGTCGCCCTCGGCGACCGGCACCAGGCTGATCTTGCCGCGGGCGTCGATGTCGGTGATCTCCACCTGCAGCTTGTCACCGACGTTGGCGACGTCCTCGACCTTGGCGATCCGCTTCCCGCCACCGAGCTTGCTGATGTGCACCAGGCCGTCGCGACCCGGCAGCAGCGAGACGAACGCACCGAAGGCGGTCGTCTTCACCACGGTGCCGAGGAACCGCTCGCCGACCTTGGGCAGCGTCGGGTTGGCGATCGCGTTGATCCGGTCCACGGCGGCCTGCGCCGAGGGGCCGTCGGAGGCGCCGACGTAGATCGTGCCGTCGTCCTCGATGGTGATGTCGGCGCCGGTCTCGTCCTGGATGGCGTTGATCATCTGGCCCTTGGGGCCGATGACCGCGCCGATCTTGTCGACCGGGATGCGCACCGTGGTCACCCGCGGGGCGAACGGGCTCATCTCGTCGGGGCCGTCGATCGCCTCGAGCATGACGTCGAGGATGTGCAGCCGGGCCGCGCGGGCCTGGGTCAGCGCACCGGCGAGGACGTCGGAGGGGATGCCGTCGAGCTTCGTGTCCAGCTGGAGGGCCGTGACGAAGTCCTTGGTGCCGGCGACCTTGAAGTCCATGTCACCGAAGGCGTCCTCGGCACCGAGGATGTCGGTCAGCGCGACGTACTCGGTCTTGCCGTCGACCTCGTCGGAGACCAGGCCCATGGCGATGCCGGCGACCGGCGCCTTCAGCGGCACACCGGCGTTGAGCAGGGCCAGCGTCGAGGCGCAGACCGAGCCCATCGAGGTGGAGCCGTTGGAGCCGAGGGCCTCGGAGACCTGGCGGATCGCGTAGGGGAACTCCTCGCGGTCCGGCAGCACCGGCAGCAGCGCGCGCTCGGCGAGCGCGCCGTGGCCGATCTCGCGGCGCTTGGGCGAGCCCACGCGACCGGTCTCACCCGTGGAGTACGGCGGGAAGTTGTAGTTGTGCATGTAGCGCTTGCGGGTGATCGGGTTCAGCGTGTCCAGCTGCTGCTCCATGCGGAGCATGTTCAGCGTGGTGACGCCCATGATCTGGGTCTCGCCGCGCTCGAACAGCGCCGAGCCGTGCACCCGCGGGAGCACCTCGACCTCGGCCGACAGCGGCCGGATGTCGGTGAGGCCGCGGCCGTCGATGCGGATCTTGTCGCGCAGGATCCGCTGCCGGACGACCTTCTTGGTGACGGCGCGGAAGGCCCCGGAGATCTCCTTCTCGCGGCCCTCGAACTGGCCGGCCAGCGCGGCCTTGACCTCGTCCTTGAGCGCGTCGGTGGCCTCCTCGCGCTCCTGCTTGCCGGCGATGGCCTGGGCCACGGCGAGCTTGTCGGCGGCCTGGGCCTCGACGGCGGCGTAGACGTCGTCCTGGTAGTCCAGGAAGCGGGGGAAGTGCGCCTCGGGCTTGGCGGCCTTGCCGGCCAGCTCGCTCTGCGCCTGGCACAGCGCCTTGATGAAGGGCTTGGCGGCCTCGAGGCCCTGGGCCACGACCTCCTCGGTCGGGGCGGTGGCCCCACCGGCGATCAGCTCGATGGTCTTCTCGGTGGCCTCGGCCTCGACCATCATGATCGCGACGTCGCCGTCGGGCAGGACCCGGCCGGCCACGACCATGTCGAAGACGGCGTCCTCGAGCTCGGCGTGGGTCGGGAAGCCGACCCACTGGCCGTTGATCAGCGCCACCCGGGTGCCGCCGACCGGGCCGGAGAACGGCAGGCCGGAGAGCTGGGTGGAGGCCGACGCGGCGTTGATCGCGAGCACGTCGTAGACGTGGTCGGGGTCCAGGGACAGGACCGTGATGACGACCTGGACCTCGTTGCGCAGGCCCTTGGCGAAGGTCGGGCGCAGCGGGCGGTCGATCAGCCGGCAGGTGAGGATCGCGTCCTCGGACGGGCGGCCCTCGCGGCGGAAGAACGAGCCGGGGATCTTGCCGATCGCGTACATGCGCTCTTCGACGTCGACCGTCAGCGGGAAGAAGTCGAACTGGTCCTTGGGCTGGCGGCCGGCGGTGGTGGCCGACAGCAGCGTGGTGTCGCCCATCGTGGCGACGACCGAGCCGGCGGCCTGCTTGGCGAGGCGGCCGGTCTCGAAGGTGACGGTGCGGGTGCCGAGGGCCCCGTTGTCGATCACCGCGGTGGCGGTGTGGACGCCGTCCTCGGCGTCGAAGTCGGTGGTGTCTGTGGTGGGTGCGGACATCGTGTCCTCTTCCTACGTCGCATACGGCGACGTCCTCTTCGCGGCGCTGGGCCGGCGGTGTCCGGGGCGACCGGTCTTCGATCGAAGCCCTCGGGGTGTGGCGGGTGCCTGCGGGCAGGTCAGCTGCGTCCCGGGGGCCACTACCGAGGACCGGCCCTTCGCGGGTGTCCGTCGGGCAGTGCGCCGGTGGGCCCGTGCGGCGGGTGCCGCACGAGAGAGGGGACCGTCTCCGGCGTGCCGGAGCGGTCCCCTCGTGGTGCTAGCGGCGCAGGCCGAGCCGCTCGATGAGCGAGCGGTACCGGGTGATGTCGGTCTTGGCCAGGTAGTTCAGCAGCCGCCGGCGGCGGCCGACCAGCAGGAGCAGGCCCCGCCGGCTGTGGTGGTCGTGCTTGTGCATCTTGAGGTGCTCGGTCAGGTCGCTGATCCGTCGGGTCAGCATCGCGACCTGCACCTCGGGGGAACCGGTGTCGTTCTCGACCGTCGCGTACTCGGTCATGATCTGCTTCTTCGTCGCGCTCTCGAGCGCCATGGTGCCTCCAGGGCAGGTCACGTGTGGCCCCCGGTCTGTGTCACGGGGGCAGCATGCACACACGTCGGTCGCCCGACGTACGGCTCCAGGTTACACACGGGGTCCACCGGCTCCCCCGGCTGCACCTAGGAGGACGGCTGGGCCAGGCCCAGGACGGCGCGGGTCCGGGTGACGTCGTCGGCCATCGCGACCAGCAGCTCGGGGACCCCGGAGAAGGTGAGCATCGGGCGCAGCCGCTCGACGAACTCCACCCCGACGTGCTCGCCGTAGAGGTCGCCGTCGAAGTCGAGCAGGAACGCCTCGACGGTGCGCCGGGCCCCGGAGAACGTGGGGTTGCTGCCCACCGAGATCGCCGCGGGGTGGCTGCTGCGGGTGCCGCCGCCGCGGGGGTCGCGGAGCACCAGCCGGCCGGCGTAGACGCCGTCGGCCGGGACGGCGGTGTGCGCCGGGCTCTCCACGTTCGCCGTCGGGTAGCCCAGCTCGCGGCCGCGCTGGTCGCCGCGCACCACGACGCCGTCGACCCGGTGTGGGCGGCCCAGCGCGAGCGCCGCCGAGGCCATGTCACCGGCGGCGACGCAGGCCCGGATGTAGGTGGAGGAGATGGTGACCTCGCCGTCGCCGGACAGGTCGGGGGCCGAGCCGACGCTGGTCAGGTCGACGCCCTCCACGCCGAAGCCGAACCGGCGCCCCTCGGTGGTCAGGGTGTCGACGTTGCCGGCGGCCTTGTGCCCGTAGGTGAAGTTCCGGCCCACCACCACCTGCGCGGCGTAGAGGTGCTCGACCAGCACCGTGTGCGCGAACTCCCCCGGCGAGAGCCGGCTGAACTCCGGGGTGAAGGGGAGCACGCACATCGCGTCGACGCCGAGCTCGGCCACCAGCTCGGCCTTGCGGTCGGCGGCGGTGAGGATCGCCGGGTGCGAGCCGGGTCGCACGACCTCCGACGGGTGCGGGTCGAAGGTGAGCAGCAGCGCGGGCCGGCCCAGGGCGCGGGCCCGGGCGACCGCGGTGGAGATCAGGTGCTGGTGCCCGCGGTGGACGCCGTCGTACATGCCGATCGTGACCACCGTGCGGCCGAGGTCCGGCGGGGTCGCCCCCAGTCCACGCCAGCGCAGCACGCCGCCCCTCCCCCGGTGCCCTGGTCGCCGGGTCAGGCGGCGGGCGCGACGCGGTGCAGCCAGCCGTGGCTGTCGGCGACGCGGCCGTGCTGGACGTCGAGCAGGTGCTCCCGCAGCTGCATGGTCAGCGGGCCGGGGACGCCCTCGCCGACGGTGAAGTCGCCGGTGCGGGCCTTCACCGACCCGACGGGGGTGATGACGGCGGCCGTGCCGCAGGCGAAGGTCTCGGTGATCGAGCCGTCGGCCACGCCGGAGCGCCACTCGTCGACGGTGATCTTCCGCTCGGTGACCCGGTGGCCCAGCTCGCGGGCGACGGTGATCAGCGACTCGCGGGTGATGCCGGGCAGCAGCGTGCCGGTGAGCTCGGGGGTGACCAGCTCGGCGTCGGCTCCGGAGCCGAGGACGAAGAACAAGTTCATCCCGCCCATCTC
Source organism: Modestobacter versicolor (assembly GCF_014195485.1). NCBI lineage: Bacteria > Bacillati > Actinomycetota > Actinomycetes > Geodermatophilales > Geodermatophilaceae > Modestobacter > Modestobacter versicolor. Next base: position 123,497 of record NZ_JACIBU010000002.1, read on the forward strand.
CTCGACGTACCGCTTCTCCGTGGCGTCCAGCCAGACGACCTGGTCGCAGCCGGCGGCGATGGCCTGCTCCTGGGCGAGCAGGCTGGCGGCGTAGTTGCCGGCGCACTTCACGTCGCCGGTGCCGCCCGGGGCGGCCCGGATGTAGTCCTCGGAGAGGTACACCGAGACCGGCTGCACGCCGCGCGGGAAGTAGGCACCGGCGGGGCTGGCGATGACGATGAACAGGTACTCGTGCGCCGGCCGGACGCCGAGGAACGGCTCGACGGCGAGCTGGTAGGGCCGGATGTACAGCGTCTGGTCCGGGCCGGTGGGCACCCAGTCGCGGTCGGCGTCGACCAGGGCGTCGACGGCGGTGAGGAACGCCTCCGCCGGCACCGCGGGCATGGCCAGCCGGGCGGCGCTGCGGGCGAACCGGGCGGCGTTGGACTCGGGCCGGAAGGTGGCCACGCTGCCGTCGGGCTGGGCGTAGGCCTTGAGGCCCTCGAAGATCGACTGCGCGTAGTGCAGCGCCGCGGCGCTGGGGTCCATCTGCAGCGGGGCGTAGGGGGTCAGCCGGGCGTCGACCCAGCCCTCGCCGGTTCGGTAGCGGGCCACGAACATCGAGTCGGTGAAGTACCGGCCGAAGCCCGGGTCCTCCAGCAGCTTCGCGCGCTCGGCGGCGGAGCGGCGCGGCACGTCCTCCACGACCAGCGGCACGCCCTCGGTGAAGAACCGGGAGGAGGTACGGCTGTCGGCGAGCGTGTCGGTCATGGCTCCCACCTGCTGGTGCTCGTGCTGGAGCGGCCCCGGCGGTTGCCCGGCCCGCACCGTCACCCTAGACCGGCGGTGGGACGGGGCGCGGCGGGAGGACCGGGCGCTCACCCGGGCGGATGCGCCCCGGCGACCGGCCGGGCGGCACAGCCGGTCGGCACAGCCCGGCGGCCTAGCCTGCGGGCATGCAGCCCGACGAGAGCGAGCCGGCCGGCCCGGGCACGGAGTGGGCGCCGGTGCGCTGGACCGGGCACGAGGTGCGCACCGAGGTCGTGGTCCTGCACGGGCACCGGGTCTCGGTGCGGATCGGCGGGACGTCGGGGCCGGTGCTCCTGCTGCTGCACGGGCTGCTCGGCTCGGGCGCGAGCTTCGGGCCCGCGCTGGACGAGCTGGCCCGCACCCACCGGGTGCTCGCGCCCGACCTGCTCGGCCACGGGGAGTCCGCCAAGCCCAGCGGCGACTACAGCCTCGGCTCGCTGGCCACCCTGGTCCGGGACCTGCTGGTGGTCCTGGGCGTGGAGTCGGCGACGGTCGTCGGGCACAGCCTGGGCGGCGGGGTGGCGATGCAGCTGGCCTACCAGTTCCCCGCCACCGTCGAGCGCCTCGTGCTCGTCGACTCCGGCGGCCTGGGCCGCACCCTCAGCCCGGCGCTGCGGGCGGTGGCCCTGCCCGGAGCGGAGTGGGTGCTGCCGGCGGTGTTCAACCCCTACGCCGCCCGGGCCGCGGGCCGGTTGCTGCGCCCGCTGCAGCGGATCACCCCGCCGGCGCTGGCCCAGATCGTCGCCGGGTTGGGCACCCTCGCCGACGGCGAGGCGCGGGCGGCGTTCGTGCAGACCGCCCGCTCGGTCATCGACGTCCGGGGGCAGCGGGTCAGCGCCACCGACCGGCTCTACCTGGCCGCCGCGCTGCCGCTGCTGCTGGTCTGGGGCGGCCGGGACCCGGTCATCCCGGTCGCCCACGCCGACGCGCTGCACGAGCAGCTGCCGGGCAGCCGGCTGGTGGTCTTCGAGCGGGCCGGGCACTTCCCCCAGGTCGAGGAGCCCGGCCGGTTCGCCGGCGTCGTCGCCGAGTTCGTGGCGACGACGACGGCGCCGGCCGACCGCGACGCCGCCTGGGCGACCGCGCTGCGGGCCGGGTCGGTGCCCGCGGGTCAGCTGCCCTTGGGCGAGGCGGACTCCACGACCTCGTAGCTCCACAGGTGGTTCTGCGACCGCTCGGCGGCGGGCGCGAGGGTGTCACCGCCGCCCTCGTGGGCCCGGTCGAAGTCCTGACCGGACTGCCAGGCCTGGTAGGCCTCCTCGCTCTCCCAGCGGGTGTACACGAGGTAGGAGTCGGTGCCCTCGACCGGCCGGAGCAGCTCGAACCACTCGAACCCCGGGGTGCTCTCCACCGCCCCGGCGCGACCCTTGAACCGCTCCTCGAAGCGGGCCCACTTGTCCTCCGGCATGGTCACGACGTTGATCTTCACGACGCTCATGCCCGGCATCCTGCCCAACTCGGCGCCGGCCGACACGGCGGGTGGGTGAGACTGGGGCCGTGACCGACCTGCCCCGCACCGCCGACCTGGGCTTCGCCAAGCTCGACGTCGACCGGGCCGCCCGCACCGGCACCCCCGAGGTCGTCTTCGCCGGCGGCAAGACCCCGCCCGAGACCGTGGGGTGCCTGGCCGGGCTGGTCGACGCCGGGGCGCCGCTGGCCTGGGCCACCCGGGTCGACGAGCCGACCGCCGCCGCCGTCCGGCAGCGGTGGCCCGACGCCCACGTCGACCCGGTCGCCCGGGTGGCCTGGGTGGGCACTCCCCCACCGCCGGTCGGCGAGGTGCTGGTGCTCACCGCCGGGACGTCGGACGGCGCGGTGGCCGCCGAGGTGGCCGCGACCCTGGCCGCCAGCGGGGTGGGCTGCCGCCGGGTGGACGACGTCGGCGTCGCCGGGGTGCACCGGGTGCTGGCGGTCGCGCCGGACCTGGCCGCCGCCGACGCGGTCGTCGTCGTGGCCGGGATGGACGGCGCCCTGCCCAGCGTGGTCGCCGGTCTGACCGACCGGCTGGTCGTCGCCGTCCCCACCTCGGTGGGCTACGGGGCCGCCTTCGAGGGGCTCGCCGCGCTGCTGACCATGCTCACCGCCTGCGCGCCGGGCGTGCTGGTGGTCAACATCGACAACGGGTTCGGCGCCGGCGTCGCCGCGGCCCGGATCGTGCGCTCGGCTCAGCGGTAGCGGACCGGGTCGGGCAGCAGCTCGTTCATCGCCCCGGACCGGAAGCCCCGCGGGTCCAGCTCGACCCGCGCGAAGCCGGGGACGGCGGCCAGCAGCTCCGGGCCGACCTGCGGCACGAGCGCGGCGTCGACCTCGACCCGGGCGACGTCGTCGCCGAGGTCGCGCACCCGCAGGTCCCGCGCGGCCAGCCCGGCCCCGGCCAGCGCCGCCCGCAGCGCCGTCTCCGCGGCCTCCACCCGGGCCAGCCCGGCCGTCGACACCGGCACCCCGTAGGCGATCCGGCTGGCCAGGCAGGCAGCGGCGGGCTTGTCGGCCAGCGGCAGCTCCCACCGCCGGGCGGCGGCCCGGACGTCGTCCTTGGTCATCCCGGCGCGGGCCAGCGGCGCCCAGGCGCCCCGCTCGGCGGCGGCCCGGATGCCCGGCCGGAACCCGGCCCGCAGGTCGTCGGCGTTGGTGCCGGTGACGACGTCGGCGATGCCCAGCTCGGCGGCCAGCGGGGTGAGCACGTCGACGAGCTCGGCCTTGCAGAACGCGCACCGGTCGCCGGCGTTGGCCACGTAACCCGCCCGGGAGAGCTCGTCGGTGCGTGGCTGCTCGTGCCGGACGCCGAGCCCGACGGCGAACTCGTGCGCGGCGCGCTGCTCGGCGGCCGGCAGGCTCGGCGAGACCGCGGTGGCCGCGACCACCCGGCCGGCGCCCAGCGCCCGCACCGCGGCGGCCAGCACGACGCCGGAGTCGACCCCACCGGAGAAGGCGACCAGCACGCCGGGCACCGCGCCCAGCTCCGCGTCCAGCAGGGCCAGCCGGTCGTCGAGTGTGCTCACCGGGCCGAGGGTGCCACCCGGCTCAGCGGGGCGGGAAGCCGACCGCGACCCGGGCCACCTGACCGGCGTCCTCGACCAGCGCGACCAGCCGGCCGTCGGGGGCGACCGCGGCGTGCAGGCCGGGTGCGCCGGTGGCCGGCACCCGCTGGCCGTGGCCGAGGGCGACCGCCTCCTCGGCGGTCAGCTCCCGGGCCGGGAAGACCGCGCGGGCCGCGTCGGTGAGGCCCACGACGCCGTCGCCCGCGCCGGCCGAGGCGAGCGCCCCGGCGGCGTCCTCGACCGGGCGCGCCTGCCCGGTGTCGAAGGGCCCCGAGGAGGTGCGGCGCAGCGCGGTGAGGTGCCCGCCGACGCCGAGGGCCGCCCCGACGTCGCGGGCGATCGCCCGGACGTAGGTGCCGGTGCTGCAGGAGACGGTGACGTCGACGTCGACCAGGTCGGGGGTCGGGCGCCCGATGCGGTGGACGTCGATGCGGTGCACGGTGACCGACCGGGCGGCCAGCTCGAACTCCTCCCCGGCGCGCACCCGGTCGTAGGAGCGCCTGCCGTCGACCTTCACCGCGCTCACCGAGGACGGCACCTGCTGGAGCGGGCCGACCTGGGTGGCCAGGGCGGCGCGGACGGCGTCGTCGGTGAGGCCCGCCGCCGACGTGGTCGTGGTGACCTCGCCCTCGCGGTCGTCGGTGACGGTCGACTGGCCGAGCCGGATGGTGGCGTCGTAGGTCTTGTCCGAGCCGGACAGGTACCCGAGCAGCCGGGTGGCCGCACCGACGCCGAGCACCAGCAGGCCGGTGGCCATCGGGTCGAGCGTGCCGGCGTGCCCGACCTTGCGCACCGACAGCACCCGCCGGGCGCGGGCGACGACGTCGTGGGAGGTCATGCCGCCGGGCTTGTCGACGACCAGCAGGGACGGCGGGACGTCGGCGTCGGGCTTCTTGGGGCTCACGTCCTCACCGTCTCACCCAGCCAGGCGCTGCCCCGCACCCGCCGGCCGACGGCCACCAGCCGCAGCACGATGAACAGCGTCAGCCCGGTCCACACCCCGGGCAGGCCCCAGTCCAGCCAGCCGGACAGCAGCGACAGCGGCACGAAGCCCAGCGCGGCGGACGCGAGGGTGACCGTGCGCAGGAACGCCGCGTCGCCGGCGCCCATCAGCACGCCGTCCAGGGCGAAGACCACCCCGGCCAGCGGCTGCATCAGCGCGAGGAACCACCAGACGACGTCGGCCTGGGCGAGCACCGCCGGGTCGTCGGTGAACAGCGGTGGCACGACCGGCCGCAGCACCAGCAGCAGGACGGCGATGACCACCCCGGTGCCCAGCCCCCAGCGGACCACCCGGGCGGCGGTGTGCCGGGCGTCGTCCGGGCGGCGCGCCCCCAGCGCCGAGCCGACCAGCGTCTGCGCGGCGATCGCGTACGCGTCCAGCACCAGGGCGAGGAACAGCCACAGCTGCAGGGCGACCTGGTGGGCACCGAGCTCCGCCGTCCCGGACCGGGCGACCACACCGGCCGCGGCGGCGAAGGCCAGCTGCAGCACCGCCGCCCGCACCAGCAGGTCGCGGCCCAGCACCAGCTGCGCCTTCAGCGCGGGCAGCCGCGGGCGCCAGGAGACCCCCGAGCCGGCCAGCTCGCGGGCCAGCGCCCGGGCGAACAGCGCCGCCGCGACGGCCTGCCCGGCGACGTTGGACAGCGCCGAGCCGACCAGGCCGAGCCCGGCCGGGTGCACCAGCAGCGGGCAGAGCAGCACCCCCAGGCCGTTGCCGGCGAGCACGTAGCCCATCGGCCGGCGCAGCTCCTGCACCCCGCGCAGCCAGCCGTTGCCGGCCAGCGCGACCAGCAGCAGCGGGAGCCCGGGGCTGGCCACCCGCAGCCACTCCTCGGCGGCGTCGGGGACCGGGCCGGCGCCCCCGGCGAGCAGCCGGGTGAGGGGGCCGGCGGCCAGCTGGAAGACCGCGACGAGCCCGACGCCGAGCGCCAGCGCGAGCCAGGTGGCCTGCACGCCCTCGGCGACCGCGCCGGCCCGGTCGCCGGCGCCGGTGCGGCGGGCGGCCCGGGCGGTGGTGCCGTAGGCGAGGAAGTTCAGCAGCGCGGCCACGTAGGCCAGCAGCCCGCCACCGACCGCCAGCCCGGCCAGGCTGGTGCCGTCCAGGTGCCCGACCACGGCGGTGTCGACGAGCAGGTACAGCGGTTCGGCGGCCAGCACCACGAGGGCCGGCGCCGCCAGCGCCGGGATGGACCGGGTCACCTCAGGCGAGCGTGGCCCGCAGCCGGGCGATCGTGGCGTCGAGGTCGAGGTCGGAGCTGTAGCCGGCGGCAGCCCGGTGCCCGCCACCGCCCAGCGACATCGCCACCCGGGTCAGGTCGGTGGCGCCCCGGGAGCGCATCGAGACGACCCAGGTGCCGTCGTCCTGGCCCTTGAGCACGCAGGCGACGTCGGCCTCGGCGGTCGCCCGGACGACGTCGACCAGCGCCTCGAGCTGGTCGGGCGCCAGCCCGTGCTCACGCGCCTCGGCGGCCGTCGACCAGGTCCAGACGAAGCCGGCGCCCACCTCGGGTTCCAGCACCGCCCGCCCGGTGACGGCGGACAGCAGCCCGAGCCAGCCGAACGGCGCGGTGTCGAACAGCCGCTGGCTGATCGCCGAGTGGTCGATGCCGGTGCGCAGCAGCCGGGCGGCCAGCTCGTGGGTGCCGGGGGCGGTGTTGCCGAACCGGAAGGAGCCGGTGTCGGCGGACAGCCCGGCGTACAGGCAGGTGGCCAGCCGCTGGTCGAGCTCGACGCCCAGGCCCTCCAGGAGCCCGGCGACGAGCACCACGGTGGCCGCGGCGTGCGGGTCGACGAGCCGGAGCTCGCCGAAGCCCGGGTTGCTCGCGTGGTGGTCGACGACCAGCGAGCGGCCGGCGGTGTCCAGCAGTGCGGCGAGCGCGCCCAGCCGCCCGGTCGACGCGGCGTCGAGGCTGACGAAGACGTCGACCTCGGCCGGCAGCTCGGAGGGCGGCACGAGCTGGTCGGCGCCGGGCAGCCAGCCCAGCGACGCCGGGAGCGTGAACGGTTCGGGGAACGTGGCGACCACCCGGGCACCGCAGCGGCGGAGGCCCTCGGCGAGGGCGAGCGTGCTGCCCAGGGCATCGGCGTCGGGCTGCACGTGCCCGGAGAGGACGACCGTCGACCCGGCGGCCGCGGCCCCGGCCAGCAGCTCGACCGCGGCGGCCGACTGGCTGGCGACGGTGGCGGTCATCGGGTCACGGGGTCCCGTCGGGCCCGGGGTCGGCCACCGGCGAGGCGTTGGGCTCCTCCTCCACCCGGCCACCGCCGACCGCGTAGCTCGAGCCGTCGTCGGGCTCGTCGGCGGCGATGCTGTCGGTGGTGCCGATGTCGCCGCGCTTGCCGCCGGCGGTGGGGTCGCCCGAGCCGGGCTCCTCGCGGCCACCCAGCGTGGTGCCCGCAGGCTCACCGGCCGGGTCGAAGGGGTCCGGGTCGACGGCCTCGGTCACGACGCGCTCCGCTGGGCGGCGGAGGGCCGGCCGTCCGCGTAGTCGTCGGTGCGCCCGGCCGAGGGGTCGTCGGCGAGGACGTCACCGGCGTCGGCGGCGAGGTCGTCGTCCAGCTCGTCCTCGTCGTCGTCCTCGTCGACCGCGGGCTTGCGGTACGGGTCGGCGTCACCGGCGTACTGGGCGCCCTCGCGGGCGCGGGCCAGCTCGGCGTCGGCGTGCCGGACCCGCTCCAGCGCCTCCTCCAGCTCCCGGGCGGTGTCCGGGACGATGTCGGCGATGAAGGTCAGCGTCGGCACGAACTTGATGCCGGTCTGCTTGCCCACCGTCGAGCGGAGCACGCCCGTGGCGCTGGCCAGCGCGCGGGCGGAGTCCTCGACCTGCGTGGCGTCGCCGTACACGGTGTAGAACACCGTCGCCTCGCGCAGGTCGCTGGTGACCCGCGCGTCGGTGATGGTGACCATCCCGAGCCGGGGGTCCTTGATCTGCATCTCGATCGTGGCGCTGACGATCTGGCGGATGCGCACCGCCAGACGCCGTGCCCGGGCCGGGTCGGCCATCGTTGCTCCTCGGAACGGCCAGGAGGATCCTGGGTGGGTCTGGAAGGCCCCTTCGCAGGGTCCCGGTGCGAGCGAGCGAGCGTCGGGGGGCGAAGGGGTCCTTAATCCGTGTCGCTGAACAGCTGACGATGCGTCGACAGCAGCGTCACCTCTGGCCGTTCGGCCAGCAACCGCTCGCAGGCGTCGAGCACGTCGGTCACCTGGGCGGCCTGACCCGCCACGGTGGCGACCCCGACCTGCGCACGGCGGTGCAGGTCGGGGTCGCCCACCTCGGCGGCGGCCACGGTGAAGCGGCGCCGCAGCTCGGCCACGATGGGCTTGACCACGGCGCGCTTCTCCTTGAGCGAGTGCACGTCGCCCAGCAGCAGGTCGGCGGTCAGCGACCCGGTGAACACCGGACCACCTCCCGCCGTCCCGCTGCCGGCGACGGTCCGCTGTTACGCGCGCGGCTTCTCACGCAGCTCGAAGGTCTGGATCACGTCATCGGTCTTGATGTCGTTGAACGACCCCAGGCCGATGCCGCACTCGTAACCCTCCCGGACCTCGGTCGCGTCGTCCTTGAAGCGACGCAGCGACTCGACGGTCAGGTTGTCCGCGACCACGGCGCCGTCGCGGATGAGGCGGGCCTTGGAGTTGCGGACGATCGTGCCGCTGCGCACCAGCGAACCGGCGACGTTGCCGATCTTCGGGACGCGGAAGACCTCGCGGACCTCCGCGGTGCCCAGCTGCACCTCTTCGTACTCGGGCTTGAGCATGCCCTTGAGCGCGGACTCGATCTCCTCGATGGCCTGGTAGATGACCGTGTAGTACCGGACGTCCACCCCCTCGCGGGCAGCCAGCTCGGTTGCCTGGCCCTCGGCCCGGACGTTGAAGCCCAGGACGATGACGTCGTCGGCCAGCGCCAGGTCGATGTCGCTCTTGGTGATCCCGCCGACGCCGCGGTGGATGACCCGCAGCGAGATGTCGTCGCTCACCTCGATCTTCATCAGCGCCTCTTCGAGCGCCTCGACGGTGCCCGAGTTGTCGCCCTTGATGATCAGGTTGAGCTGACGGGTCTCCTTGAGCGCCGCGTCCAGGTCCTCCAGGCTGATCCGCTTGCGCATGGAGGCGTTCTGCGCGTTGCGGATCCGGGCCTGGCGGCGGTCGGCGATCTGCCGGGCGATCCGGTCCTCCTCGACGACGAGGAAGGTGTCACCGGCGCGCGGCACGGAGGTCAGGCCGACGACCTGGACCGGACGGGCCGGCAGGGCCTCCTTGAGCTTGTTGCCGTGCTCGTCGAGCAGCGACCGGACGCGACCGTAGGCGTCGCCGGCCACGATCGAGTCGCCCTGGCGCAGCGTGCCGCGCTGGACCAGCACCGTGGCGACGGGGCCCCGGCCCTTGTCCAGCTTGCCCTCGATGACGACACCCTGCGGGTCCTGGCCCACGTTGGCGCGCAGGTCCAGCGAGGCGTCGGCGGTCAGCAGGATCGCCGCGAGCAGGTCGTCGAGACCCTGGCGGGTGGTCGCGGAGACGTCGACGAACATCGTGTCGCCGCCGTACTCCTCGGCCACCAGCCCGTACTCGGTGAGCTGCTGGCGGATCTTGGCGGGGTTGGCCCCCTCCTTGTCGATCTTGTTGACCGCGACCACGATCGGCACCTCGGCGGCCTGGGCGTGGTTGAGCGCCTCGACCGTCTGCGGCATGACGCCGTCGTCGGCGGCCACGACCAGGACGACGATGTCGGTGACCTTCGCGCCACGGGCACGCATCGCGGTGAACGACTCGTGACCCGGGGTGTCGATGAAGGTGACCGGGCGCTCGTTGCCCTCGAGCTCGGTGACGATCTGGTAGGCGCCGATGTGCTGGGTGATCCCACCGGCCTCCTTGCCCGCCACGTTGGCGTGCCGGAGCGCGTCCAGGAGCTTGGTCTTCCCGTGGTCGACGTGACCCATGACGGTGACGACCGGCGGACGGATGTCCCAGTCGTCCTCGTCGTCGCTCTCGGCGTCGCCGAAGGTCAGGTCGAAGGTGTCGAGGAGCTCGCGGTCCTCGTCCTCCGGGCTGACGACCTGGATGACCCAGCCGATCTCGGCACCGAGCAGCTGCAGCGTCTCGTCGTTGACCGACTGCGTCGCGGTGATCATCTCGCCCAGGTGGAACAGGGCGGTGACCAGCGCGGCCGGCTCGGCGTTGATGCGCTCGGCCAGGTCGGTCAGCGAGGCGCCACGGGGCAGCCGGACGGTCTGCCCGTTGCCACGGGGCAGGCTGACGCCGCCCATGGACGGGGCCGCCATGGAGTCGAACTCCTGACGCCGCTGCTTCTTGCTCTTGCGCCCGCGGACCGGACCGCGACCACCCGGACGCCCGAAGGCACCCGCGGTGCCCGCACCCGAGCCACCACGGCCACGGCCACGACCGCCGCCGCCACCACCGGGGCGGAAGCCACCGGCCGGAGCACCGCCGCCGCCACCGGGACCACCGGGACCGCCGCCACCGGGACGGAAGCCACCGCCGCCGCCACCGCCGCCGGGACCACCCGGACGGCCACGGCCGCCGGCACCACCGGGACCACCCGGACCGCCACCGGGACGACCGGCCGGCCGCGGCGGCATCATGCCGGGGCTGGGACGCTGCGGCATCATGCCCGGGTTGGGACGGGGCCCACCCGGACCCGCGGCGGGACGGGGCCCACCGGGGCCGGACGCCGGGCGAGGACCGCCGGGACCGGACGCCGGGCGAGGACCGCCGGCGCCGGGAGCCGGACGCGGACCACCGGGGCCGGGACGCGGTCCACCGGGACCGGCCTGCTGACCCGGGGCGCCGCCACCCGGACGCGGACCGGCGGCAGCCGGGCGCGGGGCGCTGCTGAAGGGGTTGTTGCCCGGCCGCGGGGCCGGACGGGGACCCGGGCGCGGGCCCGGGGCAGCCGGACGGGCACCCGCGGGCGCACCGCCCTGACCCGGGGCACCACCGGGGGTACCGGTCGGACGCGGGCCGGGGGCAGCCGGGCGCGGAGCCGGGGCCGCCGGGGGCTGCTGGGTCGGGGCGCTCGCCGCGGGCTGCTGGGGAGCAGGCCGGGGGCCGGGGCGCGGGCCGGCCGGAGCCGGTGCGGCCGGGGCGGGAGCCGGGGCAGGAGCCGAGGCCGCGGGGGCCTGCGGGGTCACCGGAGCGGGAGCCACCGGCGCGGCCGGGGCGGGAGCCGCCGCGGCCGGGGCGGACGCCTGTGGGGCGACCGGACGGGGGGCGGCCGGGGCCGGGCGGGGGCCCGGGCCGGGGCGGGCGCCGGAGGCGCCGTTGCCGGCGCTGGACGCGCCGTCGCCGTAGGCCTCGCGCAGCCGTCGGGCCACGGGGGCCTCCACGGTGGACGAGGCGGACTTCACGAACTCGCCCTGCTCCTTGAGCTTGGCGAGCACTGTCTTGCTGTCGATACCGAGCTCTTTCGCGAGCTCGTGTACGCGGGCCTTGCCTGGCACGGGTCTCCTCTTGGTGAGGCCGGCGGCTGGCCCGCTCGACCCCTAGGTCAGTGGTACATGGTCATCGTGACGACTTCACAGGTGGCTCATCCGAGGACGTCCTGCTCTCGACGTGCGAACCGGCCGGGTGCCGGTCCGTCGGTGTTCCTGCTGTGGTCCGCCCGCCGGGGACCAGCGGGGCACCAGGTCCGTGGACCTGCTGCGCGAGGTGGTCGTCCAGCGGACCGGTCTCCAGCGGCGTGCTGCTGCGCAGCGCGCGCGGGAGGGCCCGACGCCGGGCTGCTGCCTGGAGGCACTCCGCGGTGGGGTGCAGGGACGCACCCCGGCCGGGGAGCCGCCGCCGCGGATCGGGGGTCAGCCCCCCGTCGCGGACGACGACACGCAACAGCTCGGTGACCGGAGCGCGTCGCCGGCATCCCACACAGGTGCGGACCGGCACCGACGCAGCGGCCATCGTCGAGTCTAGCGCGCCGCCGGCCCGGGGTGTTCCGCGCGCCGCACGGGAGGCCGGGAGCCGCCCTGCGGTGCGCGGCCGCCGGGCCGCTCGGTCTGGTGGGGCCGCAACGGGGCGCGGCCCACGCCCGGCGAGACGGGGCTGTCGCCGTCGGTGGGCTGGGCGTCGCTGCGGATGTCGATCCGGCAGCCGGTGAGCCGGGCGGCCAGCCGGGCGTTCTGGCCCTCCTTGCCGATGGCCAGCGACAGCTGGTAGTCGGGCACGACCACCTGCACGGCGCGGGCCGCGGCGTCCACCACCCGGGCGCTGGTGACCCGGGCCGGGGAGAGCGCCGAGGCGACGAACGTGGCGTCGTCGTCCGACCAGTCGACGATGTCGATCTTCTCGCCGTGCAGCTCGCTCATCACGTTGCGCACCCGCTGGCCCATCGGGCCGATGCAGGAGCCCTTGGCGTTGAGCCCGGGCACCGAGGTGCGGACGGCGATCTTGGACCGGTGGCCGGCCTCGCGGGCCACCGAGACGATCTCGACGCTGCCGTCGGCGACCTCGGGGGCCTCCAGCGCGAACAGCTTGCGGACCAGGTTGGGGTGCGTGCGGGACAGGGTGACCTGCGGGCCGCGGAACGAGCGGGTGACCGCGACGACGTAGGCCTTCAGCCGGCTGCCGTGCCGGTAGTCCTCACCGGGCACCTGCTCGGCCGAGGGCAGGGTCGCCTCGATCTTGCCGATGTCGACCAGCACCATGCCCTGGGTGTTGCGGCGGTCGTGCGCCTGCACGATGCCGCTGACGATGTCGCCCTCCTTGCCGGCGTACTCCCCGAAGGTCTGCTCGTTCTCCGCGTCCCGCAGCCGCTGCACGATGACCTGCTTGGCGGTGCTGGCCGCGATCCGGCCGAAGTCGGTGGGGGTGTCGTCCCACTCGTGCACGACCTCGCCGTCGGGTCCCAGCTCCTGGGCCAGGACGGCGACCTCACCGCTCTTGCGGTCCACGTGCACGCGGACGTGCTTCGCGGCCCCCTCCGCGTGCCGGTAGGCGGTGACCAGTGCGGTCTCGATCGCCTGCAGGACCGTGTCCGCCGGGATGCCCTTCTCCCGCTCGACCGCCTTGAGCGCGGTCACGTCGATGTTCACTTCCTGCCTCCTCGTCGCGGCCGGGAGTCCTGCGGCGCGCGGCGCGGGGCCGGTCGCCCGGTCCTCCCGCTCGCGTCGGCCACGTCGGACCCGGCCGGGTGGTGCTCGTCGTGCATGTCCTCGGGGTCGAGCCCACTGCCGAGCTCGTCGATGTCGTCCTCGTCGCTGTCGTCGTCTGTCTCGTCGGTGTCGTCGTCGGTCTCGTCGTCGGTCTCGTCCGGCTCGTGGACCAGCGCCGCGTCGCGGTGCCCGGCCGGGCGGGTGAACTCGACCTGCACGCGGGCCTCGCCCAGCTCGGCCCAGCGCACGGTGCGCTCGCCGACGGCGCGGCGCACCTGGCCCTTCTTGGTGCCGCCCTTCTCCACGCCCAGCACCACGCCGTCGTCCTCCACCCGGAGCACCCGGGCGGTCAGCTGCTCGGCGCTGCCCTGCGGCCCGACCGCGACGCTGACCAGCCGGCCGACGTTGCGGCGCCAGTGCCGCGGGGCGGTCAGCGGCCGGTCGACGCCGGGGCTGGTGACCTCCAGGACGTAGGGCGAGCGGCCGAGCGCCTCGTCCTCGGCGTCGAGCAGCTCGGACAGCGCGCGGCTGAGCTCGGCGACGTCGTCCAGGCTGACCCCGGCGTCGCGGTCGACCACCACCCGCACCACGGAGCGCTGACCGGCCGGGCGGACGACGAGCTCCTCGAGGTCGTACCCGGCGGCGGCCACGACCGGCTCGACCCACCCGGTCAGCCGGGCGGTCACCGGGTCGGCGGCCTGCGCACCTCGCGTGGACACGGCTGCCTCCTGTTGTGGTCGTCGCCAGCACCGGTCCCGGTGCGCACCGGGGGTGGGTCCGGTGGTCGGCCGGTCCGGCCCGAGGCCGCCGGCGTGCTGCGCGTGGGCCTCAGGCTACCGCCCGCCCCGGGAGTCCCACCCGCCCCGCGGACCGCCTCGGGCACCGGTGCGCCCGACGGGCGCGTCGGCGGCGGGCTGCCAGGATGGACGGCGATGTCCGATCCCTCGTCCGCGTCGCTCGCCGAGCTCGCGTCCAGCCGCCCGTTCACCCGGCGGAGCCTGCTGGTGGCCGCCCTCGCCGGCACCGCGCTCACCGCCGTCGGGTGCACGCAGGACGACGGTGGTGACGCCGCCGACGCCGTGACGCCGGCGCAGGTCGACCAGCTCGCGGCGCAGGTGCGGGTGCAGGAGTCGCTGGTCGCCGCCTACGCGACGGCGTTCGCCGCCGCCCCCGAGCTCGCCGCCACCGCGACCACCCTCGCCGACCAGGCCCGCGCGCAGCTGGACCGGCTGCGCGCCGCCGCGCCGGGGAGCGCCGCACCGAGCAGCACGGGCGCCTCGGCCCCGGCTGCCGTGGTCGACGCCGCCGGGGCGCGGGGCTGGTTGCGCAGCCAGGTGTCCGCCGCCGCCGACGCCCATGCCACCGCGTGCCCGGACTTCACCGGTGGCCGCGCCGCGCTGCTGGGCAGCATCGCCGCGGGGCTCCGCGGCCAGGACGGGCAGCTGGCGTGACCGGCCGGGCGCACGGGAGGCGGTACGGGGATGGCTGACGGGCAGGGCAGCGCGGCACCGAGCGGGACCGCCTCCCCCACGGCCGCGGAGGACGCGGCGCTGCAGGACGCGCTGGCCGCCGCGCACGCGGCCGTCTGGGGCTACGGCGTCGTCGGGGCGGCGCTGCCGGTCGCCTCGCGCGGACCGGTGACCCCGGCCGAGCAGGCCCACCGGGACACCCGCGACGAGCTGACCCGCCTGCTCGTCTCCCGGCAGGTCGAGCCGGTGGCCGCCGAGGGCGCCTACGCGCTGCCGTTCCCGGTGCTCTCCCCGGTCGACGCCGCCTCGCTCGCCGTGACCCTCGAGGACGGCGCCGCGCGGGCCTGGACCTGGGTGCTGGACCAGGCCACCGAGCGCAGCACCCGCGAGCTGGGCGTGGCCGTGCTGGCCGCCACCGAGGTCCGCGCGGTGGCCTGGCGGGCCGCCGCCGCCAAGACGCCCGTCACGAACCCCTTCCCCGGTCTTCCCTGACGGAGCACGCCCGGCCCCGGTGAGGCCGGGTCGCCGCTACAGGGCGCCGAGGAAGGCGTCGGCGACGCCGACCGCCGTGCTGCTGGACTGCCCGGCCTCGACCAGGACGGCGAAGGCGATGTCGCCCTGCGGCCCGCCGAGCTGGTAGCCGACGAACCAGCCGTGCGACTCCGGCGGCGTGGCGTCGCCGAACTCGGCGGTGCCGGTCTTGCCGTAGACCTCGCCGCGGTCGGCCAGCGCCGTGGCGGTGCCGCTGAGCACCACCTGCCGCATCAGCGGCCGCAGCTGGTCCAGCACGGTCGCGGGCGGCCCGGCGGGCGCGGTGCCGGCCGGTGCGGCGCCGACGACCTCGACCGGAGCGGCCGGGGTGCCGCTGGCGATGCCGGCGGCGACCAGGGCCATCTGCGCCGGGCTCATCAGCACCTGCCCCTGGCCGATCTGGTCGGCGGCCTTCGTGGTGCCGGTCGCGTCCGCCGGCACCTCGCCGCTGAAGACCCCGACCGGCAGCTGCCAGTCGCTGCCCACGCCGTAGGAGGTGGCGGCCGCGGCGAGCGCGTCGTCGGGCAGGGTCAGCCCCTGCTGGATGAAGGTGGTGTTGCAGGACTGGGCGAAGGCCTCGGTGAACGGCACCGTGCCCAGGTCGAACTGGTCCTGGTTCTCGAACTCCCGGCCCTCGACCGTGATCGTGCCCGGGCAGGGCACCGCGGTCTCCGGGGTCACCGTGCCGGCGGCGAGCAGCGCGGTGGCGGTGATCGCCTTCATGCTCGAGCCGGGCGGGAACTGCCCGGACAGCGCGTTGGCCGGGTTGGCCGCCTCGTTCGAGCTGACCGCGAGCAGCTCGCCGGTGCCCGGTCGCACGACGACGACGTGGGTGGCCAGCGACTGCCCGGCCACCGCGGCGTCCGCGGCGTTCTGCAGCGCCGGCACCAGCGGGGTCTGCACCGGGGTGCCGGGCACCGGGTCGACGGTGTCGATGACCTGGCCGGCGTCCTCGAGGCTCTCGTCGGTGCTCGCCACGCTGACGGTGAACCCGGGGGTGCCCGCCAGCTGCGCCTGGAACGCGCGCTGCAGGCCGGACAGCCCCAGGGTGTCGCCCGCGGCGTAGACCGGCTGCTCGTCCTCGCCGACGGTCTCGTCGATGACCTCCTGGGTGGCGTCGCCCACCCGGCCGAGCAGGGCGAGCCCGAAGCGGGAGCTGGGCGCCAGCAGCCGGGTGCTGGTCGGGAAGACGGCGCCGGGCAGGTCGAACACCTGCGCGCGGATCGCCTCGAAGTCCGGCCGGCGCAGCGTGATGACCGGGACGAACTGCCCGGCCGGGGCGGCCTGGACGTCGGCGGTGATCTCCTCGGCGGAGATGTCGGTGGCCGCGGAGAGGGCGGCGGCGAGCGCCGGGAGGTCGGTGACCTGCGCGGTGTCCACGCCCACGTTGACCACCTCGGTCTCGGTGAACAGCGGGGCACCGGTGGCGTCGGTGACCGGAGCCCGCTCGGCCAGCGAGCGGGCCAGCTCCAGGTGCTGCCCCTCCCCCAGCTCGGGGTGCACGATCGTCGGGGCCGCGACGACCTGCCAGGCCTCCTCGCCCTCGGTGAGCGACAGCGTCGCCGGGTAGCTCCAGTCGGGGGCCGCCGCCAGGTCCCACGTCGCCTGCCAGTCGACGGTGGCCGCGCCGTCGTCGTCGACCTGCACGTCGCCGAGCTCGGCGGTGAGCGTCGCCTCGGGGAGGTCCTCGGCGGTCTGGGTCAGCAGGGCGGTGGTCGCGGGGGCGTCCGTCGTCCGGTCGGCGGCGGCATCGGTCTCGCCGGCCGCCCAGTCGTCGAGGAAGGCCTGGGCGGCGGCGCGGACGTCGTCGGTCGGGTCCGACGAGCACCCGGTCAGCAGGGGCGCGAGCACCAGCACGGCCACCCCGCCCGCCGTCGTCACCCGGCGGGTCGCCCCGCGCCTGCCCCTGGACCCCGTTGCGCTGCGCACCAGGCCACCTTTGCAGAAGTCCGAGCCGGATCCGGAACTGCACGCCGCACGCGCCCCAGCACTCACAGGTTCAGAAGAGGATGGAGGCGTACGTGCCCACCGGGCGGAAGCCGACCCGCTCGTAGGCGGCCCGGGCGGCGCGGTTGTAGTCGTTGACGTAGAGGCTCACCACGGGGGCGATGGCGGTGCGCGCGTACTCGACGACGGCCGCCGTGCCGCGCTGGCCGATGCCCTGGCCGCGGAACTGCGGCGCCACCCACACGCCCTGCACCTGGCAGGCAGCCCGGGAGACGGCGCCGACATCGGCCTTGAACAGCACCTGGCCGTCCTCGATCCAGGCCAGCGACTGCCCGGCGCGCACCAGCTCGGCGACCCGGGCGCGGTAGGCCTGGCCGCCGTCCACGCGCATCGGGCTGACCCCGACCTCCTCGGTGAACATGGCGACCGCGGCGGGCAGCAGCGTCTCCAGCTCGGCCACCTGCACCGGGCGCACCCGCGGCTCGGCCGGCACGGCCGGCGGCCCCTCGATCGCCAGCAGCGGCTGGCGGGCGCGCACCTCGCGGGCCGGGCCCCACGCGGGGGCCAGCAGCTCCCACAGCGGGAGGACCGACCCCGCCGGTCCCACGATGGTCGAGCACCGCCGCCCGGCCCGGCGGGCCCGCTCGGCGAAGGCGGTCGCCGCCTCGCGCTCGGCGCCCGGGCGGGCGAACGGGATCAGGTTCGCACCGGCCAGGCACACCGCGTCCAGCCGGCGGCCGCTGTGCAGCCCCCACAGCGGCGCACCGAGGGAGGCGGTGGCGGTGCCGTGGGTCTCGACCCGCCCGGCGAGCATGCAGGTGCCCACCGGGTCGGTGGCCAGCAGGTCACGGACGGCGGCCTCGTCGTCGGCGTCGAGGACGCGGGCGTGTACCGAACGCAGCACGCGGACCGTCCAGCTCGGGTGCGCAGGTCAGGAGACGGTGACGACGGGCGCGCCCGACGGCGTGCCGTCGGCGACCTGCTCGGCCGCGATCCGCATGGCCTCCTCGATCAGCGTCTCGACGATCATCGACTCCGGGACGGTCTTGACGACCTCGCCCTTGACGAAGATCTGCCCCTTGCCGTTGCCGGAGGCGACGCCGAGGTCGGCCTCCCGGGCCTCGCCGGGGCCGTTGACGACGCAGCCCATGACGGCCACCCGCAGCGGCACCTCCATGCCCTCCAGGCCGGCGGTCACCTCGTTGGCGAGCTTGTAGACGTCGACCTGGGCGCGGCCGCAGGAGGGGCAGCTGACGATCTCCAGGCCGCGCTGGCGCAGGTTCAGCGACTCCAGGATCTGGTTGCCGACCTTCACCTCCTCCGCCGGCGGGGCGGAGAGGGAGACCCGGATGGTGTCGCCGATGCCCTGGGACAGCAGCGCCCCGAAGGCGACGGCGGACTTGATCGTGCCCTGGAAGGCCGGACCGGCCTCGGTGACGCCCAGGTGCAGCGGGTAGTCGCACTGCTGGGCGAGCAGCTCGTAGGCGCGCACCATGATCACCGGGTCGTTGTGCTTCACCGAGATCTTGATGTCGCGGAAGTCGTGCTCCTCGAACAGCGAGCACTCCCACAGCGCCGACTCGACCAGCGCCTCCGGCGTCGCCTTGCCGTACTTGGCCAGCAGCCGGCGGTCCAGCGAGCCGGCGTTGACCCCGATCCGGATCGGCGTGCCGGCGTACTTCGCGGCCCGGGCGATCTCGCCGACCTTGTCGTCGAACTTCTTGATGTTGCCCGGGTTGACCCGCACCGCGGCGCAGCCGGCGTCGATCGCGGCGAAGACGTAGCGCGGCTGGAAGTGGATGTCGGCGATCACCGGGATCTGCGACTTCTTCGCGATGATCGGCAGCGCCTCGGCGTCGTCGGTGTCGGGCACCGCGACCCGGACGATCTGGCAGCCCGAGGCGGTCAGCTCGGCGATCTGCTGCAGCGTCGCGTTGATGTCGGCGGTCTTGGTGGTGCACATCGACTGCACGCTCACCGGCGAGTCGCTGCCCACCCCGACCCCGCCGACGTCGAGCTGCCGGGTCTTGCGGCGGGGGGCGAGGACGGGCGGCGGAGACGCGGGCATACCGAGGGCAACGGTCACAACTGTTCAGTCTCCCACTACTGCAGGGTGATGGGGTTGACGATGTCGGCGATGAAGAGCAGGCCGCTGAGCACGAGGAACAACCCGGCGACGACGTAGGCCACCGGCATCAGCCGGGCGATGTCGAACGGGCCGGGGTCGGGGCGGCCGCGGAGCCGGGCCACGACGGCGCGGGCCTTCTCGTACAGCGCCCCGGCCACGTGCCCGCCGTCCAGCGGGTAGATCGGCAGCAGGTTGAACAGGAACAGCACCATGTTCACGCTGGCCAGCAGGCTCAGGAAGAAGCTGAGCTTCTCCAGCGCGCTGAACTGGGTCAGCGAGAAGTACTCACCGGAGATGCGCCCCACCCCGACCACGCCGATCGGGCCGTTGGGGTCGCGGTCCTCGCCGAGGAACGCGGCGCGGAACAGCTGCGGCACCCGCTCGGGGATCTGCACCAGCTTCTGCACCGACTGGCTCACGACCATCCCGAAGTAGCTCGGCACGTCGCTGATCGACTGGCGGGCGAAGCCGTAGGCGGGGGCGATGCCCACGTAGCCCGCGGTCGTCGTCTCCTCGGCGGTGGCGTCGGTGTAGACGGTGTTCGCGATCGGGGTGACGGTGAGGTCGCGCCGCTCGCCGTCCCGCTCGACGGTCAGCGCCACCGGCTCGTCCGGCGAGCTGCGGATCGCCTCCTGGACGACGCTCCAGCTGTCGTGGGCGGTGGGGTCGACCTCCCGGCCCGCGATGGCCACGATCGTGTCGCCGGGCCGCAGGCCGGCGGCCGCCGCGGGGCTCGCCGGGGCGCCGTCGCAGGCGTCCTCGTCGCCGGCGTCGGCGGAGCCCGCGGGCAGCACGCACGCGGGCACCGAGTCGATCTGGGTGGTGACCACGTTGGTGCCCAGCCCGACCAGGACGACGGTGAAGAAGACGACCGCGAGCACCAGGTTGTGGAAGGGGCCGGCGAACATCACGATCACCCGCTGCCACCAGGGCTTCTTGTAGAAGACCCGGTCGCCGTCGCTGGGCAGGACGTCGTTGAGCGCCTGGCCGCGGACCTCGGCGATGAAGCTGCGCATCCGGGTGGCGCGCTTGCTCTCGCCCTCCTCGGCCGGCGGGATCATGCCGACGATCCGGATGTAGCCGCCCAGCGGCACGCCCTTGATGCCGAACTCGGTCTCCCCGTAGCGCCGGGAGAAGACCGTGGGCCCGAAACCGACGAAGAACTGCGGGACCCGCATCCCGAACTTCCGGGCCCAGTAGAAGTGCCCGAACTCGTGGAAGCCGATGCTGAACAGCAGCCCGACGGCGAAACAAACGATCCCGAGGACCGTCAGGAGGAACCCGCTCAGCTCAGCCTCCGGCGATGGCGACGCGGGCGTGCTCGCGGGCCCACTTCTCGGCGGCCAGCACGTCCTCGACGCAGGTGGGTGCGCCGAGGTCCGGCGCGGCGTCGAGGGTACGCGTGATGACCTGCACGATCGCTGGGAACGACAGGTGTCCGGCGGCGAACGCGGCGACCGCCTCCTCGTTGGCGGCGTTGTACATCGCCGGGACGACGCCGCCCGCCTCCCCGGCGTGGCGGGCCAGCCGCACCGCAGGGAACACCTCGTCGTCCAGCGGCATGAACTCCCAGGTGCTGGCCTGCGTCCAGTCCAGCGACGGCTGGACGTCGGGCAGCCGCTCCGGCCAGGCCAGCGCGAGGGCGATCGGCAACCGCATGTCCGGCGGGCTTGCCTGCGCGATCGTCGCGCCGTCCCGGAAGGTCACCATCGAGTGCACGATCGACTGCGGGTGCACGACCACGTCGATGTCGGCGTAGGGGACGTCGAAGAGCAGGTGCGCCTCGATCAGCTCGAGCCCCTTGTTGACCAGGGTCGCGGAGTTGATGGTCACCACCGGGCCCATGTCCCAGGTCGGGTGCGCCAGCGCCTGCTCCCGGGTCACGCCGCGCAGCTCGGCGGCGCTGCGGCCGCGGAAGGGGCCACCGCTGGCGGTGAGCACCAGCCGGGCCACCTCGCGCCGGTCTCCCCCGCGCAGGCACTGGGCCAGCGCCGAGTGCTCGGAGTCGACGGGCACGAGCTGCCCGGGGGCGGCGGCGGCGCGCACCAGGTCACCACCGGCGACCAGGGACTCCTTGTTCGCCAGCGCCACGGTGCGCCCGGCCCGCAGCGCCGACAGCGTCGGGCCGAGGCCGATCGAGCCGGTGATGCCGTTGAGGACGACGTCGGCCGGCCGCGCGGCGAGCTCCTCGGCGGCGCGCGGGCCGGCCAGGATCTCCGGCAGCGTGTAGTTGCCCTGCGCCCAGCCGCGCTGCTGCGCGGCGGCGTAGAAGGCCAGCTGCAGGTCCTGCGCGGCGGTGGCGCGGGCCACCGCGACGGTGCGCACCCCCAGCGACAGCGCCTGCTCGGCCAGCAGCGCGACGTCACCGCCGCCGGCGGCCAGGCCGGTGACCTGCAGCCGGCCCGGGTTCTGCCGGGCCACCGCGATCGCCTGCCGACCGATCGACCCGGTCGACCCCAGCACGGTGACCTCGCGTGGCTCGCTCACGGCACCCATCCTGTCTGACCCGGCGCCGACGCCGGTGGCCCGGTGAGCGCGACCCGCCCGCCGGCCGGCAGGTGTGCGGCGGGCAGGCCTGTCATCATGGGTCCGTGAGCGACGCGACCGGCCGGGGACAGGGCCACCAGACCAGCGCCCGTGTGATCGAGCAGTCCACCCGCGAGGAGGGCATCGTCCGCGCGGGCGAGACCCCGATCACCCACGAGCGCCCCGAGGACTGGGGCTGGCACGGCGAGGCGGGGAAGACCGGCCGGATCGCCGGCTACGTGATGATCTTCTTCCTGCTGACCCTGCTGGTCGGCAACCACGAGGGCCGGGTCGAGGACCTGTACATCCTCGGCGCCGTGCTCACCATCGCCGTCTCGCTCATCTGGGACTCCCGCCGCCGGAAGAACGCCTGGCGCGCCCGCTGACCCACCGGCCGCCCAGCAGCGGCCCGCGCACCTCGACGAAGGCCGTCTCCCCCACCCGGGAGGCGGCCTTCGTCGTGCACGTCGCTGGTCGGCCGCACCCGTCCTCGACCAGTGATCGGAGCGAGGTGTCGACGATCGGGCAGATCGTCGTCAAGGTCCGCCCGTCGCGACCATGATCGATGTGGACGAACTGAGTGTTGGTTGTGCGGATCTGGTCCGGACCGCCGCGTGTCGCACAGAGATGTGCCAAGCAGGGCTTCTCCGTCCACTAGGAAGTGGGCAACAGGTCCGGGTTGCCGGGCCGAACACCACCACGGAGGACCTGATGAGCGCCCTGTCCCGTACCCGCGTCGCCGTTGCGACCGGACTGACCCTGGGCACGGCCACCGCCGGCCTCCTGCTCGCCCCGGCCGCCCTCGCCGCCCCCGCGGCGCCGTCGGTCTCGCCGTCCAGCACGCTCGCCCCCGGTGCGGCCTACACGATCTCCGGCACGGGCTGCGCCCAGGCCACGGACACGACCGAGGCGCCCTTCGTCTCCCTCACCCCGGACGTCGACGACCCGCAGATGGGCGACGGCACCGACACGAACGCGGACGGCTCCTGGAGCTTCGAACTGACGGCGCCGACCGAGCTGGGCACCTACGCCTACCGGCTGACCTGCGACCAGTACACCAGCGAGTTCCGCTACCCGAGCGTGGTCATCACGGTCACCGCGGACGGCAAGCCGGTCCCGACCGCCACCCCCTCGACCGCAGCGCCGGCGTTCGTGCCCGGCGCGAAGCCCAACACCCCCGGCATCGCCCCGGCCAGCAGCACCGGCGCCACCAACGTCGCCGCCCCGGGCCAGCAGATCACCCGCGTCCTCAAGGGCTTCAAGCCCAACGAGGTCGTCACCCTGGTCCTGCACTCCACCCCGGTCACCCTGGGCACCTACACCGCCGACGCCAACGGCGTCGTGACCGCCACCTTCACCCTGCCCGCCGGCACCGTGCTGGGCACCCACACCCTCGCCTACGACGGCAACCTGGGCAGCCACTACGAGTCCACCATCACCCTCACCGCCGACGGCAAGGCCCTGGCCTACACCGGCGCCAGCGTCACCCTCCCCCTGGTCGGCGGCACCGTGCTCGTCGCCGCCGGCGCCGGCGCGCTGCTCCTCGGCCGCCGCCGCACCACCGGGGCGGTCCAGGCCTGAGCACCACCCCCAGCACCACGACGGACGCCGGCCAGGGAACCCCTGGCCGGCGTCCGGCGCGTTCCCGGGCCCTGCGGGTGTCGCTCGTCCTCGCGGTGCTCGTGGTGCTGCTCGTGGGCGTCGACCTCGCCGTCCTCAGCGGCCGCGTCGACCGGGTGGTGGTGAGCACCAGTGCCGGACCCGGCACGACCTGGGTGCTGGTCGGCGTCGACTCCCGCGCCGACCTCCCGGCCGGCACCACGGCGGCGCAGTTCGGCACCACCACCGACGTCCCCGGCGCGCGGGCGGACGTCGTCCTGGTGGTGCACTCCAACGGCGAGGAGTCCACCGTCCTCTCCGTCCCGCGCGACGTCGTGCTCAGCGACGGCGAGACGTCGGGTCGACTGGCGCTCAGCTGGCTGGACGGCCCGCAGTCGACCGTCGACGCCCTGTGCAACCTGGGCATCCCCACCGACCACCTGGTGAGCGTCGACCTCGCCGGGTTCGCGTCGGTGGTCGACGCGGCCGGCGGGCTGGACGTCGACGTCCCGGCCCCGGTGCGCGACCGCGCCGCGGGGCTCGAGCTGGCCGAGGGCGGCCGCCAGCACGTCGACGGCCGCACCGCCCTGGCGCTGGTGCGCTCCCGGCACCCGGAGCAGCTGATGGACGGCCAGTGGGTGCCGGCGCAGGTCGACCCCGACGGCCGGGCGTCCGCCGCCGGTCAGGTGATGGACGCCCTGGTCGACCAGGTGCAGGGGTCGGTGACGCGTCCGTGGCGGCTGCAGCGGGTGGCCTGGGCGGTGACCGGCGCCCTCACCGTGGACGACGGCACCTCGGCCGCGGAGCTCGCCTCGCTCGCCACGCTGGACGTCGGCCCGGTGTCGGTCCTGCCGGTCGGCGCACCGGTGGACGGCACGCTGCTCCGCTTCCCCTCGCCGGAGACACGGGCGGCGCTCACGGCCGCCGGGATGACCTGCGGCGGCTGACCGGTCAGCCGGTGCCGACGCCGATCGCCGCCCCGATGAGGTAGGTCGCCCCGGCGGCCACCGCGCCGAAGAGCAGCTGCCGCAGCCCGGCCGACCACCACGGCCGCGGGGTGAACCGGGCCGAGATCGCGCCGGCCGCGACCAGCCCGGCACCGCCGCACAGCAGCGCGAGCCAGAGCACCGGCGCGCCCAGCAGGTAGGGCAGCAGCGGCACCAGCGCGCCGACGGCGAAGCACAGGAACGAGGAGACGGCGGCGGTCACCGGGGACGGCTTGTCCTCGGGGTCCAGGCCCAGCTCGTTGAGCGCGTGCACCCGCAGCGCCTGCTCGGGGTCGCGGGACAGCTGCTCGGCGACGGCGTGGGCCAGCTCGGGCTCCAGGCCCCGGTCCTCCCACAGCTGTGCCAGCTCGGCCTGCTCCCCCACGGGGTTGAGCGCCAGCTCGCGGCGCTCCTTGGCGACCTCGAGGTCCAGCTGCTCGTTCTGCGTGCTCACCGACGTGTACTCGCCGAGCGCCATGGAGATCGCGCCGGCGGCGAGCCCGGCGACCCCGGAGAGGACGACGGCGTGCGAGCCAGCCCCTGCGCCGCCGACGCCGGCGACCAGCGCGGTGTTGGTGACCAGGCCGTCCATCGCGCCGAAGACGGCGGCCCGCAGCCACCCGCCCGCGACGTCGGCGTGGGTGTGCGGGTGGGCCTCGGCCTGCTCCAGCTGGTGCCCCGGCCCGGTCATCCCTGGTCCGACTCGGCCCCGAGGGCCACGCCCTCCTCGATGCCCGGCACCGGGACGGCGATGCTCGGGATGCCCTCGACGACGTCCTCGATGCCGTCGGCGGCGGCCAGCTGGCCGCAGGCGCCGTCGATGTCCGAGCCGCGGGTGTCGCGGACGGTCGTCGGCACCCCGGCCGCGCGCAGCCGGGCGACGAACTCACGCTGCGCGGGCAGCGGGCTGGCGTCCCAGGGACTGCCCGGCGTCGGGTTCAGCGGGATGAGGTTGACGTGCGCCAGCCGCTTGGCCAAGAGCTCGCCGAGCAGGTCGGCGCGCAACGGCTGGTCGTTCACGTCGCGGATCAGCGCGTACTCGACCGAGTAGCGGCGGCCGGTGCGGCGGGCGTAGTCGTCGGCGGCCTCGAGCACCTCGCCGACCTTCCAGCGGGTGTTGATCGGCACCAGGGTGTCGCGCAGCTCGTCGTCGGGGGCGTGCAGGCTCACGGCGAGGGTCACGTTGAGACCCTCGTCGGTCAGCCGGCGGATCGCCGGGACGACGCCGACGGTGGACACCGTGACCGAGCGCTGGGCCAGCCCCAGCCCGTGCGGCGCCGGGGTCAGCAGCGCGTCGAGGGTCTTGCGGACCCGGTTGTAGTTCGCCAGCGGCTCGCCCATGCCCATGAAGACGACGTTGGACAGCCGGCCCGGGCCACCGGGGATCTCGCCCGCCGCCATCGCCGCGGCGGCCGCGACCGCCTGGCCGATGATCTCGGCGGCGGACAGGTTGCGGGTCAGCCCGCTCTGGCCGGTGGCGCAGAACGGGCAGGCCATCCCGCAGCCGGCCTGGCTGGAGATGCAGACGGTGGCGCGCTCGGGGTAGCGCATCAGCACGCTCTCCACCAGGGCACCGTCGTGCAGCCGCCAGAGCGTCTTGCGGGTGCGCCCGCCGTCGGCCGACTGGTGCCGCACCGGCGTGAGCAGCCCCGGCAGCAGGGCGCTGGTCAGCTCCTCGCGGACCGCGGCGGGCAGGTCGGTCATCTGCGCCGGGTCGGTGACGCCGGCGTAGAAGTGCCGGGCCAGCTGGTCGGCGCGGAACGCCGGCTGACCGAGCTCGGTGACCGCCGCGCGGGCCTCCTCACGGGTGAGGTCGGCCAGGTGGCGGGGTGGCTTGGTGCGGCGGGGGGCGTCGAAGACCAGGGGCAGGGCAGTCATGGCGTCGTCCATGGTCCCACTCCCTGGGCCCCGCGGGTGGGTCGAGACGGGTGATCTGGCTCCCCAGAGGGTCCCGGCCGGTCGACGCCGGGGGTTCAGCCCCGGCCCGCCGCGACCGACGGCGTGGTCGTGGTGGCCGTGGCGGTCGTCGTCGTGGCGGTGACGGTGGCGGTCGGGGCCGGGGTCACCGTCGGGTCGGGCGTGGGGGTCGGCTCGGGGGCGTCGGTCGGCGTCGGCGGCGTGGTGTCCGGCGGGACGACCGGCACGCAGGGGCCGCCGGCGTCCACCTGGGCCGCGGCACCGGCCGGCGCCGAGCAGTCGGGACCTGGGGGCACCTGGCCACCAGGGTCGCCGAGCGGGGCGTCCTTCTCGTCCCCGCTGCTGGGGTCGACGGCGACCGGGACCTCGACCGGGACCACGACGACCGGCGGGGTCTGCGGCGTCGGCGCCGGTGGCACCGCAGGCGGCGGGACCGTTGCGCTCGGGGCGGGCAGGGTGCGCACCGACCGGGGTGCCTCGGCGGCGGGGGTGCTGGGGACGTCGACCGGCGGCAGCACCGGCGCGGTGGTCGGCGCGGTCGTCGGCGCGGTTGCCGGCGCCGTCGGCTGGACCACCCGCGGAGCGGGGGTCCGCGGAGCCGGGGCGGTGGACGACGGGGTGGCCTCGAGCCGGGACGCCGCCACCTCCGGCCGGTCGGTGCCCGAGGCGCCGGGGAGGGTGAAGCCGGCGATCACCGCGGCGAGCGCCAGCACCGCGAGCGGCAGCAGCACCCGGAGCCGACGGCGACCGGAGGTCGGCGGGGTGCGGACGGCGGGAACCTCGACCGGCTCGTCGGGCTCCTCCGACGTCGCGGCTGCGGACGCTGCGGATGCGGACGGTCCGACTCCGGACGGCGCCGGGTCGGACGGCGTGCTGCCGGACGGTGCGGGGGCGGGGGTCGCCGCGGCACGGGCCGCCAGCTCCTCGCCGGCGCGGATGGCCTCCTCCCAGGCCGCCAGCTGGGCGGCCGCCTGCGCCTCGGCAGCGCGCTCGGCGGCGAGCTGCTCCGCGCGCAGCTCGGCCAGCGCCACCTCGATCCGGGGCGGCAGCGGCCGGCGTGCCGGCGCGGCGGGGTCGCTGTCGGCAATTCCGCCGTCCGCGGCGGCGCTGTCCGCGGCGGCGCTGTCCGCGGCGGTGCTGTCCGCGGCGGTGCTGTCCGCGGCGGTGCTGTCCGCGGCGGTGCTGTCCGCGGCGGTGCTGTCCGCGGCGGTGCTGTCCGCGGGCGCCGAGCGGTCGACGGCGGCGCCGTCGCCGGCGTCCGGCTCGGCCGTGGCCACGGCAGCAACCGGCTCAGCGGGCTCGTTCGTCGGCCCGTCGTCCGCGGGGTCGTCGGCGGGCTCGTCGTGCGCCGTCACCTCGACCGGGGATGCGTCGGCGGCCACCCACGCGGGCAGCCAGGCCTCGTCCCACGGCTCGTCGGCCACCGGCTCCGCGCTCGGTGGCGCGGCGGCCACCGCCTCGTCGACGGGCGTCTCCTGGGGGCCCTCGGGGCCCTGCGGTCCCACCGGCACAGCCCCTCCTCCGGGTCGTCAGCCTCCCGACCACCGGACGTGGTCGGCTGCGGGCACCGCTCCCCCCGGCCGCGATGCTGCCCGGTCGACGACTCCCCACTCGGAAGGCGCTCCGTGATGGCTCGGTGACGCAGAGCACGGACGCTCCGCCTCAGGCATCGTCAGGCCGGGTCTGCCCCCGGTGTCATCGGCAGTCCGGTGTGCTGTCGGACCCATGCGTGCATGGCGATCCCGGCGGCGACCCCCGCGTTGAGCGACCGGGTCGAGCCGAACTGCGCGATCGAGACGGTGAGCGCGGCGCCGGCCCGGGCGGCCGGGGTCAGCCCGGGGCCCTCCTGGCCGAACAGCAACAGCGAGCGGCGGGGCAGCTGCACGGTCTCCAGCGGGACGGCGTCCGGCCCGTTGTCGACGGCGACCACCGCGAGCTCCTGCTCGGCGGCGAACGCCAGCACCCCGGCGACGTCGGGGTGGTGCCGCAGGTGCTGGTAGCGGTCGGTCACCATCGCGCCCCGGCGGTTCCACCGGCGTCGGCCCACCACGTGCACCTCGGCGGCGAGGAAGGCGTTCGCCGTGCGCACCACGGTGCCGATGTTGAGGTCGTGCTCGAAGTTCTCGATCGCGACGTGGAAGGGGTGCCGGCGGGTGTCCAGGTCGGCCACGATCGCCTCGAGCGACCAGTACCGGTAGCGGTCGACGACGTTGCGCCGGTCGCCCTCGGCCAGCAGCTGGGGGTCGTAGCGCGGGTCCTCGGGCCACGGACCGCGCCAGGGCCCGACGCCGACCGAGCCGCCCCACTCGGTGGGGCCGGGTCCGTCGTCCGCCGGGGTCGCTCCGCTCGTCATCGCCGGGGATGCTGCCACGCCCGTCGGACCGGGTAGGCCGGGACGGTGAGCGACCCCGGCGTGCTGCTGCACCTGACGACACCGGCCGAGTGGCGCGCCGCGCTGGACGCCGGCGCGGTCACGCCGCCGTCCCTGGCCGAGGTCGGCTTCGTGCACCTGTCGAGCCCCGAGCAGGTGCACCTGCCGGCCGAGCGGCTGTTCCGGGGCCGCCGGGACGTCGTCCTGCTGGTGGTCGACCCGGCGCGGTTGCAGCACCCGGTGCGGCTGGAACCGGGCGTGCCCGGTGACCCGGCGAGCATGCGGTTCCCGCACCTCTACGGCCCGCTGCCCACCGCGGCGGTGGTCGCCGTGGTGCCGTGGCGGGCCGGGGCGCCGCTGGAGCTGCCGGACCCCGCGGACCCAGCCGCCCGGGCGCGGGCGATGGCGGTCTCCCTGCCCGTGCGCCGCGCTCCCAGCACCTCTGACGTCCCCGGCGCGATCGCGGTGCACGACCCCGCCTTCCCGCACTCGCGCGACGACAACCGGCTGCTGGTCACCGGCGACCTGGACGTCGACGCCATCGAGGCGCTGACCGCCCGGCAGGCAGCGGACGGCGGGTGGCCGGCCCGGACGGCGACACTGCTGCACCCCGG
This sequence comes from Modestobacter versicolor, assembly GCF_014195485.1. Taxonomy (NCBI): domain Bacteria; kingdom Bacillati; phylum Actinomycetota; class Actinomycetes; order Geodermatophilales; family Geodermatophilaceae; genus Modestobacter; species Modestobacter versicolor. Next base: position 152,517 of record NZ_JACIBU010000002.1, read on the forward strand.
CGCCGGGCCGGTCGCCGCCGCCCTCGCCCGCCGTGGGTGGGACGTCTCCAGCGCCGTGGTGCTGGCCCACCGCGGCCCGTTCCCGGCCGCCGCCGACGGCCCCGCCGAGGTCGTGCCCCAGGCCGCGGTGCACCCGCTGTGGGACCGCTCCTGGCGCCAGGAGCTCACCGGCACCGGACCGCTGCTGGACGAGGTGGTCGGCCAGCTGGTCGGCCGGGAGCACCGCAACGACCGGGTCGTGCAGGTGGTCGACCTGGCCGTCCGCGCCGACGTCGGTGCCGGGCCGGAGGTCGTCGCTGCGCTGCAGCTGCGGGTGGACGGCGCGACCGCGTCGGTGGAGTCGGTGCTCACCGACCCCCGCGCCCGGCGGCGCGGGTACGCCGACGCGCTGCTGGGCGCGGCGCTCGCGCGGGCCGGCGCGGCGGGGTGCGACCTGGTCGTGCTGGAGGCGGCCGAGGAGGACTGGCCGCGGCACTGGTACAGCAGGCGCGGGTTCGCCGAGGTGGGGCAGGTCTGGGACGCCGTCGGTCAGACCGGCGCGACCGCCGAGAGGACCAGGTAGGCGACGGCGGCCGAGGGCAGCAGCGAGTCCATCCGGTCCATCAGGCCACCGTGCCCGGGCAGCAGGTTGCCCATGTCCTTGATGCCCAGGTCGCGCTTGATCAGCGACTCACCCAGGTCACCGAGGGTGGCGGTGAAGGCGATGGCGACGCCGTAGAGCACCCCGCCCCACCACGGGCCGTGGAAGGTGAGCGTCACCAGCAGCGTGCCGATCAGCACGCAGGCCAGCACCGACCCGGCGAAGCCCTCCCAGGACTTCTTCGGGCTGATCGACCGGGCCAGCGGGTGCTTGCCGAAGAGCACGCCGGCGGCGAACCCGCCCACGTCGCTGCAGACCACGGTGGCGATGAACGCCAGCACCCGGGCGACGCCGTCGTCGGGCACCAGGAGCAGCACCGCGAAGCCGGCGAGCAGCGGCACGTACAGCGCGACGAAGACCGCCGCCGAGGCGTCGCGCAGGTAGCCGACCGGGCCGTCGCCGAGCCGCCACAGCAGGACGGCGAAGACGGTCAGCAGGAAGGCGACCACCAGGCCGGAGGGGCCGCGGCTCCAGGCCAGGGCCATCATCGCCACGGCCCCGACGAGCACCGGCGCGCGCGGCGGGCGGTGGCCGCCGCGCTCCAGCGCCCCGGTGAGCTCGACGATGCTGATCAGCACCGCGATGGTGACCACCAGCAGGAAGGCCGGCCGCCAGACCAGCAGGGTGGCCACGACCACCGCGGCCAGGCCCAGGCCGACCCCGATGGCCGAGGCCATGTCGCGGCCGGCGCGGCCGGTGGCCCGCGGCGCACCGGAGGGCGTGTCGATCGGCGGCTCGCCGGTCGCCTCGGCGCCCAGCGCGTCCGGGACCGCGGTCAGCGGGGGCTCGGCGCCGTCGTCCTCGACCGGTTCGGCGTCCGGCCCGGCACCGGCGGCCGCGGGCTCGTCGTCCCAGCGCAGGCCGACCGTCTGCGGCCCGTCGACCGGCGCCGGCCGCTTGGCCGGCCGCGCCCGCGGGGGTGCCGGGCGGGGCGGCGCCGGGCGCTCACCGATCCGGACGACCGGGACGGCGTCGTCGGCGTCGAACAGGCCGGCCCGGCCGCGGGCAGGCTCACGCCCCGAGCCGGAGGGGTCGGGGCGGGGCGGGTCGGAGGTCACGGGACGGCGTCCGCTGGTCGGGTCAGACGTCGAGGAGCTCGGTCTCCTTGTTCTTCATCGCCTCGTCGATGCTGGCGACGTGGGTGGCGGTGAGGTCGTCGAGCTCCTTCTCCGCGCGCCGCACGTCGTCCTCGCCGGCCTCGCCGTCCTTCGCGATGCGGTCGAGCTCCTCCTTCGCGCGGCGGCGGATGTTGCGGATCGCCACCTTCGCGTCCTCGCCCTTCGACCGGGCCTGCTTCACCAGGTCGCGGCGGCGGTCCTCGGTGAGCTGCGGGAAGACCACCCGGATGATCGTGCCGTCGTTGGTGGGGTTCACGCCCAGGTCCGAGTCGCGGATCGCCCGCTCGATGGCCTGCAGCTGGCCCATGTCGTAGGGCTTGATGACCGCCATCCGCGCCTCGGGCACGGAGATCGAGGCCATCTGCGGCACCGGGGTGTAGGCGCCGTAGTAGTCGACCGAGATCTTGTTGAACATCGAGGGGGCGGCGCGGCCGGTGCGCACGGAACCGAGGTCCTCGCGGGCGACCGACAGGGCCTTGTCCATCCGCTCCTCGGCGTCGAGCAGGGTGTCGTCGATCACGGGGTTCTCTCCTCCTGCGGCAGTGCCGCCGTGCTGGCCGGTGGGTGTTCGGGGGTACGTGCGCGGAGACGTCCGGCGACCGTCGTCCGTACCCCGGGCCGGTCGGGTCAGACCGGCTGGCTGATCAGCGTGCCGATCCTCTCACCTGCGACCGCGCGGGCGATGTTGCCGTCCTTCAGCAGGTTGAACACGACGATCGGCATCTTGTTGTCCATGCACAGGCTGATCGCCGTGGCGTCGGCGACCTTGAGCTGCTTGGCCAGGACCTCGGCGTAGTCCAGGTCGTGGTACATCGTGGCCGACGGGTTGGTGCGCGGGTCGTCGCTGTACACGCCGTCGACCCCGTTCTTGGCCATCAGCAGCACCTGGCAGCCGATCTCCAGTGCGCGCTGGGCGGCGACGGTGTCGGTGGAGAAGTAGGGCATGCCGGCGCCGGCCCCGAAGATGACCAGCCGGCCCTTCTCCAGGTGCCGCACGGCCTTGCGCGGGATGTAGGGCTCGGCGACCTGGCCCATGGTGATCGCCGTCTGCACCCGGGTCTCCAGGCCGACCTGCTCGCAGAAGGCCTGCAGCGCGAGGGCGTTCATGACGGTGCCCAGCATGCCCATGTAGTCGGCGTGCCGGCGGTCCATGCCCGCCTCGGCCAGCTCGGCGCCGCGGAAGAAGTTGCCACCGCCGACGACGATGGCCACCTGCGTGCCGCCGTGGACGACCTCGGCCAGCTGCTCGGCGATGCGGTGGACGATGCCGCCGTCGACGCCGACGCTGCCGCCGCCGAACGCCTCACCGGAGAGCTTGAGCAGCACCCGGCGGTAGCCGCTGCCGTCGGTCGGGACGGAGGCGGCGGGTGCGAACAGCAGCCCCTCCGGGTTGGTGGCAGCGGTCGTGTCGCTCACGTGGCGGGTCCCTCGGTTCGGTGTCGTCGTGGTCGATCCTGCCGCATCCGCCGCGCGGGGTCCTCCGCGTCGTCGTCCGGACAGGCCACCGGCCCCGCTCCTCAGGAGGAACGGGGCCGGGTATGGCCACCCTTCAGCGGCCCGCGCCGAGCGTGCGAGGCGTGGGGGGAAGGGTGGTCCTTCGTCAGGCCTGGCCGACCTCGAAGCGGGCGAACCGCTCCACGGTGAGGCCGGAGTCGGCGATGACCTGCTGCACCGTGCGCTTGGGCTCGGTGATGGAGGGCTGCTCCAGCAGGACGAAGTCCTTGTAGTAGGCGTTGACCCGACCCTCGACGATCCGCGCGATCGCCTGCTCGGGCTTGCCCTCCTCCTTCGCCGTCTGCTCGGCGACCCGGCGCTCGGTCTCGACCGCGTCGGCCGGGACCTCCTCGCGGTTCAGGTAGCGCGGGCGCGCGGCGGCGATGTGCATCGCCAGCGAGCGGGCCGCGTCGGCGTCGCCACCGGAGTACTGCACGGCGACACCGATGGCCGGGGGCAGGTCCGTCGCCCGCTTGTGCAGGTAGACGGCGGTGGTGCCCTCGAAGACGGCGAAGCGGGACAGCACCAGCTTCTCGCCGATGCGGGCCGACTCGGCCTCGATCAGCTTCTCGACCGTCTGGCCGTCGGTCTCGGTGGCCAGCAGGGCCTGGACGTCGGCCGGCTTCTCGGCCAGGGCGATGTCCAGCAGGCGCTCGGCGAGGGCGACGAACTCGGCGTTCTTGGCGACGAAGTCGGTCTCGCAGTCGAGCTCGAGCAGCGCGCCGTCACGCGTGACGACGACACCGTTGGTCGTGGAGCGCTCGAGGCGCTTGCCCACGTCCTTGGCGCCCTTGACCCGGAGCAGCTCGATGGCCTTGTCGTAGTCGCCATCGGCCTCGGTCAGGGCCTTCTTGGAGTCCATCATGCCGGCGCCGGTGGCGTCGCGGAGACGCTTCACGTCGGCTGCGGTGAAGGCAGGCATGTCACTTCCTCTGGTCTGGGGGTGCTGGGGTGCGGACGTGCGGCGGCGCCGCCCCCCGACGCCCGGCGGGCGAGGGGGAGCGGCGCCGGAGCGGATCAGCCGTTCTGGGCGCCCTGGGTGCCGGTGGTCTGGTCACCGGTGGCGGGGACACCCTCGACCGGGGCGACCTCGGTCGCGGTGACGGTCGGGGCCTCGGCCGGGGTCTCCGGCAGCTCGGTCGCCGTGGCCGGGGCAGCGGCGTCGGCGGCCGGGGCCGCGGCGTCGGCGCCACCGGTGAGGAGCTCGCGCTCCCAGTCGGCCAGCGGCTCGCCGCCGCCGACCGGCGCCTCGGCGCCGTCCTCGGAACGACCGGCGTTGGCCTGCGCGGCCGAGCGGGCCATCAGGCCCTCGGCGACCGCGTCGGCGATGACGCGGGTCAGCAGCGCGGTGCTGCGGATGGCGTCGTCGTTGCCCGGGATCTTGTAGTCGACCTCGTCGGGGTCGCAGTTGGTGTCGAGGATCGCGACGACCGGGATGCCCAGCTTCCGGGCCTCGCCGACGGCGATGTGCTCCTTCTTGGTGTCCACGATCCAGACGGCGCTGGGCACCTTCTTCATGTCGCGGATGCCGCCGAGGGAGCGCTCGAGCTTGGCCTTCTCGCGGGAGAGGACCAGCTGCTCCTTCTTCGACAGGCTCACCAGGGCGCCGGTCTGCTCGAGGTCCTCGAGCTCCTTGAGGCGCTCCAGCCGCTTGTAGACGGTCTGGAAGTTGGTGAGCATGCCGCCCAGCCAGCGCTGGTTCACGTAGGGCATGCCGACGCGGGTCGCCTGCTCGGCGATGACCTCCTGCGCCTGGCGCTTGGTCCCGATGAACATGATCGAACCGCCGTGGGCGACGGTCTGCTTCACGAACTCGTAGGCCTGGTCGATGTAACCCAGCGTCTGCTGGATGTCGATGATGTAGATGCCGTTGCGCTCGGTGAAGATGAACCGCTTCATCTTCGGGTTCCACCGACGGGTCTGGTGCCCGAAGTGGACCCCGCTGTCGAGCAGGTTCTTCATGCTGACGACTGCCACGCGGCGCCGCCTTCCTTCTCGTGCGCGGGCGGCCGGGGCCGGCACCGCGCTGCTCGGTTGTCGCAGGCGCCCCGGTGGAGCGCCGCCCTGGTGCCCGGCCGCGCCACCGAACCCGCCGGGAGGGCGGGACCGAGGTGGCGACTGCCCCGCTGCAGCAGCGGGAAGAGGACACGCGAAGTCGATCCGCCGGAGGCGGACCGCAGGGCCAGCATACGCGCCCGTCCCGGCTGCTCCGACCGGGTCGTCCCCAGGGCGGGCCACCGTCCACAGCCGCGGTCCGCCCCGACCCCCGAGCGGCCGGGGGCGGCAGGGTCGGCGGGGTGTCCCGCACCCGTCTGCTGGTGGTGTCCGTCGTCCTCACGGCGTGCCTCGCCCCGTCCCTCGGCGTCCCCCGCTCCGCGTCCGCCGCCCCGGCCCGGCCCGCGTCCGCCGCCGCACCGGCGGCCGCGCTGTGGGTGCTGCCGCTCGCCGGCGACCTGCTGGTGACCCGGCCGTTCGACCCACCTCCCGGGCCGTACGGCGCCGGGCACCGCGGCGCCGACCTGGCCGGCTCGGTCGGGCAGCCGGTGCTGGCGGCCAGCGCCGGGGTGGTCGCCTTCGCCGGGCAGGTCGCCGGGCGGCCGGTGGTGAGCGTCGAGCACGCCGACGGCCTGCGCACCACCTACGAGCCGGTGCAGCCGATCGTGGCGGCCGGGCAGGTGGTCGCCCGCGGCTCCCCGCTGGGCGTGCTCCTCGCCGGGCACCCGGGGTGCCCGGCCCAGGCGTGCCTGCACTGGGGCCTGCGCCGGGCGGGCACCTACCTGGACCCGTTGTCGCTGCTCCGACCTCCTCGGGTGCGGTTGCTGCCGTGGGGGGACGTGGGGTGAGCAGCCCGTGCCACCGGCTGCGGTGACGAGCCCGGGGTCGCTACGGTCCGACCATGCGATTCGGACGCAAGCGGCCGATCGACGACGACGCGCGGGCGCTGGCCGACCTGGAGGGCGTCATCGACCGGTTCGGCTGGGGCGTGCTGCACGTGGGTCAGGGGCCGGCCTCGGGCGAGCCCCGGTTCTCCTACACCGTCGGGCTGACGGCCCTCGGCCACCCCGAGGTGATCGCCGTCGGGCTGCCGTTCGAGGCGGCCGAGCAGTTCCTCAACCTGGTCGGGGAGAGCGTCCGGGCCGGCGACCGCTGGGCGCACGGCTCCACGACCGACCGGTTCACCGACGCAGACTCCCCCGTCGTGTTCCTGCGCGTGGAGGACACCAGCCGGCTCACCGCCGTGGCGCAGGTCTACGGCCGGGTCGAGGCCGTGCAGCTGGTCTGGCCGGACTCCACCGGCAAGCTGCCGTGGCAGGAGGGTCACCGCAACCCGCCCGGGGTGCAGCCGCTGCTCGGCCCGCGACCGGCCGACTGACCCGGCCGGTGCGCGGGTGCGGCCGCGACCGGCCGCCGCACCGTCAGGCGATGTCGGCTAGCTTGCCGCGCAGGTGCAGGACCGCCTTGGTGTGCAACTGGCAGATCCGGCTCTCGGTCACCCCGAGCACCCGGCCGATGTCGGCCAGGGTGAGGCCCTCGAAGTAGTAGAGGCTGACGACGACCTTCTCCCGCTCCGGGAGCTGCTCGACGGCGCGGGCCAGCAGCTGGCGGGCCTCGCCGTGCTCGGCCATCGCCTGCGGGTCCAGCGCGCTGGTGTCCTTGAGCGTGTCGACCAGGCGCGGGGCGGAGCCGTCGTCGTCGACCAGCAGCTCGTCGAGGGCCACCACGTTGACCAGGGACAGCTGGCCGAGGAACTTGCGGATCTCCTCGACGTCCATGTCCATCTCGTCGGCGATCTCCTCGTCGGTCGGGCTGCGCTGGAGCTTGGCCTCCAGGGCGGCGACCGTCCGCTCGAACTGCCGGGCCTTCATCCGCACCGACCGCGGGATCCAGTCGGTGGAGCGCAGCTCGTCGATGATCGCGCCGCGGATCCGGGACATCGCGTAGCTCTCGAACTTGATCTCCCGGGACGGCTCGAACCGGGTGATCGCGTCGATCAGGCCGAAGGTGCCGTAGGAGACCAGGTCGGCCTGCTCCACGTGCGCGGGCAGACCGCTGCCGACCCGGCCGGCGACGTACTTGACCAGCGGCGCGTAGTGCAGGATCAGCCGGTCCCGCAGGCCGGTGTCCCGCTCGCGCACGTAGCGGGCCCAGAGGTCGGCGATGAACGCGTCCGGGTCCTCGCTGCTGAGCTGGTGGACCGTCGCCTCAGACACGTGCTCTCCCCCGCTCGACCTTCATCTGCCAGTGCTGCAACGCCGTGCACCTCATGCTCGTGGGTGGGCCTGGGCGTGGACCGCCCGCAGCCGCTCGACCGTCACGTGCGTGTAGACCTGCGTCGTCGCGAGGCTAGCGTGACCCAGCAGCTCCTGGACGCTGCGGAGGTCGGCACCGCCCTCCAGCACGTGCGTGGCCGCCGAGTGGCGCAGCCCGTGCGGGCCCACGTCCGGCACCCCCGGGGCGGCCGCGACGGCGGCGTGCACCACCCGGCGGGCCTCCCGCGGGTCCAGCCGGCCACCCCGGGTGCCGAGCAGCAGCGCCGGCCCGCTGGTCGGCGTCGCCAGCGCCGGGCGACCGCGGGCGAGCCAGTCCTCCACCGCGGCGGCAGCGGGTGCGCCGAACGGCACGCTGCGCTCCTTGCGGCCCTTGCCGAGCACCCGCAGCAGCCGGCGGCCCCGGTCGACGTCGTCGACGTCCAGCCCGACGAGCTCGCCGACCCGGATCCCGCTGGCGTAGAGCAGCTCGACGACCAGCACGTTGCGCAGCCGCAGGGCGGTGTCGGCGGGCTGCTCCTCCTCCGCGGGCGCCTGGGCGGCCCGGTCGAGGACGGCGCGGGCCTGGTCGGCCCCCAGCACGCCGGGCAGGGTGCGGTGGGCGCGCGGGCTGGACAGCCGCAGCCCGACGTCCTCGGCGAGCTGGCCGGAGCGGCGCAGGTGGGCGGTGAAGGACCGCGCGGAGGCAGCCCGGCGGGCGGTCGTGGAGCGGCTGTCGCCCTTCGTGCGGCCCTGGGCGAGCCAGCTGCGCAGGGTGGCGAGGTCCAGCGACGCGACGGTCGTCCCACCCCGCCGGACCAGGTGGTCCAGCAGCGAGACGACGTCACCGACGTAACCGCGGACGGTGTGCGGGGACAGGTCCCGCTGCAGCCGCAGGTGCTCCTCCCAGGCGTCCAGGGACTCGGCGAGCGCAGGCGGCAGCGCAGCGCGCAGCTCAGCGGTCCCGGTGGCCATGGGCGCAGCGTCCGTCGGCGGGCGCGCCTGGTCAACCGGGCGCGCCGCAGGTCGGTTGCGCGCGACCGTCGCCCGTTCGCCGGAACCGTCGTACCGCTGCGGTGTGCTGGGGCTCCCCGCCGGCCGGCGGGCCACTCCAGGAGGCCGCCATGAGCGTCGAGCTGATCAACCCCGCCGGACTGCCGGTGCCCACCGCCTACACGCAGGTGTCCGTCGCCACCGGCAGCCGCACGGTGTACCTGGCCGGTCAGGTCGCCCGGGACGCCGCCGGTGAGCCGGTCGGCCCCGGGGACCTGGCGGCCCAGGTCGAGCAGGCGTTCACCAACGTGGCCACCGCGCTGGGCGCCGTGGGCGGCAGCTTCGCCGACATCGCCAAGCTGACCGTCTACGTCGTCGACTGGGCACCGGAGAAGATGGCCGACCTGATGACCGGCGTGGGCCGGGTGGTGGAGCGGCTGGGCATCGACCCGGTCCGGCCGATCACGCTGCTCGGGGTCGCCGCGCTCGGCGAGCCCGACCTGCTGGTGGAGGTCGAGGCGGTGGCCGTCCTCCCCTGACCGCCCCGGTCACCGGGGCCGCCGTCCCCGCGGCCGGTCGGGCGGCGTCACCCGCCAGCCTGTGCCGGTCCACTCGACCAGGTCGTGCAGCTCCAGCACGGGCAGCACGCGGAGCACGTCGACCACCTCGCAGCCGGCGATGGTGGCCAGCCGCTCGGGCGGCACCCCGGTGCGCACCGGGCAGGCGTCGAGCACCCGGCGGGCGACGTCGGACAACGAGTCGAGCGCCGAACCCGGCCGCGCCGCGGGGTCGGCCAGGTCCGCACCCAGCCGGCCCACCTGCTGGAGCACCTCGGCCGCGGTGGTCACCAGCGTCACCTGGCGCTCGGTGTCCCGCAGCAGCTCGTGGCAGCCGACGCTCATCGCCGAGGTGACCGGCCCGGGCAGGGCCATCACCTGCCGTCCCAGGTCACGGGCCCGTTTGCCGGTCGCCAGCGCACCGGACCGCGCTGCTGCCTCCACCACCACCGTGCCCCGGGTGAGCGCGGCGATCAGCCGGTTGCGCACCAGGAAGCGGTGCCGCAGCGGCGCGCAGCCCGGCGGCCACTCGCTGACCAGCAGCCCCTCCTCGAGCACCCGGTGGAACAGCGCGGAGTGGGAGTGCGGGTAGGCCCGGTCGACGCCGCAGGCGAGCACCGCGACGGTCGGCGCCCCTGCCGCCAGCGCGCCCCGGTGGGCGGCGGCGTCGATGCCGAACGCGCCGCCGGAGACGATCGTCCAGCCCCGCTCCCCCAGCCCGTGCGCCAGCTCGGCCGCCACGTGCTCCCCGTACGCCGTGGAGGCCCGAGAGCCCACCAGCGCCACCGACCGGTCGACCAGCTCGTCCAGCCCGCGGTCACCGCGCACCCAGAGCGCCAGCGGAGGGACGAGGGCCTGCGTGCGGTCGGGCTGGTCGCGCCGCTCCACCGGGATGTCGTGCGCGGCCAGCGTCAGGCAGTGCAGGGTCAGCGCGGGCCACTCGTCGTCCTCCGGCACGACCAGGCGCGCGCCGCAGCGCTCGGCGCGCAGCAGGTCGTCGGCGCTGACGTCCTCGGCGGCGCGCTTGCCGACCAGTGCCTGCACCGCGGGTGGGGCCTCTCCGCGCCGGAGCGCCCGGTGGGCGTCCACCGGGCCGACGCGCTGCACGAACCGCCACACGTCCACCGACCCCGGTTCGACCGCCCGGGACAGCCACGCCCGGGCGAGCCGGACGTCCCACCCGGCCGCCGCGCTCACGCCGCCACCCGCTGCAGCCGCATGCCGAGGGCCTCGGCGACCTGGTCGGGGCCGGGCGTGGTCGCCCCGGCCAGGTCCGCCAGCGTCCAGGCGACCCGGAGCACCCGGTCGAAGCCGCGCACCGACAGCGCGCCGCGTTCCAGGGCTCGCTCGGCCAGCGCCAGCGAGCTGCGCCCCACCGGCCAGCGGTCGCGGAGCAGCCGGCCGGGCACCTGGCTGTTCAGCGACAACCCGGTGCCGGCCATCCGTGCAGCCGCCGTGGCACGAGCCAGCCGGACCCGACGGGCGACCACGGCCGTCGACTCGGGCCGTCCGGTGCCGTCCAGCCACGCGGCCCGGGTGACCGGCGGCAGCGTCACCCGCAGGTCGATCCGGTCCAGCAGCGGACCGGACAGCCGGGACTGGTAGCGCCGGCGCTCGAGCGGGCTGCAGGTGCAGGCGGTGTCGCCCGCGGCACTGGCGCAGGGGCAGGGGTTGGCCGCCAGCACCAGCTGCGCCTGGCACGGGAAGGTCGCCGAGCCGTTGGCCCGGTGGATGGTGACCGAGCCGCGCTCCAGCGGCTGGCGCAACGTGTCGAGCACCGACCGGGGGAACTCCGGTGCCTCGTCCAGGAAGAGGACACCGCGGTGCGCCCGGCACAGCGCGCCCGGGCGGATCTGCCCGGACCCACCGCCGACGAGCGCGGCCATCGTCGCCGAGTGGTGCGGCGCCTCGAAGGTCGGCCGGGTCACCAGCGGTGCTCCGGGCGGCAGGGTGCCGGCGATCGAGGCGATCGCGGTGACCTCCAGCGCCGCCTGCTCGTCCAGCGGGGGCAGCAGGCCCGGCAGCCGCTCGGCGAGCATCGTCTTCCCGGCGCCGGGCGGGCCGGTCAGGAAGACGTGGTGCCCACCTGCGGCGGCCACCTCCACCGCCCGCCGGCCGGCCGCCTGACCCACGACGTCGGCGAGGTCCGGCCCGGGCGGTGGCGGGCTCGCCGCTGCCCGCTCGTGCGGCGTCAGCGGGCCCCTGCCCGCGAGGTGGGCCACGACCTGCCCGAGGCTGCCGGCGGCGAGCACCTCGATGCCCTCGACGAGGCCGGCCTCGTCGGCGTTGTCCCGGGGCACCACGACCTGCCGGTGACCGGCGCGGGCAGCGGCCAGCACGGCGGGCAGCACCCCGCGGACCGCCCGCAGCGAGCCGTCCAGGCCGAGCTCGCCCAGCAGCACCAGGTCGCGCACGCGCCCCGCCGGGAGCACCTTGGCCGCGGCGAGCACGGCCACCGCGAGCGCGAGGTCGAACCCGCTGCCCTGCTTGGGCATCGCGGCCGGCGACAGCCCGATCGTCACCCGGCGCAGCGGGAACTCGTGACCGGTGTTGACCACGGCGGCCCGCACCCGGTCCACCGACTGCCGCACGACGGCGTCGGGCAGCCCGACGAGGGCGACGGTCGGCACCCCGGCCGCCAGGTCGACCTCCACCTCGACCATCGCCCCCTGCACGCCGGCCAGCCCCACCGACCAGGTCCGCGCGAGCGCCATCAGAACGCGTTCCGCAGGTGGGTGACCTCGACCGGGCCGGCGACCGGGACGTGCACGCCGACGACGTCGAAGCGCAGGTCCGGTGCGTGGTGGTCGTGCGCCGCCAGCCAGGAGCGGGCAAGCAGCCGGAGCCGCCGCCGCTTGGCCGCGGTCACCGCCTCGGCGGGGTGCCCGAAGCCGGTGCCGGTGCGGGTCTTCACCTCGCAGAAGACCAGCGCGTCGCCGTCCCGGGCGACCACGTCCAGCTCGCCCTCGCGGCAGCGCCAGTTGCGGTCGAGGACCTGCAGCCCGGCGTCGGTCAGCGCCCGGACGGCGACCCGCTCGCCGTAGGCGCCGAGCGCCGCGCGGTGGTCCGGCGGGGAGTTCTCAGGAGTGGGCACCCGTCGACCGTGACGGCCGGGCACGGCGCCCGGGAAGAGCTCGGGCGTGGCTGTGGACGGCGCCCCCGGCTGTGGACGACGGGGGGCCGGTCGCCCTCAGCGCGGGTCAGGCTGCCGGGGTGCAGACGAGATCAGGGCAGGCGCGGCTGGTCCGGCAGCTCGAGGTCGGGCTTGTCGAGCTCCTCGACGTTGACGTCCTTGAACGTCACCACCCGCACGTTCTTCACGAACCGGGCCGGGCGGTACATGTCCCACACCCAGGCGTCGGAGAGCTTCAGCTCGAAGAACACCTCTCCCCCGGCGTCCCGGACCTGGAGGTCCACGCTGTTGGCCAGGTAGAAGCGCCGCTCCGTCTCCACGACGTAGGAGAACTGGCGGACGATGTCCTTGTACTCGCGATAGAGCTGCAGCTCCATCTCGGTCTCGTACTTCTCGAGGTCCTCGGTGCTCATCGCGCGTGCTCCATCGGTGCCGGGGACATCAGTGCTGGGACATCAGTGCGGGGACATCTGGTGTTCGGTCGTCGGCTGCTGGGACGACGGCTTCCCGACCATCATCGTGCATGCCGGCCCGGGACGGCAGGCCCGCGGCCCGCGCGGCGTGTGCGTCCCGCGCCCGGGCCACGTTGACGAAGCGCATCCGGTGCTCCGGGCAGGGCCCGTGCTCGTCGAGGGCGGCGCTGTGCACGTCGGTGATGTAGCCCTTGTGCTCGGCGAAGCCGTACTGCGGGAAGCGCTCGTGCAGCTCGGTCATCGTCCGGTCCCGGGTCACCTTCGCCAGCACCGAGGCGGCGGCCACGCAGGCTGCCACCCGGTCGCCCTTCCACACCGCCAGCGAGGGCTGGGACAGCCCGCTGACCGGGAAGCCGTCGGTGAGCACGTAGTCCGGCGCGAGCTCCAGCGCGCGGACCGCGCGGCGGAGCGCCTCGATGTTGGTCACGTGCATGCCGCGGGCGTCGAGGTCGCCCACCGGGATGGCCACCACCGACCAGGCCAGCGCGCGGTCGACCACCTCGGCGTAGACCTCCTCGCGGGTGGCCGGGGTGAGCAGCTTGGAGTCCGCCAGGCCCGGGACCCGGCCGCGTCGGCCGGCCGGCAGCACGCACGCCGCGGCCACCAGGGGCCCGGCGCAGGCGCCGCGGCCCGCCTCGTCGGCACCGGCGATCGCGGAGAACCCGCGCCGGCGCAGCGACCGTTCCATCACCCAGAGGGCGTCGGCGGGGTCGTCGTCGGTCGGGCGCGGGCGCCCCGGCGAGCGGGACGCGGCAGGAGCGGGTCGAGCAGCCATCGCCTCCCGACACTACGTCGGGGGGACGACGGCGCGGGAGCCACCACCGGCGGCAGCGAGAGCACCACGAGCCGATCCCCGGGGGAACGGGGACCGGCTCGTGGCGGCCTGCCCGACCGGCGTGCGCCGACCGGACCGGCCTGCCGGGACGGGGTCCGTCCCGGGGTGGGGGCCGGCCCGGGCGCCGTGGGGTCAGGCGCCCGGACCGACGTCTCGCTCCGGCCGGCTCAGATCCCGGTGGAGGTCAGGGAGTGGGCACCGCAGGTGCACCCGGGGCTGCGCACGCCGTTGCGGGCGGAGAGGACCAGGGAGACCGCGTGCGCCCGGTCACGGGCACCCAGCTTGCGCAGGATCGCCTTCACGTGGGACTTCACCGTGTCCTCGGAGATGAACAGGTTCTTCCCGATCTGCCGGTTCGACTGCCCCTGCAGCAGCTCGTCGAGCACGTCGGACTCCCGACGGGTCAACGGCACCTCCGGGGTCAGCTCGCGGGCCACCGGCACCTCACCGGCCTCCCCACGACGGATCTGCGGGTCCACCACCGTCCGACCGGCCCGAGCCGCCAGCACCGCCCAGCCCAGCAACGTCGGCGAGGTGTTCATCAGCAGGTAGCCACGCACACCGGCAGCCAGCGCCTCGTTGACCACAGCCGGGTCCTCCGAGGTCGCCAGCGCCACGATCGCCAGCGTCGGGAACCGCCGCCGCAGGTCCCGGCACGCGTTCAGCGTCGCACCACGACCGGCACCCAGCTCCACGACCACCGCGTCCGGGCGGGCGGTCTCGGCCAGCGTCAGCGCCCGCCGCGGCTCACCGGGAGTGCCCACCGCCTGCAGACCGGCGGTCTCGTTGACCATGCCGATCAGCCCACGGCGCAGCACCGGCGCGTCGGCCAGGATCAGGACGCGGGTGACGCCGCGCGAAGCGGCCAGAGGGGTGGACACAGCTGGTTCTCCATTCACATCCGATGACTTGCTGCTGTCTCCATCGGAAGGGTGAACGGAGTTCTTTAACTTCTTTTTGCAGATCCGCGCCATTCCTCGGCCATTCCGGAGAATGGCTGAGCGCAGTACCGGGCTCAGTCGGAGCCGGTCTCCCGCGCCGGGCGGGTCTGGGCCGGCCGGCGGATGCGCCGCCAGCCGGTGCGCGGTGGGCGCCGCGACGGCCCGGTCAGCCGCGCACGCCTGCTCCGCCGGCGGCGGCGCCAGGCGGTCAGCGGCACCGCCCCGGTCAGCCCGAGGACGTAGGGGGCGGCCACCGCGGCGGCGCCCTGCACGAGCGGCATCGGAGCGGCCGCGCCGGGCATGCCTTGGTCGTCGGTGCCCTGGATGTCCGGGCTGTCCAGCAGGGTGAACCGGTCCAGCGGCCAGACGATGAGCGCGCCCTTGCCGATGACGTCGTCGACGGCGATCGTGCCGCTGTACTGGTCGGTGACGTGCCGCCGGGAGTCCGACGAGGCCGAGCGGTGGTCGCCCATCACCCACAGCCGCCCCTCGGGCACGGTGACCGGGTCGAACTCACGCCCGAGCGAGCCACCGCCCAGCGGGGAGTCCTGGTAGATGTACGGCTCGTCCAGCGGCTCGCCGTCGACCAGCACGCGCCCCTCGGCGTCGCAGCACTCGACGGTCTGACCGGCCGTGGCGATGACCCGCTTGACGTAGTCGTCCTCGCTGGGCGGCGCCACCCCGATCGCCCGGCCGAGGCCCAGCAGCGCGCCGGAGAACCAGTTGCTCGGCTCGCTGACGGTGATCTCCGGGGACCAGGTGTCCGGGCCGCGGAACACCACGATGTCGCCGGGCTCGGGCTCGCCGAACCAGTAGGGCACCTTGTTGACCAGCACCCGGTCGCCGGTGCACCCGGTGCACCCGTGCAGCGTCTGCTCCATCGAGCCCGACGGGATGAAGAACGCCTGGATCAGGAAGGTCTTCACCAGCAGGGCCAGCACGAAGGCGATGACCAGCAGCACCGGCAGCTCGCGAAGCAGCGAGCCCTTCTTCTTGGCCGCGCCGGCCCGGCCGCGACCTCGGCGGCCGCCCGCCGCGGGGACGGCGGCGCTCGCTCCCCCGGCCGGTGGGGCGACCCCGTCGGAGCCGGACTCGTCGGTGGCGGACTGCCCGGTTGCGCGGGGGTCGGCAGGCTCAGTGGGCCCGTGCGTGCTCATCGGGGCCAGCCTACGGTCCGCCCCGGGCCTCGCAGGTCGACCCGCCCGGCGGCCGCCGTCCGGCGGTCGGCGCCGCCCGGCCCCCGACGCACGAACGGGCCGGCTGCGCAGTGCAGCCGGCCCGTTCGGGGAGTGCGGGGTGTCAGCGGACGACAGCCTCGCGCTTCTCCTTGATCTTGGCGGCCTTGCCGCGCAGCTCGCGGAGGTAGTACAGCTTGGCCCGGCGGACGTCACCGCGGGTCAGCACCTCGATCTTCTCCACGACGGGGGTGTGCACCGGGAAGGTGCGCTCCACGCCGACGCCGAAGCTGACCTTGCGGACGGTGAAGGTCTCGCGGATGCCGCCGCCCTGGCGCCGGATGATGACGCCCTGGAAGACCTGGACACGCGAGCGGTTGCCCTCGATGACCCGCACGTGCACCTTGACGGTGTCGCCGGGGCGGAAGTCGGGGATGTCGTCGCGCAGCGACGCAGCGTCGAGGGCGTCCAGGGTGTTCATCGCAGCAGTCCTCAGTCCTAGCGGGAAACTCAGCTCGGGCAAGCTCAGTGGTACGGGCAGCGGTGTCCCGGTGCATCCGTACCGGGTGGCTGCGCTCCGCTGCCCCGGAGGGGCAGGAAGCCACCGTCGACGCGAGCCGACGGCCTGCAGCAGCTCTCTACTGTGCCACATCTTCAGTCGACGATGCGCGGCGGCCCCGTCCACGGACCCGCCAGCACCAGCGGGAGCACCCGCGCCAGCTCCCGGGGGGCGAACGTCGCCGTCCCCGCGGCGATCTCGTCGAGACCCCACCAGCGGTGCGGCTCGTCGTCGGCCAGCTCCTGCGCGGTGCGACCGGCGGTGTCCACCTCGTGCTCGACCCCGCGCAGCACGAAGTAGCTCTCCCGCGCGTCGACGAGCTCGCCACCCCACGGCGTCAGGTGCCGGCGGAACCAGACCGGGCCCTCCAGCTCGGCCGGCGCCACGAGCAGCCCGATCTCCTCGGCGAGCTCGCGGACGGCGGCCGTGCGCAGGTCCTCGCCGTCCTCCACGCCCCCGCCGGGGGTGTACCACCACTCCACCGGGGCCTCGGGCGGCGGCGCGTGCCCGCGCGACCCCAGCAGGAGCACCCGCTGCTCCCGGTCCAGCACGAGCACCCGGCTGGTCGGCCGCACCCGCGCGCCGGTTCCGCGGGGGCCGGTCACGCGGAGGGGTCGGCGTCGAGCGCGGCCCGGTCGGCGGCGTCCAGCGCCCCGTCCGGGAGCGCCGCGAACAGGTCGGGACGGCGGTCGGCGGTGCGGCGCAGCGACTGCGCGCGCCGCCAGCGGGCGATGGCGGCGTGGTCGCCCGACAGCAGCACCGGCGGCACCTCGTGCCCGCGCCAGCTCGCCGGGCGGGTGTAGGAGGGTCCCTCGAGCAGCCCGTCGGCGTGCGAGTCGAACTCCACGGACTCGGCGTTGCCCACCACCCCGGGGATCAGCCGGGTGACCGCCTCGACCATGACCAGGACCGCGGACTCCCCACCGGCGAGCACGTAGTCGCCGATGGAGACCTCCGACACCGGGCCGGCCCCGGCCGCCCAGTCGGCGACCCGCTGGTCGATGCCCTCGTAACGACCGCAGGCGAAGACCAGCCCGGGCTCGGTCGCCCACTGCGCCGCCAGGGCCTGGGTGAACGGCCGGCCCGCCGGGGTGGGCACGACGAGCCGGGTGCCGGGCGGGCGCACGGCCTCCAGCGCCCTCCCCCACGGCTCCGGGCGCATGACCATCCCGGGCCCGCCGCCGTACGGGGAGTCGTCGACCGTCCGGTGCACGTCGTCGGTCCACTGGCGCAGGTCGTGCACGCCGATCTCGACCAGGCCGCGCTGGGCCGCCTTGCCGAGCAGCGACTGGCCCAGCGGGGCGAGGTACTCGGGGAAGATCGTCAGGACGTCGACGCGGAACGGCGTCACAGGTCGAGCAGCCCCTCGGGCGGGTCGACGACCACCCGTCCGCCCGCCAGGTCGACCGTGGGGACGATGGCGCTGACGAAGGGCACCAGCAGGTCGGCGGCGCCCGGGCGGCGGACGACGAGCAGCTCGGTGCCCTCGTGCCGCACCCCGGTCACCTCGCCGAGCGGGGTGCCGTCGGGCAGCACGGCGGCCAGCCCGACCAGCTGGTGGTCGTAGAAGGAGTCCGGGTCGTCGAGCTCGGGGAGCTCCTCGACCGGGACCAGCAGCTGGGTGTTGCGCAGCGCATCGGCGCCCTCGCGGTCGACCACGACCTCGCCGTCCGGGCCGGCCAGGGTGAGCAGCAGCGTGCCGCTGTGCCAGCGCATGCCGGCGACGGTGAGCGGACCGCGCGACGCGGGCTCGGTGAGCAGCGTCGCCCCGGGGGCGAAGCGGAGGTCGGGGTCGTCGGTGCGGACCTCGACGGTCACCTGACCACGAACACCGTGGGGTCGGCCGATGCGGCCGACCACCACGGTGTCGGTGGACTGCGGGGTGGCGCCGGAGGCGCCGGGAGTGCTCAGCGCCCGTCGGTGTCGACGACGTCGACCCGCAGGCCGCGGCCGCCGACACCGGTCATGACCTGGCGCAGCGCCTTGGCGGTGCGACCACCGCGGCCGATGACCTTGCCGAGGTCGTCGGGGTGCACCCGGACCTCGAGGGTCTTGCCGCGCCGGCCGTTGACCAGGTCGACCACGACGTCGTCGGGGTTGTCGACGATGCCCTTGACCAGGTGCTCGAGCGCCTCTTCGAGCACGTCTTACTCGGCGGGCGTCTCGGCGGCCGGAGCCGCCTCGGCGGCAGCCGGCTCGGCGGCGGCCGGAGCGTCGGCAGCCGGGGCGGCCTCCGCCTTGGGAGCGGCCTTCTTCTTCGGCGTGGTCGCCTCGGTGGACGGCTCGCCCATGGAGGCGCGGGCGGCCTCCTCGTAGATGGCCTTCTTGTCCGGCTTGGGGGCCGCGACCTTCATCGGGGCCGGAGCCGGCTCGCCCTTGAACTTCTGCCAGTCACCGGTGACCCGGAGGATGGCGCGGACGGCCTCGGTCGGCTGGGCGCCGACGCCGAGCCAGTAGGCGGCGCGCTCGCCGTCCACCTCGATGTAGGAGGGGTCCTCCTTGGGGTGGTACTTGCCGATGGTCTCGATCGACCGGCCGTCCCGCTTGGTGCGGGCGTCGGCGACGACGATGCGGTAGTACGGCGCGCGCATCTTGCCCAGGCGCATGAGCTTGATCTTGGTGGCCACGGTGTGTGGTGTGCTCCTCGAACGTGTGTGGTTGCTCGCCGGACGGACGCGTGGGGATACGCCGGGGCGGAGCGATGGACACGGGCGGGGATGGAGAGAGGGCCGCCCACCGCCGTGTTCGACGGTCCATGATGCCAGACGCGGCGACGTCGCCTCGACCCGAGCCCGGTCCGCCGGTGACCCGGCACGCCGACGGCTACCCGGTGGGGCCGGGCGCCCCGTCCTCGGGCGGGACGAGGAAGCCGCCCCACCCGTCGTAGCGGCCGCCGTGCCGCCCGACGATCGCCACGACCTCGCGGGTGAACGCCGCCGCGGTGCCGTGGTCGACGGCGGTCATCGCGCTGAACTCGACCCAGACGGTGAGCAGCCGGCGGTGGGTCCCGTCGATCCGGTAGCCGGCGTCCACCAGCTCGGCCGACGCGGCGGCCGCGGCCCGGCGGAACCGGAAACCGGCCAGGTGGTCGATGGGCCGGGGCGCGGCGACCTCGTCACCGTGGGCCAGGTTCGCCTCGACCGTCTCGGCGGTCAGCCGGAGCTGCTCGACGAGGTCCTGGTCAGCCACGGACGGCGGCGACGACCGCGGCGGCCGCGTCGGCCACCGGCACCTCGGTCCGCTCGCCGGTCGCCCGGTCGCGCACCTCGATCACGCCGTCGGCCACGCCGCGGCCCACGGTGACGATCGTCGGCATCCCGAGCAGCTCGGCGTCCTTGAACTTCACGCCCGGGCTGACCTTCGGCCGGTCGTCGAAGAGCACGGTGAGGCCGGCGGCGACGAGCTCAGCGGCGAGGGTCTCCGCGGCCTCGAAGACGGCGGCGTCCTTGCCGGTGGCGACCAGGTGGACGTCGGCCGGTGCGACCGACCGCGGCCAGCGCAGGCCCAGCTCGTCGTGGGTCGACTCGGCGATCGCCGCGACCGCCCGGGAGACGCCGATCCCGTAGGAGCCCATGGTGACGGTGACGAGCTTGCCGTTCTCGTCGAGCACCTTGAGGTCCAGCGCCTCGGCGTACTTGCGGCCCAGCTGGAAGATGTGGCCCATCTCCACGCCGCGCGCGAGCTCCAGCGGGCCCGAGCCGTCGGGGGCCGGGTCGCCGGGCAGCACCTCGGCCGCCTCGATGACGCCGTCCCAGCTGAAGTCGCGGCCGGCGACCAGGTCGAAGACGTGCTTGCCGGCCTCGTTCGCACCGGTGATCCAGCGGCTGCCGGGGACGACGCGGGGGTCGACCAGGTAGCGGATGCCGGACTTGCCCTCGCTGCCGAGCACCTGCGGGCCGATGTAGCCCTTGACCAGGTCGGGGTGGGCGGCGAAGTCGGTGAACGGCTCGACCTCGGCCGGGGCGACCTGGGCCTCCAGCCGCTTGGTGTCGACCTCCCGGTCGCCGGGCAGGCCGATGACCAGCGGCTCGCGGGTGCCGTCGGGGTGCACCAGGGTGACGACGACGTTCTTCAGGGTCTGGGCGGCGGTGTACCCGGCGTCCGGGAACTTCTCGACGGCCACCGCGACCAGGGTCTCGATGGTGGGGGTGTCGGGGGTGTCCTCGACGTGCGCCTCGGGCAGGCCCTCGAAGGGGATGGACTCCGGGACGACGGTGGTGACCGCCTCGACGTTCGCCGCGTACCCGCCGGGCGAGCGGACGAAGGTGTCCTCGCCGATCGAGGTGGGGTGCAGGAACTCCTCGCTCTTGGAGCCGCCCATCGCCCCGGACATCGCCGAGACGATCACGTACTCCAGGCCCATCCGGTCGAAGACCCGGATGTAGGCCTCGCGGTGCGCGGCGTAGGAGCGGTCCAGCCCGGCGTCGTCCACGTCGAAGGAGTAGCTGTCCTTCATGGTGAACTCGCGGCCGCGGAACAGCCCGGCGCGGGGCCGCGCCTCGTCCCGGTACTTGGTCTGGATCTGGTAGAGCGAGACCGGCAGGTCCTTGTAGGAGCCGTAGAGGTCCTTCACCAGGAGGGTGAACATCTCCTCGTGGGTGGGGCCGAGCAGGAAGTCGTTCCCGCGGCGGTCCTGCAGCCGGAACAGGTTGTCGCCGTACTCGGTCCACCGGCCGGTCGCCTCGTAGGGCTCGCGGGGCAGCAGCGCCGGGAAGTGCACCTCCTGCGCGCCCATCGCGTCCATCTCCTCGCGGACGATGCGCTCGACGTTGCGGAACACCCGCCAGCCCAGCGGCAGCCAGGTGAAGCCCCCCGGCGCGGCCCGCCGGATGTAGCCGCCCCGCACGAGCAGGCGGTGGCTGGGGACCTCGGCGTCGGCCGGGTCGTCGCGCAGGGTGCGCAGGAACAGGGAGGACATCCGAAGGAGCACGGCACGAGTCTCCCAGGCGACCGGGGACGGGCGTCCACGGGTTTGCGATCGGCCCGGAAGACCCGCCGCTCAGGCCGGCTCGGGCACGCCGCCGGGGTCGCCGCCCGGGTCATCGGGGGTCGACTCGATCGGTGCGGGCGGCAGCGGCTCCGGGGCGTCCGGGAGCAGCTCACCGGGGTCGTCGGGCACCGGCTCGGTCGGGTCGATCAACGGTTCCGGTTCGGGGAGTGGCTCGACCATGGCAGGAGTCAACCAGCACCGCGCCACCTCGTGAGCCGACGACCACACCCCGGAGCACCGTCCGCTGGGGCGAGAGCAACGTGTCCAGGTCGCTGCGCGGGTCGCTCTCGTAGACGACGAGGTCGGCCGGGGCGCCCTCCTCGATGCCGGGCAGCCCGAGCCAGGCACGCGCCGCCCAGGACGCCGCGGCCAGCGCTGCCTCGGCCGGCAGCCCGGCGGCGTGCAGCGCGCGCACCTCGTCGGCGATCAGCCCGTGGTCGATGCCGCCGCCGGCGTCGGTGCCGGCGAACACCGGCACCCCCGCCTCGTACGCCGCCCGCACGACCGCGCCGGAGTTCGCGTACAGCCGCCGCATCGTGGAGGCGTACGCGGGGAACCGCTTCTCCCCCGCCGCCGCGAACCCCGGGAAGTTCTCCACGTTGACCAACGTCGGGACGACGGCGGTGCCGCGGGCGGCCATCTCCCCGACCAGCTCCTCGGTCAGCCCGGTGCCGTGCTCGATGCAGTCGATGCCGGCGCGCACCAGCCCGGGCAGGGCGTCGGTGCCGAAGGTGTGCGCGGTGACCCGGGCGCCCTCGGCGTGCGCGGCCGCGATCGCCGCGCCGAGCACGTCGTCGGGCCACTCGGGGGCGAGGTCGCCGACGCCGCGGTCGATCCAGTCACCCACCAGCTTCACCCAGCCGTCACCGCGCCG
The DNA here is from genome assembly GCF_014195485.1 of Modestobacter versicolor. Classification (NCBI taxonomy): domain Bacteria; kingdom Bacillati; phylum Actinomycetota; class Actinomycetes; order Geodermatophilales; family Geodermatophilaceae; genus Modestobacter; species Modestobacter versicolor. The sequence goes on from NZ_JACIBU010000002.1 coordinate 174,546, forward strand.
GGCCTGGACGGCGACCTCGGCCACCAGGTCGGGGGGCTCCAGCTCGATCGCCAGCCCCGGGATGTAGCGCCGGGGGGCTGCCAGGTGCCGGCCCGCGCGGATGACCCGTGGCAGGTCGGGGTGCTCGTCGAGGACCCGGGTGTCGACCGGGGAGCCGCAGTCGCGCAGCGCCAGCACGCCGGCGTCCCGCTCGGTCAACGCCTGCGCGCGCAGCGCGGCCAGGTCGGTGAGGTGCTCGCCGCCCCGGCCGATCCCGACGTGGCAGTGCGCGTCGACCAGGCCCGGCAGCACGAATCCGCCGGTGCTGACGGTCTCCGCGCCCGGCACCGCCTCGAAGGTGATCCGCCCGCCGGTGACCCAGAGGTCGCGGTGCTCACCCGCCGGGAGGAGCACCCCCGACAGGTGCAGCGCCGGGGCGGTCACCGGGTCAGCGGCCCTCGTCCTTGAACTGGCTGAAGTCGAGCTTGCTGAGGTCGGGCAGCGCCTGACCCGGGGGCAGACCGGGCATCCCGCCGGGGAGCTGACCGGGGAACCCCGCCCCGCCCATGCCGCCCGGGGCGCCGATCGGCCGCCGGGCCGGGCCGGCCTTCTTGCCGCCCTTGCCCTTCTTCCCCTTGCCGCGGGCGGCCTGCGCCTGCTGCTGGCGGCCGCGGGCCTTCTTCGACATCGGCCCCATGCCCGGCATGCCCATGCTGCCGGCCATCTGCCCCATCATCTTCTGGGCCTGGGTGAACCGCTCCAGCAGCTGGTTGACGTCGGTGACGCTGACGCCCGAGCCGTTGGCGATCCGGACCCGCCGCGAGGCGTTGATGATCTTCGGGGTGAGCCGCTCGGCAGGCGTCATCGACCGGATGATCGCCGCGGTGCGGTCGAGGTCGCGGTCGTCGACCTGCTTGAGCTGCTCCTTCATCTGACCGGCGCCGGGCAGCATGCCGAGCAGGTTGGCGATCGGGCCCATCTTGCGGATCGCCAGCATCTGCTCGAGGAAGTCCTCGAGGGTGAAGCCCTCGCGGCTGGCGAGCTTGCCGGCCATCTTCTCGGCCTGGTCGGTGTCGAAGGCCTGCTCGGCCTGCTCGATCAGGGTGAGGACGTCGCCCATGCCGAGGATGCGCGAGGCCATCCGCTCGGGGTGGAAGACGTCGAAGTCGGCGAGCTTCTCACCGGTCGAGGCGAACATGATCGGCTGACCGGTGACGTGCCGCACCGACAGCGCGGCACCACCGCGGGCGTCGCCGTCGAGCTTGGTGAGGACGACGCCGGTGAAGCCGACGCCCTCCTGGAAGGCGGTCGCCGTGGTGACGGCGTCCTGGCCGATCATCGCGTCGACGACGAACAGCGTCTCGTCGGGGTGCACGGCGTCGCGGATGCCGGCGGCCTGGGCCATCAGCTCGGCGTCGATGCCCAGCCGGCCGGCGGTGTCGACGACGACGACGTCGTGCATGGTGCGGCGGGCGTGCTCGATCGACTCGCGGGCCACCGCGATCGGGTCTCCGACGCCGTTGCCCGGCGCCGGGGCGAAGACGTCGACGCCGGCCTGGCCGGCCACCACCGACAGCTGCTGCACCGCGTTGGGCCGCTGCAGGTCGCAGGCCACCAGCAGCGGGGTGTGCCCCTGCGCCTTGAGCCAGCGGCCGAGCTTGCCGGCCAGGGTGGTCTTGCCGGCACCCTGCAGGCCGGCCAGCATGATCACCGTCGGCGACTGCTTGGCGTAGCGGATCCGCCGGGTCTCCCCGCCGAGGATGCCGACGAGCTCCTCGTTGACGATCTTGATGATCTGCTGCGCCGGGTTCAGCGCCTGGGAGACCTCCGCGCCGACCGCGCGCTCCTTGACCGACGCGATGAACGACCGGACCACCGGCAGGGCGACGTCGGCCTCGAGCAGCGCGATGCGGATCTCCCGCGCCGTGGCGTCGATGTCCTCCTGGGACAGCCGGCCCTTGCCGCGCAGGCCGGTGAAGACCTTGTCCAGGCGGTCGGAGAGGGTCTCGAACACAGCACGTCCTCACAGCAGTCGGGCGTGCAGCCGGCGCCGGCCGGGGCCGGCAGCTCGGCTCGGGCTCCCGGGGCCACCCCGGGGCCGTCACGCCACCTGACCCCAGGGTATCGAGGTCGACGGGTCGAGCGGAGCGGCGTCAGGCCGCGCGGTGCCAGACCTCGCGCTGCGGGACCGGGACGCCGCCGATCACCAGCGCCGTGCCGCAGCCGGTGCAGGCCCACTCGGGGCAGGCGCCGCCGTCCTCGGTGTGGCCGTCGATGCACGTCGGCTGCTCGAAGGTGGTCTCGTCGGCGCAGGTGGGGCAGGGCAGGGTCTGCAGGTCGCTCATGGGGCGTCCCCTCTCGTCTCGGCGCCGGGTCGTCCTCCGGCTCCCGCAACGTATGCCGGGGGTCCGACAGAACCGTGGAACCGGCGCCCCGGCGTGTCGCGCTTGACCCGCCTCCGGCCGGACCGCTAACGGTCGGCGGTGTCGCCGCGGGCGGCGGCCACCAGGGCCCGCTCGGCCCGCTCCCGCTGCGCCGGGTCGATGGGCGTGCCCGCGGGGTCGCTGACGTAGAAGGCGTCGACCGCGTCGGCACCGAGCGTCTCGACCGTCGCCGAGCTCACGTCGAGCCCGGCGTCGGCCAGCGCCGCGGTCAGCCGGTGCAGCAGCCCGGCGCGGTCGCTGGCCCGGACCTCGACCAGCCCGGTCACGCCGGTCGCCTCGGCGTCGAACCAGGAGATCCGCGGCGGGCGACCGGGGGCGCGGTCCTGGCTGTAGTCGTGCTCCCGCTGCCGCAGCCGCTCGGCCAGCGGCAGCGTCCCCTCCAGCGCGGCGCGCACGCCGTCGGCCAGGATCTCCGGCACCGGCGCCCGGCCGAACCGCGGGCGGACGGCGAACACCAGGGTGCCGTGACCGTCGGCGACGCTGACCCGGGCGGCGCGCACGTCGAGCTGGTTGAGCGCCAGCACCCCGGCGCACAGGCTGAACAGACCCGGCCGGTCCGGGGCGCCGATGGTGATCTGCTGCCCGTCGAGCACGTCCTCCACCCCGACCGTGACCGGTTCGGTCCGCCCCGGGATCGCCGGCGCCGTGGTGCTCACCTGCGGGGCGGTGGGCTCCAGCACCGGCTCCGGCAGCGGCGCGCTGCCCAGCCGGGCCGCCACCCGGGCCACCAGCGCGGCGACCAGGTGGGCCTTCCACGGCGACCACGCCGACGTGCTGGTCGCCGCACCGTCGGCCTGCGCCAGCCCGTGCAGCAGCTGCAGCAAGGCCCCGTCGCCGCCGATCGCCTCGACCACCCGGTCGACGGTCAGGGGGTCGTCGAGGTCGCGCCGGGTGGCCACGTCGGGCAGCAGCAGGTGGTGCCGGACCATCGCCACGAGGGTGTCGACGTCGGGCTGGCTGAACCCCATCCGGGCGGCCATCTCCCCGACCACCACCACGCCGACCTCGGTGTGGTCACCGGGCCAGCCCTTGCCGATGTCGTGCAGCAGCGCGCCGACCAGCAGCAGGTCGGGCCGGTCGACGTCGCGGGTTAGCTCCGACGCAGCCGCGGCGGCCTCCACCAGGTGCCGGTCGACGGTGAAGCGGTGCCACGGGTGCCGCTGCGGCAGCGACCGCACCCGGTCCCACTCCGGCAGCATCCGGGACAGCAGCCCCTCCTGGTCGAGCTGCTCGAGCACCGACACCGCGCTGCGCCCGCTGGCCAGCAGCCGCAGGAACGACCAGCGCACCTCCGGCGGCCAGGGCTCGGGCAGCGGCGGGGCGTGCACCGCCAGCACCTTGAGCGTGTACGGCGACAGCAGCAGGTCGGCCCGGGCCGCGGCCGCCGCGCCGCGCAGCACCAGCCCCGGGTCGGCGGCCGGCCGCGCGTCGCGGGCCAGCACCACCTCGTCGCCCTGCCGCACCAGCCCCTCGGCCAGCGGCTCGCGGCGCACCCGCCGGTAGCGGGCCCGGGGACGGCGCACCAGCGAGGCGTCCACCCGCCGCCAGGTCTCGTCGGCGACGAACGCCAGCCGCCGCCCGGCCAGGCTCACCTGGCGCAGCAGCGCGTCGTCGTCGGCGAGCCCCAGCGCCGCGGCCACCGGGCGCTGCTCCTGGCGGACCAGGGCGTCGGTCGCCCGGCCGGAGCTGCGGCGCAGCTCGTCGCGCACGTCGAGCAGGAACGCGTAGGCCTCCCCGGCGTCGGCGGGCGGCGCGTCGGCCAGCTGGGCGGCGGCCAGCGCGCGCAGCACCTGGCCCTCCCGCAACCCGCCGTAGGCCTCCTTGAGGTCGGGCTCGAGCAGGAAGCCCAGCTCGCCGATCTGCCGGCTGCGGCCGCGGCGCAGGTCGCGCAGCTGGGGCAGCAGCCGCCCGGCGTGCTGCCGCCACGAGCCGAGGGTCGCCGTCCGCAGACCCGCGGTCACCTCCGGGTCGCCGGCGACGTGCCGGGCGTCGAGCAGCCCGAGGCCGGCCTTGACGTCGTCCCCGGCGACCGAGACCGCCTCGCCCACGGTGCGCACCGAGTGGTCCAGCCGGAGCCCGGCGTCCCAGATCGGGTACCAGAGCGCGTCGGCCAGCGCGGCGATCTCCGGCCGGCCGTCGTGCACCAGCACCAGGTCCAGGTCGCCGTGCGGCGGGAGCTCGCGGCGGCCCAGGCTGCCCACCGCGACCAGCGCGAGGCCGGTCCCGGCCGGCTCGGCCGGCGGCCCACCCCGGCGGCGGGACGGGCGGGGCGTGCCGGCCAGGGCCTCGGCCAGCAGGCCGGTGAGCCACTCGTCGACCAGCCGGACGCGCTCGGGGCGGGTCGCGGCGGTCAGGGCGTCGAGGTCGAGCACGGGCACCTCTCGGTCGTCCAGCTGCGGTGCAGCTGGGGGGAACGGAGTCGGCCGGGACGGCGGGTCTCCCCACCGCCCCGGCCGACGTCAGCTCACCGGGCGTGCGCTACAGGGCGTCGGCCCCGCGCTCGCCGGTGCGGACCCGGACGACCTCGTCGATCGTCGTGACCCACACCTTGCCGTCACCGATCTGGCCGGTGGAGGCCGACTCGACGACCGCGTCGACGACCCGCGCCGCGTCGAGCTCGCTGACGACCACCTCGATGCGCACCTTGGGGACGAAGTCCACCTGGTACTCCGCACCCCGGTAGACCTCGGTGTGCCCGCGCTGCCGGCCGAAGCCCTGCACCTCGCTGACGGTGAGCCCGGCGATGCCGATCAGCTCGAGGGCGTTCTTGACGTCGTCCAGCTTGAACGGCTTGACGATCGCGGTGACGAGCTTCATGCCCGGCTCCCTTCCGTGTTGCGCGCCTCGGCGCGTGCCTGTCCGCCCAGGGGCGCGGTGCTGCCACCGCCACCCAGGGAGGCGAAGTCGTACCCGGACTCAGCGTGCACCACCGTGTCGATGCCGGTGACCTCGTCCTCCTCGGTGAGCCGGAAGCCGATCGTCTTCTGGATCGCCAGGCCGATGACGTAGGTGAGCACGAACGAGTAGGCGAGCACCGCCAGCGCGCCGACGACCTGCTTCCACAGCTGGTCGAAGCCGCCGCCGTAGAAGAGCCCGTCGACGGCCGCCGGGGCGTCCTCGGTGGCCAGGAAGCCGATCAGGATGGTGCCGACCAGGCCACCGACGAGGTGCACGCCGACGACGTCGAGCGAGTCGTCGTAACCGAACCGGAACTTCAGCCCGACCGCCAGGGCGCACAGCGCACCGGCGACGGCGCCGACGATGATCGCGCCGATCGGCGAGACCGCGGCGCAGGCCGGGGTGATGGCCACCAGGCCGGCGACGACGCCGGAGGCACCGCCCAGCGAGGTGGAGTGCCCGTCGCGGAGCTTCTCCACCAGCAGCCAGGCCAGGGTGGCCGCACCGGTGGCGACCATCGTGTTGACCCAGGCGACGGCGGCGGTGTTGTTGGCGGCCAGCGCGGAGCCGGCGTTGAACCCGAACCAGCCGAACCACAGCAGCCCGGCGCCGATCATCACCAGCGGCAGGTTGTGCGGCCGCATGGCGTCGCGGCCGAAGCCGCGGCGCTTGCCCAGCACCAGGGCCAGCGCCAGGCCGGCCGCACCGGCGTTGATGTGCACCGCGGTGCCGCCGGCGAAGTCGAGGGCGGCCAGGTCGTTGGCGATCCAGCCACCGACGTGCCCGTCGGCGTCGAAGTCGAAGACCCAGTGCGCGACCGGGAAGTAGACGACGGTCGCCCAGATGCCGGCGAAGACCATCCACGAGCCGAACTTGGCCCGGTCGGCGATGGCGCCGGAGATCAGCGCGACGGTGATGATGGCGAAGACGGCCTGGAAGCCGACGAACGCCAGGACCGGCAGGCCGCCCTCCTCGGAGGTGACGTCCTCCATGAGCCCCTTGAGCCCGAAGAACTCGGTCGGGTCGCCGAGCAGGCCGGCGCCGACGTCGTTGCCGAAGGCCACGGAGTAGCCGTAGATCACCCAGAGCACGCTGATCAGCGCCAGCGCGCCGAAGCTCATCATCATCATGTTCAGCACGCTCTTCGCGCGGACCATGCCGCCGTAGAAGAGCGCGAGACCTGGGGTCATCAGCAGCACGAGCGCCGCACTGGTGAGGATCCAGGCGGTGTCGCCGGTGTTGACCACGGCAACCTCCTGAGGGTGTCGTCGGCCATCGGCCGCAAGCGGGGACCCGAGGGGCCTCGGGGGAACGCCGCCGGTCGCCCGGCGTCGCGGTGCAACGGTGACGACCCCGTGTTTCCGACGACGGCGTCGACGTGTTTCGCCACCGTGAACTCGTGTCCGCGTGTCGACCAGTTGTGTTCCGGCGGTGTTGCACGACCCGTGAGCGTGTCCGTCCGGGTGCAGCCGGTCACGTCCCGCGGTGTTCACCGGAGCTTCTTGCGACCCGACTGCAGTTGCGACAAGGATGCAATAAGGTCGCCCGGACGGCGGCTGCGCTCGTCGTCCCCTACTCCTGGAGGCCCACGTGCACGTGCCGGACGGCTACCTCGACGCGGCCACCACGGCCGGCACCGCGGCGGTCGCCGCGGCCGGTGTGGCCCTGGCGCTGCGCGGCGCCCGCCGGGAGCTCGACGAGCGGACGGCGCCGATGGCCGGGCTCACCGCCGCCTTCGTGTTCGCCGTGCAGATGATGAACTTCCCGGTCGGCCTGGGCACCAGCGGCCACCTGATCGGCGGCGCGCTGACCGCGGTGCTCGTCGGCCCGTGGACGGCGGTGCTCTGCATGACCGTCGTGCTGCTGGTGCAGGCCGTCGTGTTCGCCGACGGCGGGCTCACCGCGCTGGGCGCCAACACCACGCTGATGGGCCTGGTCGCGGTCGGCGTGGGCTACGGCGTCTTCCGGCTGCTCCGCGCGGTGCTGCCGGCCACCCGCACCGGGGTGCTCGCCGCCACCGGGGTGGGCGCGTTCCTCTCCGTGCCGACCGCGGCGCTGGCCTTCTCCGCGCTGTTCGCCCTCGGGGGCACCGCCGACGTGCCGGCGGGCACGGTGGCCGCCGCGATGGTCGGCGTGCACCTGCCGATCGGGCTGGGTGAGGCGCTGATCAGCGTGGCCGTGCTCGGCGCCGTCCTGGCCGTCCGCCCGGACCTGGTCCGCGGCGCGCGCGACCTGGTCCGCGGCAGCGCGCTGGCCCCGCGCCCCGAGGCCGCCGGCCGGCCGGCCGCCCCGACCGCGGCGGACGCCCGATGACCCGCACCCGCACCGTCGTGCTGATCGGGGTGGTCGTCGCCCTGCTGATCGCCGGCGTGGGCAGCTTCTACGCCAGCTCCTCGCCCGACGGCCTGGAGGCCACCGCCACCGAGCAGGGCTTCGACGGCACCGCCCGGGACAGCGCCACCGCCGACTCCCCGCTGGCCGACTACGGCACCGCCGGGGTGGACGACGCGCGGCTCTCCGGCGGCCTGGCGGGCGTGGTCGGCGTCCTGCTGGTGCTCGCGCTGGCCGGCGGGCTCACCCTGGTGCTCCGCCGCCGCGCGGCCGCCCCCTCCCCCGACGTCCCCGCCGGGCGCGACTGACGTGGGCGCCGGGCACGGTGCGGGCGGTCCCGGCATCGCGGCGATGTACGTGCCCGGGTCCAGCCCGGTGCACCGCCTCGAGCCGCACACCAAGCTCGTCGCCGTCCTGGCCTTCGCCCTGGTCGTGGTGCTGACGCCGGTGCACGCCGGGTGGGCGCCGCTGGCCTACGCGGCGTTCCTGCTGCTGCTGCTCGCCGTCGCGGCCGTGGCGCGGATCCGCCCGGGTCGGCTGCTGCGCGGTCTGGTCGTCGAGGTGCCGTTCGTCCTGTTCGCCGTCCTGCTGCCGTTCGTCGCCCGCGGCCCGCGCACCGACGTGCTCGGCCTGTCGCTGTCGGAGAGCGGGCTGGCGTCCGGCGGCAGCATCCTCGCCAAGGCGACCCTGTCGGTGCTCGCGGCGACCCTGCTGGCTTCCACCACCGAGCCCCGGTCGCTGCTGCGCGGGCTGGAGCGGCTCCGGCTGCCCAGCGTGCTGGTGCAGATCCTCAGCTTCATGATCCGCTACGCCGACGTCGTCGGCAGCGAGCTGCGCCGGATGCGGGTGGCCCGGGAGTCCCGCGGCTTCCGCGCCGGCCGCACCGGTGCGCTCGCGGTGCTCGGCCCGGCGGCCGGGTCGCTGTTCATCCGCTCCTACGAGCGCGGCGAGCGGGTGCACCTGGCGATGCTGTCGCGCGGCTACACCGGCCGGCTGCCCACCGGCCCGGTCGCGGTGGTCGGCGGCCGGTCCTGGGCGGCCGCGCTCAGCCTGCCCCTGGCGGCGGTCGCCGTCCTGGCGGCGGGTTCACTGCTGGGGTGAGCACTCCCCCGCCGTCGCTGCTGGTCGACGACCTCGCCTTCGCCTACCCCGACGGCCACCAGGCGCTGTTCGGCGTCGACCTGCGGATCGAGCCCGGCGAGCGGGTGGCGCTGCTGGGCCCGAACGGTGCGGGCAAGACGACGCTGGTGCTGCACCTCAACGGCATCCTGCGCGGCGGGCGCGGCCGGGTGGAGGTGGCCGGGCTGCCGGTGGAGGAGCGGAACCTGCAGGAGGTCCGCCGCCGCGTCGGGATCGTCTTCCAGGACCCCGACGACCAGCTGTTCATGCCGACCGTCGGCGAGGACGTCGCCTTCGGCCCGCGCAACCTCGGCCTCCCCGAGCCCGAGGTCGCCCGCCGGGTCACCGACGCGCTCGCCGCCGTCGACATGGCCGGGGCGGCCGACCGGCCGCCGCACCACCTGTCCTTCGGTCAGCGCCGCCGGGTCGCGGTGGCGACCGTGCTGTCGATGCAGCCGGAGGTGCTGGTGCTCGACGAGCCGAGCAGCAACCTGGACCCGGCCGGCCGGCGGGAGCTGGCCGAGGTGCTCGAGGCGCTGCCGATCACCCTGCTGATGGTCACCCACGACCTGCCTTACGCGCTGCAGCTGTGCCCGCGCTCGGTCGTGCTGGACGGCGGGGTGGTGGTCGCCGACGGCCCGACCCGCGAGCTGCTGACCGACACCGCGCTGCTGGGCGCCCACCGGCTGGAGCTGCCCTTCGGCTTCGACCCCCGCACGGTGGGCTGAGGAAGGACCTCCCTGCCCCCCACCACCCGCGAGCTCGCGGCGGGCCCCTGCACGGAGGCCGACCACCACCACCGGCGGCCCGACCGCCGCGTCGGGTTGAATGGGCCTGCCCCGTCCAGACCCCGGGTGGGGCAGCACCTGACGAGCGGAGTCGCACACCGTGGCCGAGCCGGGCTCTGGCGAGCTCACCGGAGCAGGACCCTGGCCGCAGCCCACCCGGGCGCTCCTCCCGGTGCCGGACTTCCGCCGGGTGTTCGACCAGGCGCCGGTGCCGTTCCTGCTGCTCACCCCCGACCTGGTGATCGTGCACGCCAACCGCGCGCGGCTCGAGGCCACGGCCACGACGCTGGAGGAGACGGTCGGGCGGCACCTGTTCGACGTCTTCCCGCTCAACCCCGACGACCCGGGCGCCGACGGCATCACCAACCTCGGCGCCTCGCTGGCCGAGGCACGGGACACCCGGCGGCCGGTCACCATGGCCATCCAGAAGTACGACATCCCGCTGCCCGACGGCACGTACGTCGAACGGTTCTGGAGCCCGCGCAACGTGCCGATCCTCGACGAGGCCGGTGAGGTGGTGCTCCTGCTGCACCGGTCCGACGACATCACCGACTACGTCCGGGACCGCGACGAGGCGCGGCGGGCCGCCGAGCGCGGCCAGCAGCGGGTGGAGCGGGTGGAGGCCGACCTGTTCAGCCGCACCCGCGAGCTGGAACGGCTGAACGCCGAGCTGCGGCGCAGCGGTGAGCGGGAACGGCGCACCGCCTCCGCACTGGCCGGGCTGGCCCGCGCCGTCTCCGCGCTGGCCGCCGCCGAGACCACACCGGAGCTGCTGCACCTGCTGTTCGAGCACGGCCGGGCGGCGCTGGGCGTGGACACCGCGGCAGTGGCCCTGCACGCCCCCGACGGTCCCGGTCTGGTGCTCACCGAGGACCGCGGGAGCCGGCTGCTGTCCGCCCACCTGCCACCGGGCTCCCCCCTGCCGATGGCCGTCGCCGCGACGACCGGCGAGCTCGTCCTGGTCACCGACGCCGACCGGGCCGGAGCCGGCGACCCGCACGTCACCCCGCTGGCGCAGGGCCTCGGGGTGCGCTCCTGGGTCGCCCTGCCGCTGCGCGCCGGTGGTCGGCTGCTCGGGTCCTGGACCGTCTGCTGGCGGACGCCGCGCACCGTCGAGGCCGACGACCTCCGGGTGCTGGAGGCCTACGCGGCGCAGTGCGCCCAGGCCGTGGAGCGGGTCGCCCGGCTGGAGGAGGAGCGCCGCCGGGCGCGCGCCACCCGCAGCCTCGCCGAGAGCCTGCAGCGCTCGCTGCTCACCGAGCCGCCGCAGCCGGATGCCCTGCGGATCGGGGTGCGGTACCGCCCGGCCGCGCAGGAGGCGCAGGTCGGCGGCGACTGGTACGACGCGTTCCTGTCCCCCGATGGCGCCACCACGCTGGTGATCGGTGACGTCGCCGGCCACGACCGCACGGCCGCCGCGGTCATGGCCCAGCTGCGCAACATGCTGCGCGGGATCGCCCACGCCCTCGACGCGCCGCCGGCCGTCGTGCTCGGCGCGCTGGACCGGGCGCTGCAGGGGCTGGGGATCACGACGCTGGTCACCGCGGTGCTCGCCCGGGTGGAGCAGACCCCGGCGCAGGCGGTCGCCGGCGAGCGGACGCTGCGCTGGTCGAACGCCGGCCACCCGCCGCCGGTGCTCGTCTCCGCCGACCGGACCGCCGAGCTGCTGGAGCGGCCGCGGAACCTGCTGCTCGGGGTCGACCCGGCCACCGACCGGCGCGAGCACGCCCTCCCGCTGCACCCCGGCGACACCGTCGTCCTGTACACCGACGGGCTGGTCGAGCGCCGCGACGGCACGCTGGACGACGGCCTGGCACGGCTGCTCGACGCGGCCACGGAGCTGGCCGGGCTCCCGGTCGAGGAGCTGTGCGACGAGCTGCTCGCCCGGATGGAGCCCGAGCCGGCCGACGACGTCGCCCTGCTGGTCCTCCGGGTCGCCGGCTGAGCTCAGGCGTTCCCGACGAGCGCCTCGGCGAAGGCCTCGGGCTCGAACGGCGCCAGGTCGTCGGGGCCCTCGCCCAGCCCGATCAGCTTCACCGGGATGCCCAGCTCGCGCTGCACCGCGACCACGATGCCGCCCTTGGCGGTGCCGTCGAGCTTCGTGAGCACGACGCCGGTGACGTCGACCGCCTCGGTGAACACCCGGGCCTGCACGACGCCGTTCTGCCCGGTCGTCGCGTCCAGCACGAGCAGCACCTCGTCGACCGGGCCGTGCTTCTCCACGACCCGCTTGACCTTGCCCAGCTCGTCCATCAGCCCGGACTTGGTGTGCAGCCGGCCCGCGGTGTCGACGATGACCGCGTCGACCTCACCCTCGATGCCGGTGCGCACCGCCTCGAACGCCACCGACGCCGGGTCGCCGCCCTCGCGCCCCCGGACGGTGAGCACGCCGACCCGCTCGCCCCAGGTCTCCAGCTGGTCGGCGGCCGCGGCGCGGAAGGTGTCCGCGGCGCCGAGCACGACGCTCTTGCCGTCGCCGACCAGCACCCGGGCGATCTTGCCGACGGTCGTCGTCTTGCCGGCGCCGTTCACCCCGACCACCAGGACCACGGCCGGGCGCCCGTCGTGCCGGTCGGTGCGCAGCCGGCGGTCCAGGTCCGGGCCGAGCACGGCGGTCAGCTCCCGGACGACGAGGTCGCGCAGCTGGGTGCCGGAGGCGGTGGCCAGCACCAGGCTCTGGGTGCGCAGCCGCTGGACGATCTGGGTGGTCGCGGCGACGCCGACGTCGGCGGCCAGGAGCGTCTCCTCGACCTCCTCCCAGTCGTCCTCGGTCAGCTTCTCCCGGGCCAGCACGGTGAGCAGGCCGCGGCCCAGCGAGGACTGCGAGCGGGCCAGCCGGGAGCGCAGCCGCACCAGCCGGCCGGCCGAGGGCAGCGGGGTGTCGAAGACCAGCCCCGGCTCGGGCTCGGCCGGCGGCAGCTCGACCGGGGGCGCGGGGGCCTCCTCCAGCGACGCCGGGTCGACGGCGGTCGCCCCGGTGCGCACCGGCGTCTCGGTGTCGGCCGCCGGCGGGCGGGGACGGGTCAGCGTCGTGCCGGCCGCGGCGTCGGAGTCCAGCCGCAGGGTGCGCCGGCCGCGGCCGACGAGCAGGCTGATCCCGGTGACCAGGGCGACGACGAGGATCGCCAGGGCGATGAGCACGAACTCCATGCCGGTCAGTCTCCCAGCCCGCGCACACGCTCGTCCGGGCGGAGGACGACCGGGATGAGGCAGGCTGTCGTCATGCCCGAGACCGCCGGCACCGGCCCCCTCCTGCTGCTCGGCCCGCTGCTGCGGCACGTGGACCCGGTGTCCGCGACCGTCTGGGTGGAGACCGACCGCACCTGCGAGGTGGAGGTGCTGGGCCGCCGCGCCCGCACCTTCTGCGTCAACGGCCACCACTACGCCCTCGTGGTCGTCGAGGGCCTCGAGCCGGGCTCCACCACGCCCTACGAGGTGCACCTGGACGGCCGGCAGGTGTGGCCGCAGGCGCACTCGGCGTTCCCGCCCAGCCGGATCCGCACCGCCGGCCGGCCGGGTCCCTTCCGGCTGGCGTTCGGGTCGTGCCGGTACGCCACGCCCACCACGGTCGACATCCGCGACGGCATCCCGCCGGACGCGCTGGACAGCTACGCCCGGCAGGCCGTCGCCGTCCCCGAGGACCAGTGGCCCGACGCCCTGGTGCTGCTCGGGGACCAGGTCTACGCCGACGAGGTCACCCCGGCGACGAGGGACTGGATGGCCAGCCGGCGCGACCTGTCGGAGCCGCCGGGCGCCCAGGCCGCGGACTTCGAGGAGTACACCCGGCTCTACATGGAGTCCTGGAGCGACCCGCAGGTCCGCTGGCTGCTGTCGAACGTGCCGTCGTCCATGGTCTTCGACGACCACGAGATGATCGACGACTGGAACACCTCCGCCGCCTGGCGCGACGAGACCACCAGCACCGACTGGTGGCACCGCCGGATCGGCGGCGGGCTGGTCAGCTACTGGGTCTACCAGCACCTGGGCAACCTCTCGCCCAACGAGCTGGCGCAGAACGAGACCTGGCAGGCGATCCAGCGCAGCGGGTCCGACGACGCCGGCCCGATGCTCGACGAGATGGCCCGGGCCGCCGACCAGGAGCCGCACACGGTGCGCTGGAGCTTCGTCCGGCACTGGGGCGAGGCGCGGCTGATCATGGTCGACAGCCGGGCCGGCCGGGTGCTGGAGGAGAGCGACCGCAAGATCCTGGACGACGCGGAGTTCGAGTGGGTGGAGGCCGCGGTGCAGAACGCGGTCACCGACGGCGTCGACCACCTGCTCATCGGCACCTCGCTGCCGTGGCTGCTGCCGCACTCGATCCACGACCTCGAGCGGTGGAACGAGACGCTGTCGGTGCGGCACGCCGGCAAGCCGCTGGGCCGGCTGGCGGAGAAGCTCCGGCAGGCCGCCGACCTGGAGCACTGGGCGGCCTTCGGCCAGTCCTTCGAGCGGCTGGGCCGCACGCTGGTCTCGCTGGGCCGGGGCGAGCTGGGCCGCCCGCCGGCGACCGCCCTGGTGCTCTCCGGCGACGTCCACCACGCCTACGTCGCCGAGCTGGTCCAGCCGGGCGGGCTGGACACCCGGGTGCACCAGCTGACCGTCTCGCCGCTGCACAACTCCGCCCCGCACGCGATCGAGATCGGCTTCAAGGTGGGCTGGAGCCGCTGGGCGCGGGCGCTGACCGGTGGGCTGCGCGCGCTGGCCAGGGTGGAGCGCAGCCGGCTGGAGTGGCGCAAGCAGGCCGGGCCCTACTTCGGCAACGAGCTGGGCGAGCTGGTGCTGGAGGGCCGCGACGCGCGGTTCCTGCTCTGGGCGACCAGCCGGGACGACGACGGCACGCCGCGCTTCACCCAGGTGCTGGACACCCGGCTGTCGTGACCGCGGTGGTACCCGTCCGGCTGGTCACCTTCAACGTCCACCACGGCGTGGGGGACGACGGCCGGCACGACCTGCCCCGGCTCGCCCGGCTGCTGGCCGACGCCGACCCCGACGTCATCTGCCTGCAGGAGGTCGACCGGCACTTCGGCGACCGCAGCGACTTCGTCGACCAGGCGCTGCTGCTGTCCCGGGCGCTGGACCGCGAGTTGGTCTTCGGCGCCTCGATCGACGAGGCGCCGCCGGCCGGCCGCACCGAGCGCCGGCAGTACGGCAACGCGCTGCTGTCCCGGCTCCCGGTGCTGACCAGCGAGGTGCACCGGCTGCCCGGGCGCGGTGAGCCCCGCAGCGCGCTGCGCGCGCTGGTCGCCCTCGACGGCACGGCGCTGTGGGTGACCACCACCCACCTGTCCAGCAAGGCCGCCGCCGACCGGGCGACCCAGGCGGCCGCGGTGGCCGCGCTGCACGCCGACCCGGCCGTGCCGGGGGTGCTGGTCGGCGACCTGAACGCCGACGCGGGTGCCCCGGAGCTCGGGGTGCTGCGCGAGCGGTTCGGCGACGCGTGGGAGCTCGCGCCGGACCGCACCGACCAGGCCGGCCGCTTCTCGCTCCGCGCCGGTCAGGGGCTGACCCACCCGGCGCGGCGGCCGCGGGTGCGGATCGACCAGGTGTGGGTCTCCCCCGGCCTGGCGGTCGCCGACGCCCGGGTGCTCGACGGGTCCGCGACCTCCGACCACCACCCGCTGCTGGTCGACCTGCTGGTCGAGGGGCCCGCTAGGCGTCCTGCAGCTCGCGGAGACGCTGGCTGATCACGCCGGTGATGCCGTCGCCGCGCATGCTCACGCCGTAGAGGGCGTCGGCGATCTCCATCGTCCGCTTCTGGTGGGTGATGACGATCAGCTGCGAGGTGCCCCGGAGCTGCTCGATCAGGGTGAGCAGCCGGCCCAGGTTCACGTCGTCCAGCGCCGCCTCGACCTCGTCGAGCACGTAGAACGGCGAGGGCCGGGCCCGGAAGATGGCCACCAGCAGCGCGACGGCGGTCAGCGACCGCTCGCCACCGGACAGCAGCGACAGCCGCTTGACCTTCTTGCCCGGTGGCCGGGCCTCGACCTCGACGCCCGTGGTGAGCAGGTCCTCCGGGTCGGTGAGGAAGATCCGCCCCTCCCCGCCCGGGAAGAGGGTGGCGAAGACCTCGGCGAACTCCCGCTGGGTGTCGGCGAAGGCCTCGGCGAACACCTGGTGGATCCGCGCGTCGACCTCGCGGACGACGGTGAGCAGGTCGCGGCGGGTGTTCTTCAGGTCCTCCAGCTGGGTGGCCAGGAACGTGTGCCGCTCCTCCAGCGCCGCGAACTCCTCCAGCGCCAGCGGGTTGACCTTCCCCAGCGCGGCGAGGTCGCGCTCGGCCCGGGCGGCCCGCTTCTCCTGCAGCGCCCGGTCGTAGGGCACCGGCTCCGGCTCGGGCTCCCCGGCGTCGGCCGCCGCGGCCACCTGCGCCTGGGTCGGCGGCACCAGCGCGGCCGGGCCGTACTCGGCGACCAGCGTGGGCAGGTCGACGCCGTACTCCTCGGCGGCGCGGGCCTCCAGCGCCTCGATCCGCAGCCGCTGCTCGGCCCGGGCGACCTCGTCGCGGTGCACCTCGTCGGTGAGCCGGTCGAGCTCGGCGGTGTGCTCGCGCACGCGGGCGCGGACGACGAGCAGCTCGGCCTCCCGGCCGGTGCGCGCCTCGGCCAGGGCGTCGCGCTCGGCGGCGGCGCGCGCCAGCGAGGCGGCGAGCGCGGTCTGCGCCTCCTCGGCGCCGCGGCGGACGGCGGCGGCCACCCGGGCACCGCGCTCGCGGGCGACCCGGGCAGCGGCGGCCCGCTCGCGGGCTGCGCGCTCCTGCCGGGCCTGCCGGCGCAGCGACTCGGCGCGACCGGTCAGCGACCGGGCCCGCTCCTCGGCGGTGCGCACCGCCAGCCGCGCCTCGGTCTCGGACTGCCGGGCGGTGGCCGCCTCGGCGCGCAGCCGGTCGCGCTCGTCGGTGTCCGGCTCCTCCTCCACCGGCGCGGCCTCGGCGGCGGCCAGCCGTTCCTCCAGCTCGACCAGGCCGGCGACCGCGGTGTCGCGGGCCTGCTCGGCGCGCACCCGGGCGGCGTCCAGCCGCTGCGCCTCGGCCACCGCGGAGCGCGCCGCGGCACCCAGCTCGGCCAGCTCGGCCGCGGCGGCCGAGCGGGCCCGGTCGCCGGCCTGCCGGGCGGTGAGCGCGGTGTCGACGTCCGCGGAGCGCTGGGTGGCGACCTCGCGGGCCGCGGCCAGCTCGTCGGCGAGCCGGGCGGCGGTGGCGGTGGCCCGGTCGAGCTCGGCGGCGGCCTCGTCGACCCGGGCGCGCACCTCCAGCCCCGACGGCGCGTTGACCTGCCCGCCCACCGACCAGTCGGCGCCGAGCAGGTCACCGGCGTCGGTGACCGCGCGCACGCGCGGGTGGGTGCGCACCAGCGCGACCGCGGCCGCGAGGTCGGGGACGACGGCGACGCGTTCGAGCGCCCGGGCCAGCGCCGGGCCCAGCTCCGCCGGGGCGGTCACCAGGTCCAGGGCCCAGCGGGCCCCGTCGGGCAGCTCCGGCCAGCCCTCGCGGGAGACGGCGGGCAGGCCGCCGGTGACCAGCAGGCCGGCCCGGCCGCCGTCGGACTCGCCCAGGTGGGCCAGGACGGCGGCGGCCTCGGCGACCCCGGCCACGACCACGGCGTCGGCCATGCCCCCGAGGGCGGCGGCCAGCGCGACCTCGGCACCGGCGGCGACGGAGAGCCGGTCGGTGACCGGGCCGAGCACACCGGGGAGACCGGCGGAGAGCACGGCGGCGGCGCCGTCGGCCGGGGCGAGCCCCATCGCCAGGGCGTCGCGGCGGGCCTGCCAGCCCGCGCGGTCGCGCTCGGCGGCGCGCTCGGCAGCGGTCAGCTCGGCGACCACCCGGGCGGCGTCGGCGGAGGCGGCCACCGCGGCGGCGTGCGCGGCCGCGAGGTCCTCGTCGCCACCGGCGTCCTCGGTCAGCTCGGCGCGCCGGGCCTCCAGCCGCTCGGCCGCGGCGTCGGCGCGGTCGGCGGCCTCGGTGGCGGCGGCGACCAGCCGCTCGATCTCCGCCTCACCGGCGGCGGCGCGCGACCGGCCGGCGGCGACCTGGCCGGAGAGGCGGGCGAGCTGCTCGCGGCGGTCGGCCAGCGCCCGGGCGGCGGCGACCAGCGCACGCTCGGCCTCGGTGAGCGCGGCCTCGACCTCCGCGCGGACGGCGACGGCGGTGGCCAGCCGGCCGCGCTCGGTCTCCAGCGACTCGGCGAGCTCGCGCTCGGTCGCCTCGACCCGGTTGGCCTCGGCGTCCAGCGCGTCGGGGTCGCGGCCGGACGGACCGGCCGGCGGGGCGGCGGCGAGGTGCCGGTGCCGCTCGGTGGCCAGCTGACCCACGCTGCGGAACCGCTCGGCCAGGGTGGACAGCCGGAACCAGCTCTCCTGCGCCGCGGCCAGCAGCGGGGCGTCGGCCGCCAGCTGCCGCTCGAGCGCGGACTCGGTGCGCGACGCCTCGTTCAGCGCTGCCTCGACCACGGCCCGCCGGGCACGGGCGGCCGTCTCGTCGGCGACGTCGGCCTCCAGCGCGTCGCGCAGCGCGACCAGGTCGTCGGCGAGCAGCCGCAGCCGGGCGTCGCGCAGGTCGGCCTGCACCCCGGCGGCCCGGCGGGCCACCTCGGCCTGCTTGCCCAGCGGCTTGAGCTGGCGGCGCAGCTCGGCGGTGAGGTCGCCCAGCCGATCGAGGTTGGCCTGCATCGCGTCGAGCTTGCGGAGGGCCTTCTCCTTGCGCTTGCGGTGCTTGAGGACGCCGGCGGCCTCCTCGACGAAGGCCCGCCGGTCCTCCGGGCGCCCGGACAGGACGGCGTCGAGCTGGCCCTGCCCGACGATGACGTGCATCTCCCGGCCGATCCCGGAGTCGCTCAGCAGCTCCTGGACGTCGAGCAGCCGGACCTTGTCGCCGTTGATCTCGTACTCGCTCTCACCGGAGCGGTACATCCGGCGGGTGATCGACACCTCGGTGTAGTCGATCGGCAGCGCGCCGTCGGCGTTGTCGATCGTCAGCGTCACCTCGGCCCGGCCGAGGGCGGGGCGGCCGGCGGTGCCGGCGAAGATGACGTCCTCCATCTTGCCGCCGCGCAGGCTCTTCGCGCCCTGCTCGCCGAGCACCCAGGCGATCGCGTCGACGACGTTGGACTTGCCCGAGCCGTTGGGCCCGACGACGGCGGTGATGCCCGGCTCCAGCCGCAGCGTCGTCGGCGACGCGAAGGACTTGAAGCCCTTGAGCGTCAGGCTGGAGAGGTGCACGAGCGCACCCTAACCGCGGCCAGGGACGGAAACCGGCTGCTGGAACGGCCCTGCCGCAGGGCCCCGCCGCGCGCGGAGCGTGTGGTGGGGGGCGGCAGGGAACTTCGTCAGGCCAGGACGGGGTCGGCCGACTCGTGGGCCATGGTGAGCAGCTCCCGGGCGATCGCGGCGTCGCGCTCCTCGCGGAGGGCGGCGAGCTCCTCCTCGAGGCGGCGTACCTTCGCGCGCAGGGCGGCGTTCTCCTCGGCTGCTCGCAGCTCGTGCGGAGCGACGATCGAACCGAACAGGGCCTTGGCCATGACTCAGCGGCCTTTCACTGCAGGAGTGGGTTCCGCGCACCGCCGGGGAGCGGTCTGCGCGGGCTGGTGACATCAGGGTGACACCCGCTGCGACATGGGTCAACGGCGCGGCTGCCAGTCCCCCGTGTCGGGGGGATGTCGTCTTCGTCACCCGACCGTGAAGCCGGGCACCCCCTGCACCACGTCGTCCTGCTGCTGCACCTCGGAGACCGAGCCGGGCGCGTCCGACCCGGACAGCGCGGCCGCCACCGCACGGACGTCGTCGGCCGGCCCCTCCAGGACCACCTCGACCCGCCCGTCGGGGAGGTTGGTCGCCGAGCCGGTCAGGCCGCGGGCGGTCGCCGACTGCCGGACGAACCAGCGGTAGCCGACGCCCTGCACCTGACCGGCCACCAGCGCGACCACCCGGAGCCCGCTCATGACCGCCGGGCCCTGGGCCGCGGCTGGCACTGGGGGCAGGAGTAGCTGGAGCGGTTCATGAACGACTCGCGGCGGATCGGCGTGCCGCAGCGCGGGCACGGCCGGTCCTGCTGGCCGTAGACGGCCAGGTGCCGGGAGAAGTAGCCGCTCTGCCCGTTGACGTCGACGTACAGGGAGTCGAAGGAGGTGCCGCCCTGCTCCAGGCTCTCGCCGAGCACGTCGCGGACGCCCTCGAGCAGGTCGGCGACCTGGGCCCGGGTGAGCTTGTCGGTGGGCCGGGCGCCGTGCAGCCGGGCCCGCCACAGCGACTCGTCGGCGTAGATGTTGCCGACCCCGCCGATCAGCGTCTGGTCGAGCAGCGCGCGCTTGACCTCGGTGCGCCGGCGGCGCAGCGCGGCGCTGAAGGCCTCCAGGTCGAAGCCGGGGTCCAGCGGGTCCATCGCGATGTGCGCGACCCGCGGCGGCACGTCGTCCCCGGGGGCGTCCTCGACGGCGAGCCCGCCGAAGGTGCGCTGGTCGACGAAGCGCAGCTCCCGGCCGCCGTCGGTGAACCGGAACCGGGCGCGCAGGTGCACCTCGTCGGGCTCGTCGGGCTTCTCGACCAGCAGCTGACCGCTCATGCCCAGGTGCGCGACGAGCGCGCGGTCGGCAGGGGCACCGTCGGCCTCGGCCATCGGCAGCCACAGGTACTTGCCGCGCCGGTGGGCGGCGGTGAGGGTGCGGCCGGTGAGCGCGGCCACGAAGTGCTCGGCGCCCTCCAGGTGCCGGCGGACCGCCCGGGGGTGGTGCACCTCGACCTCGGCGATCGTGCGGCCGGCGACCCAGCGCTCCAGCCCGCGCCGGACGACCTCGACCTCGGGCAGCTCGGGCACGTCAGCTCCCGGCGGGGGCGCCGTCGGGCGTCACGGTGAGGGCGCGCCAGGCGGCCTCGGCGGCCTCCTGCTCGGCGGCCTTCTTGGTGCGGCCGGCGCCCTTGCCGCGGACCTCGCCGGCCAGCAGCACGACGGCGGTGAAGGTCTTGGCGTGGTCGGGGCCGTCGTCCTCGACCTGGTAGACCGGGGCGCCCAGGCCCTGGCCGGCCCCCAGCTCCTGGAGGCTGGTCTTCCAGTCCAGGCCGGCGCCGCGGGTGGCCGACTCCGCCAGCAGCGGGTCGAACAGCCGGTGCACGATCGCCGACGCGGCGTCCAGGCCCAGGCCCAGGTGGACGGCGCCGATCAGCGCCTCCAGGGCGTCGGCGAGGATCGAGTCCTTCTCCCGGCCACCGGTGGTCGTCTCGCCGCGGCCGAGCAGCAGGTGCGGGCCGATGCCGCCCTCGCCGAGGGCCCGGGAGACCCGGGCCAGCGAGTTCATGTTGACCACCGAGGCGCGCAGCTTCGCCAGCTGCCCCTCGGGGAGGTCGGGGTGGCTGCGGTACAGCTCGTCGGTCACCACCAGCCCGAGCACCGAGTCGCCGAGGAACTCCAGTCGCTCGTTGGTGGGCAGGCCACCGTGCTCGTAGGCGAAGGAGCGGTGGGTCAGCGCCAGCTCGAGGAGGGCCGCGGGCAGCTCGACGCCGAGGGCGCCGGCGAGCCAGCGGGCCGACTCCGCGGCGTGCTCCTCACCCGCGGGCAGACGACCACCGGCGTCCTCGGTGGCGGACCCCCGGGACGGGGGCTCCGCGCCCGGGGACGCCGGTGCGCTGGTCGGCTGCGCCATCGTGCTCGTGCGCGAGGTCAGACCGCGAGGACCTGACGGCCGTCGTGCTGACCGCAGGTCGGGCAGGCGATGTGCGGGGGCTTGAGCTCGCCGCAGGCCTTGTTCGGGCAGGGCGCCAGCGTGGGGGCCGTCGCCTTCCACTGCGAACGCCGGGAGCGGGTGTTGCTGCGCGACATACGCCGCTTCGGGACCGCCATGATCAGTTCTCCTCGGTGTCGGTGCTCCCGGAGCCCGGCTGGGCCCCGTCGGCGTCGTCGTTCAGGTCGGCGAAGCGCGCGGCCAGCCCGGCGAACCGGGGGTCGATCACCTCGTGCGAGTGGTCTGCGGGCAGGTCGTCGAGCCGCTCGCCGCAGTCGACGCACAGGCCCGCGCAGTCGGGCGTGCAGGTCGGCGAGAGCGGCAGGGTGAGGACGACGGTGTCCCGGACCAGCGGCGCGAGGTCGAGCAGCTCACCGTCGATGCGGCGCACCTCGTCCTCGCCGCTGGTGGCCTCGGTGGTGCTGCCCTCGTAGGCGTAGAGCTCCTGCACGTCGAGGGAGAAGGTGTCCTCGACCGGCTCGAGGCAGCGCGCGCACTGCCCGGTCACCGGGACGTCGATCGTGCCGGAGACCAGCACGCCCTCCATCACCGACTCCAGCCGCAGGTGCAGGTCGACCGGGGCACCCTCGGGCACGCCGATCATCTCGACGCCCCAACCGGGCAGGGCGGCCAGGGTCTTCTCCCACTCGCGCATCGAGCCGGCGCGGCGGCCGAGCTCGCGGAGGTCGACCTTCCACGCCTTGGCGGCGGCCTTCTCGGCAGCCGTGGTCGCGACGGGGTCGCCGACGGGGCGCCGGGCGTCGGTGGACGCGGCGCCGGAGAGGGGCTGGGAGGCAGCAGGCATGTCAGTACTCGTCGTCTCGGTGGTGGGTTCGCCGGCGCGGGGCACCGCGCACGGGAGGGCGCACGGGACGGCAGCAGCCGGACAGAGGTCGAGCTTACCCGATCCCCCGGCGAGGGCGTCCTGCCGTCAGGGGGTGCGCAGGTTCGTGCGCGCCTTCTCGACCGAACGCACCATGTGCGCCAGCGTGTTCCCGAAGTCGGCGAGCCGGGTGTCGACGTAGTCGTCGACCTCCGCGCGCATCCGGGCGACCTCGGCCGCGGTCTGCGCGCCGAGCTCGTCGGCCCGGTCGACGGCGGTGCGGTAGACCTCGGTCTCGGTGAGCAGCCGCTCGTGCTCGGCCTCGCCGGCAGCGACCAGCTCGGCCTGCGCCCGCTGCCCGTCGGCGATCAGCTGCTCCCGGACCTGGCGCGCCTCGGCGAGCAGCCGGTCGGCCTCCGCCTCCGCCTCGGCCAGCAGCTCGTCGGCCTCGGCCTGCGCCTGGGTGAGGATCTCGTCGCGCTGGCGGCGGGCGGTGCCGATGAGCTCCTCGCGCTGGCGGCGCGCGGCCGCAACGACCTGCTCGGTCTCGCTGCGGGTGCGCCCGGTGAGCCGCTCGGCCTCGGCCTGCGCCTGCTGCAGGATCTCGGTGCGCTGCTCGACGATGACGCCGGCCTGCTGCACCTCGTCGGGCAGCGACTCGCGCAGGTCGTCGAGCAGGTCGAGCAGGTGGTCGCGCGGCACCATGCAGGAGCTGGACATCGGCACGCTGCGGGCGTTCTCGATCACCGTGGTCAGCTCGTCCACGGTCTCGTAGAGCCGGTAGACCACCTCGGTCACGGTCGCTCCCCCTTGGACTGGGCCGCGGCCTGGGCCACCAGCCGGTCGTTGACCGCCTTGGGGACGAGCGAGGAGACGTCGCCGCCGAACTTCGCGATCTGCTTCACCAGGCTCGAGGAGAGGTGCCCGACCTGCGGGGCGGTGGGCATGAAGAGCGTCTCGACGCCGGCCAGCTCGCGGTTCATCTGGGCCATCTGCAGCTCGTACTCGAAGTCACCGACGGCGCGCAGGCCCTTGACGATCACCGGGATGCCGCGGTCGCGGCAGTAGTGGACCAGCAGGCCCTCGAAGCTGTCGACGGTGACGTTGGGCAGGTCGACGACCGCCTCGCGCAGCAGCGCCATGCGCTCCTCGACGTCGAACAGCCCCGCCTTGCCGGGGTTGACCAGCACCGCGACGACCAGCTCGTCGTACAGGCCGGCGGCGCGCGAGATGACGTCGACATGGCCGTTGGTGACCGGGTCGAACGAACCGGGACAGACCGCTCGCCTCACGACAAGCGACCGTACCGGAGCACCGCCTCCCCGTAGCGCCGATCACGCAGCCCGACCAGCGGTGTCGGCCACTCCCACGGCTGCTCGCGGCTGGACCGCTCCACCACCACGACCGCCTCCGGGGCCAGCCAGCCCCCGTCCAGCAGCGACCGCAGCACGCCGAGCACCTCGGCCGCCTCGACGGCGTAGGGCGGGTCGGCGAGGACCAGGTCGAAGGACGACGCCGCCCGGCCGGCGACCACGGCGGGCACGCTGCCCTGCACGACCTGCGCGCCGGGCAGCCCCACGGCCGCGATGTTGCTCCGCAGCACGGGCAGCACGCCGCCGCCGTTCTCCACGAACACCGCCTCGGCCGCGCCGCGGCTCAGCGCCTCCAGCCCGAGCGCCCCCGAGCCGGCGTAGAGGTCGAGCACCCGCGCGCCGTCGAGGTCGAGCAGCGAGCCGAGGGAGTTGAACAGCGCCTCGCGAGCCCGGTCGCCGGTGGGCCGCACGCCGGTGCGCGGCACCGCGAGCCGCCGCCCCCCGGCCACGCCGGAGATCAATCTGGTCATCCGGAGGTCCTCTGCGCTGCCGGCCCCGTCCAGAGGCTCGCCCCGAGCCTGCGAGGGGGGAGGAGGACGGGGTCCTTCTTCATGCCTTCTCCAGGTACTCGGCGCGCTCGTCCAGGCTCATCGCGGCGACGGCGGCGGCCAGCTCGGGGTGGTCGGCCAGCCCGCGGCCGTGCTCGACCAGGGCGGTGGCCTCGACCCGCGCCTCGGCGATGAGCGCCTCGTCGTCCAGCAGCGACAGCAGTCGCACGCCGGACCGGCGGCCGGACTGGGCCGCCCCGAGCACGTCGCCCTCGCGGCGGGTCTCCAGGTCCAGCCGGGCCAGCTGGAAGCCGTCGGTGGTCGAGGCGACCGCGGCCAGCCGCTGCCCGGTGGGCGAGGTGCTGGGCGCCTCGGTGACCAGCAGGCAGAGGCCGGCGTGCCTGCCGCGGGCGACCCGCCCGCGCAGCTGGTGGAGCTGGCTGACGCCGAAGCGGTCGGCGTCCATCACGACCATGACGGTGGCGTTCGGGACGTCGACGCCGACCTCGACGACCGTGGTGGCGACCAGCACGTCGACCTCGGCGGCGGCGAAGGCCCGCATCCGGGCCTCCTTCTCCTCGGGGGGCATCCGGCCGTGCAGCACCTCGACCCGCAGCGCCGAGAGCGGACCCGCCCGCAGCGCCTCGGCCACGTCGAGCACGGCCAGCGGTGGGCGGCGGTCGCTGGTGCCCGTCTCCTCCGGCGGGGCGCCGTCCTCGCCGTCGGGTCCGTCGTCGTCCTTGCCGCCGCTGCCCTCCTCGTCGCCGATCCGCGGGCAGACGACGTAGGCCTGCCGCCCGGCGGCGACCTCCTCGCGCACCCGCTCCCAGGCGCGGTCGAGCCAGGACGGCTTGTCCCGGACGGGGACGACGGAGCTGGAGACCCCGCCCCGGCCGGCCGGCAGCTGGCGCAGCGTGGAGGTCTCCAGGTCGCCGTAGACGGTCATCGCGACGGTGCGCGGGATCGGCGTCGCGGTCATCACCAGCACGTGCGGCGGCCGGGTGCCCTTGGCGCGGAGGGCGTCGCGCTGCTCGACGCCGAAGCGGTGCTGCTCGTCGACGACGACCAGGCCGAGGTCGGCGAACTCCACGCCCTCCTGCAGCAGGGCGTGGGTGCCCACCACGATGCCGGCGCTGCCGTCGGCGACCGCGGCGCGGGCCTCCCGGCGGACGGCGGCCTTCTGCGACCCGGTGAGCAGCACCACCCGGGTGCCCGAGGCGTCGCCGTCGAGCTCTCCGGCGCGACCCAGCGGGCCGAGGATCGCGCCCAGGCTGCGGGCGTGCTGCGCGGCGAGCACCTCGGTCGGCGCCAGCAGCGCGGCCTGCCCGCCGGCGTCGACGACCTGCGCCATCGCCCGCAGCGCGACCACCGTCTTGCCCGACCCGACCTCGCCCTGCAGCAGTCGGTTCATCGGCTGCTCGCGGGCCAGCTCGGCGGCCAGCTCCTCGCCCACCTCGCGCTGTCCCTCGGTGAGGGAGAACGGCAGCGCGGCGTCGACGGCGTCCAGCAGGCCGCCGCCGCGCCGGGGACGGGCGATGCCGGGCTCCAGCGCCGCGGCCCGGCGCCGGGCGGCCAGCGTCGCCTGGAGCACCAGCGCCTCGTCCCACTTGAGCCGCTCGTCGGCCTCGTCGACCTGCTCCTGGGACTCCGGCCGGTGCTTCTGCCGCAGCGCGGTGGCCAGCGGGACCAGCCCGTGCCGGTGGCGGACCGCCTCCGGGATCGGGTCGTCGAGCGCCTCCTCGAGCGAGCGCGGGTCGTCCAGCAGCATCTTCACCGACTTCTGGATCACCCAGCTGGAGACGTCCTTGCTGGCCGGGTAGATCGGCACCAGGGCGCGCGCCCAGTCGCCGTCGTCGTCGCCGCTCATCAGGTGGCAGTCGGGGTGGCTGAACTGCTTGCGCCCCTGCCAGTCGCCGACGGTGCCGGCGAACAGCCCCCAGGCGCCGACCTCCAGCCGCGCGTGCCGGGCGTTGAAGAAGACCAGCTGCATGCTGCCGGCGCCGTCGCCCACGGTGACCTCGGTGAGCATCCCGCGGCGCTGGCGCATCGGGCGGGTGCTCACCTTTGTCACCTGGGCGAGCACGGTGACCCGGTCACCGACCTGCAGGTCGTCGAGCCGGGCCATCTCGCCGCGGCGGGCGTAGCGCCGGGGGTAGTGCCGCAGCAGGTCACGCACCGTGCGCAGCTGCAGCTGGTCGGCCATGACCTTCGACGTCTTCGGGCCCAGCACCTTGGCCAGGTCGGTGTCCATCGAGATGCCCACGGGTCACTCCACCCCGACCAGCAGCGGCACCGCCCCGGCGCCGCCCTCGTAGCGGACCACCTCCACCGTGGGGTGCACCGCCGCCAGGTGCGCGCAGACGGTGTCGCCGAGGGCCCGGTCCTCCCCCACCACCAGCGTGGCCATCTCCCCGCCGGCCGACAGCAGCCGGTCGAGCAGGTCGCGGCCGACCGTCGCCAGGTCGGCCCCGATCACCACGACGTCGCCCTCCGCGCTGCCCAGCACGTCGCCGGGGTGGCACCGCCCGGCCGAGGTGAGCGCCTCCTGCTCGGCGACGGTGACCTCGGCCCAGCGGGTGGCCGCGGCGGCCTCGGCGAGGGCGACGACGTCGTCGCCGAAGCGGCGGGCCGGGTCGGTGACGGCGAGCGCGGCCAGCCCCTGCACGGCCGACCGGGTCGGGACGACCACGACGTCGCGGCCCTCCTCGCGAGCCCGGTCGGCGGCGCGGGCGGCGAGCGCGGTGACGTCGGGGTGGTTGGGCAGCACGACGACCTGCTCGGCGCCGGTGCCCAGCACCGCGGCCAGCAGGGCGTCCTCGTCGACGTCGTCGACCGGGGCGGTGAGCACGGTGACGCCCTCCCCGGCGAACAGGTCGGCCAGCCCGGCGGAGCAGGCCAGCGCGACGACGGCCCGCACCCCGGGGGCGGCGGCGGGGCCGCGCACCGGGGCCAGCGGGGTGACCGAGATGCGGTGCGGGCGGCCCGCCTCGATGCCGGCCTCGATCGCCGCGCCGACGTCGGAGACGTGCACGTGCACGTTCCACTCCCGCCCGCCGGGGGTGTCGACGCCGACGACCACCAGGCAGTCGCCGAGCTCGGCGAGCCGGGTCTGCAACCGGGCGACCGCCGGTTCGTCGGAGTCGGCGAGGAGGAACTGCACCTCGCTGCCGGGGCCCGGCGGAGGGGGGCCGGGGACGTGCGCCGGGGTGCCGCGGGGCCGGGCCGGGCGGCCGCCCAGCGGCGGGCGCACCGGCTCGACGCCGGTGACGGTGGCGACCAGGGCGTCGAGCACCAGGCACCAGCCGGCCCCGCCGGCGTCGACCACGCCGGCGTCGCGCAGCGCGGCGAGCTGGCCGGTGGTGGCCTGCAGCGCGGTGAGCGCGCCCTCGGCCGCGGCCTGGACGACGTCGGCCAGCGTGCTGCGCCCGGCGGCGACGGCGGCCGCGGCGGCCTCGGCCCCCGAGCGGGCCACCGTGAGGAAGGTGCCCTCCTCGGGGTCGGCGACCGCGGCGTAGGCGGTGCGGGCCGCGCCGGTCAGCGCCGCGGACAGCACCTCGCCGTCGACCTCGGGCGCGTCGGCGAGGGAGTCGGCGAGACCACGCAGCAGCTGGGCCAGGATCGCGCCGGAGTTGCCGCGGGCGCCCAGCACGGCCCCGCGGGCCAGCACCGCCCACGGCGACTCGGGGCGACGGCCGCCGTCCTCGCGGGCGGCCTGCAGCGCGGCCTGCAGGGCGGCGTGCCCCGCCTCGGCGGTGAGCAGGAGGTTCGTACCCGTGTCGCCGTCGGGGACCGGGAAGACGTTGAGCTCGTCGAGCCGGCCCCGGGACGCGGTCAGCCGGTCGACGACGGCGGA
The DNA here is from genome assembly GCF_014195485.1 of Modestobacter versicolor. Lineage (NCBI taxonomy): Bacteria > Bacillati > Actinomycetota > Actinomycetes > Geodermatophilales > Geodermatophilaceae > Modestobacter > Modestobacter versicolor. Next base: position 202,350 of record NZ_JACIBU010000002.1, read on the forward strand.
GCTCCACCGGTCGACCGCGGCATCGTCCAGCGCCCTCAGCACGCCCGGGAGGCTACCTGGGCGCGCCGACACGACCGGTCCGCTGCGCAGCGCCCGGGCGCCCCGGCGCGGGGGCGGTCTGACAGGGCTGCCGATCACCGGTTACAGTGGTCGTCAGCGTGTGCGTGGCCGGGCCATGCCCTGGGGTTCTCCCAGGCGTCCGGGGGCACCGCGACCTGACTTCAGCTGGACCAATTCTCTGGGAGTGATCGACCGTGGCTGCCGTGTGCGACGTGTGTGGCAAGGGCCCCGGTTTCGGCATGTCGGTGTCCCACTCGCACCGCCGTACGCCGCGCCGTTGGAACCCGAACATCCAGGCCGTGAAGGCCATCGTCGGTGCCGGCACCCGCCGCCGCATCAACGCCTGCACCTCGTGCATCCGCGCGGGCAAGGTCGTCCGGGGCTGACGCCCCAGCGCTGACGTTCGACGGACCCCGGAGGCCCCACGGCCTCCGGGGTCCTTCGCGTGCTCAGCCGCCGATGCCGCGGGCGCGGGCGGCGGTCACCACCAGCTCCACCACGGTGTCGTGCGGCAGCTCGGTGCTGTCCACCACCAGGTGGTAGTGCCGGGCCTCGGCGGGGTCGCACCGGTAGAAGTGCCGCACGTAGGCCTCCCGGGCCCGGTCGGCGGCGTCCCGCCGTCGCCGGACCTCGTCCTCGCTCCCGCCCGAGTGCGCCACCGCGGCGGCCAGCCGCCGGTCCGGGTGGCCGTCCAGGCGCACGTGCAGCACGTCGGGCCGGTCGCGCAGCACCATCGCCGCCGCCCGGCCGAGCACCACCCCGCCCGGACCGGCCGCGATCTCCCCCAGCACCCGCTCGGTCTGTACCCGGTAGGCCCGCTCGTCGGGCAGCGCCGACGTGGGCAGCACCCCGCCGACCGGGTCGGGCATCGTGCCCAGCGAGCTCACCAGCCGCCACAGGCCGCGGGTGACCGTCTCGTCGTTGGCCTCGGCCTCGGCGACCGGCACCCCCAGCCGCCCGGCGACCTGGGCCGGGATGACCCGGTCGTGGAAGGGCAGCCCGAGCCGCTCGGCCACCGCCGGGGCGATCTCCGCCCCGCCGGCCCCGAAGGGCGCTGACACCGTCACGACGCCCATGCGTCCTCCTCGTCCCCCGCTGCCCGCGCGCTGTCCAGGTCCACGCCGTCCAGGTCTGCGCCGTCCAGGTCCTTGCCCAGGAAGACCGCACCGGGTGCGTCGGCGTAGACCCCGTACCCGGCCACGGGTGTGTACCCCGCCCGGGCGTAGAGCGCCAGCGCCTCGGGCTGGCGGTCCCCGGAGTTGAGCAGCAGGTGCCGGTGCCCGGCCGCGACGGCGGTGCGCTCGAGCTCGGCCAGCAGCAGGGCCGCGATGCCCCGCCGCCGGAAGGCCGGCTCGACGTACATCCGCTTCAGCTCCGCGACCCCGTCGCCCTGCGCCCGCCACCCGCCGCAGCCGGCGGGCACCCCGTCGACCTCGGCGACCAGGAACAGCCCGAGCGGTGCGGAGAACTCGGCCGGGTCGACCACCGCTGCGTCCCGGCCGCCGTAGCGGACGACGTACTCCTGCTGGACCCGCTCGACCAGCTCCTGGGCCACCGGGTCGGCGTAGCCCACGGCGCGGAGCACGACCGGGGAGGGCTCAGCCGCCGAAGTGGACATGCCCGGTGCCCTCCCCCAGCTCCGCCGCCACCGCCGCTGCCGGCACGCCGTCCACCCGCACTCCCGGTCCCCCCTCGTCGCTGTCGTGCACGCTGCCGATCGTGGTCCACCCGGCCGGCAGCTGCGCACCGGGTGGGAAGGTGGCGACCAGCGCGTGGTCCTCGCCACCGGTGAGCACCCAGCCCAGCGGGTCGCCGCCCAGCGCTGCGGCCACCTGGGGCAGCGGGCCGACCACGAACGCCGCCCGCAGCACCTCCCCGTCCAGCTCGATCCGCACGCCGCTGTCCTCGGCGAGGTGGCCGGCGTCGGCGAGCAGCCCGTCGCTGGTGTCGCACATCGAGGTCGCCCCGGCGTCGGCGGCGGCCGGTCCGGCGGCGTACGGCGGCCGGGGCCGGCGGTGGGCGGAGACGGCCGCGGCGGGGGCGGTGAAGCCGCGCCGGAGCACGGCCAGCCCGCACGCCGACCAGCCCAGCCGCCCGGCGACGGCGACGACGTCGCCCGGCCGGGCACCGGAGCGGGTCACCGGCGCCCGGCCGCCCAGGTCGCCCAGCGCGGTCACCGACAGGACGACGGAGGCCGAGTCGGGTGCGCTGGCCGAGGTGTCCCCGCCGACGACCGCGGCGCCGAACGGCGCGCACTCCTCGGCCATGCCGGTGGCGACCCCCTCCAGCCACGCCGCCGGGGTGCTCGAGGGGCAGGCCAGCCCGACCAGCAGCGCGGTCGGCACGGCGCCCATCGCGGCGATGTCGGCCAGGTTGGCGGCGGCCGCCTTGTGCCCGACGTCCTCCGCCGAGGACCAGTCGCGGCGGAAGTGGCGCCCCTCGACCAGCACGTCGGTGCAGGCGACCACCCGGCCGTCGGGGGTGCGCAGCACCGCCGCGTCGTCGCCCGGGCCGACCTCGGCCAGCGCCGCGGTCCCGGAGCGGGCGACCACCCGCGCGATGAGCCCGAACTCGCCGACCACGCCCACGCTGTCGGCGGGGTCGGGTCCGGGCACCAGCGGCCGGGGCCGCGTCACGCGGCCCGCCGTCCGGATCGGTAACGTTGCCGGTCGGCGCGCTGAACCGCGGGCCACCCGCACTCCCTGCCGTCGCCGAGGCGGCAGGTGCCGCACGTGCACTGCCCGAGGAAGGTCAACCCGTGGTCCACGCCTACATCCTGATCCAGACCGAAGTCGGCAAGGCAGCCGCGGTCGCCGCGAGCATCGGCGAGATCGCCGGGGTGACCAAGGCCGAGGACGTCACCGGGCCCTACGACGTCATCGTCCGGGCCGAGGCCAACACCGTCGACGAGCTCGGCCGGCTGGTCGTGGCCCGGGTGCAGTCGGTCGACGGCATCACCCGGACGCTGACCTGCCCCGTCGTCAACCTCTGAGCCGCTGAGCACGACCGGCTCCCCCGACCCGCTGCGCCGGGCGGCGCTGATCAGCCTCGCCGTCCTGGTGCCGCTGGTCGCCGCGCTGCTGGTGCTGGTGAACGTGGTCGGCGACGACCCCGAGCCCGCGGCCGACTCCCCGGTGGCCGACGTCTCCGGGGAGACCCCCGCCCCGCGCGGCGACCTGCCCCCGGTGGACGTCGACACCCCCGACGTCACCCCGGAGGCCGACCTGGCCTGCCCCGCGCTGATGGGCCAGCTGCCGCTGGAGCTGGCCGGCGAGACCTCGCGGATGGTGCGGTCGGACACCCTGTTCGCCTACGCGTGGGGCGACCCGGCGGTGGTGCTGGTCTGCGGGGTCGCCCCGCCGGCCGGCTTCGTCCTGGGCAGCAGCCCGATCGAGATCAACGGCGTCCAGTGGTTCGTCGACACCGCCGACCCGGAGACGGTCGTCTGGACGACGGTCGACCGGCTGGTGCCGGTGCAGATGAGCGTGCCGGCGAGCACCGACAGCGCGCTGGTCACCGCGGCGAGCACGATCATCGCCACCGCGATCCCCTACACCGAGCCGGCGCCGGGTCCGCTGCCCGCACCCACGAACTGAGCCCTCAGCCCGAGGGCAGCAGGCCCAGCTGCCGCACCGTGACGGCGGTGACCTCGGCCCGGGCGTCGGTGGGGTCGGTCGAGACGGCGGCCACCGCGACGGTGAACTCGCCCGCCGCGCACCAGGCGAAGGCCGCCGGCCCGGCGAACCCGTGCTCGGGCGCCGGCTCGTCGCGGGCCATCAGCACGCACCCGTCGGGCAGGTCGCCGGGCTCGCGGTCCAGCTCGCCGCCGTAGTACTCGGTGTCGTTGCGGGCGAGGTCCTCGGCGTAGGTGGCCGCGCCGGTCGCGTCGCCGAACTGGTCGAGGAAGACGCTGGTGAGCGCGTCCCCGGACTTCCAGAACCGCTCCCAGCCGCGCAGGTAGCCGTAGTCGGTGAGCACCGCGCGCTGCTCGGCGGCGTCGGTGCCGTAGCGGGCGACGTCGTCGATCGTCTTCTCCCCCGCCGGCGGGTCCAGCTCGTCGTCGGGCACCCGCGGCAGCCCGGAGGGCACCTCGTCGACCAGCAGCGCCTCGAGGCCGTCGGCCGAGGTGGGGACCGCCGGCGAGGACGCCGCGGGCGGGCCGTCCGGGTCCTCGCCGGACGCGCAGCCGGTGCAGAACGGGCTCAGCAGCACCAGCCCCGCCGCCGCGAGGGGCCCCAGCCGGTCGGTCACCCGCCGTCCAGCACGGCACCGTCCAGGGCGCTGGCGACCAGCCGGTCGACCAACTCGGGGTAGCTGACGCCGGTCGCCGCCCACATCCGCGGGAACATCGAGATCGGCGTGAACCCGGGCATCGTGTTGACCTCGTTGACCACCCAGCGGTCGGCACCGGTGCCCGGGTCGGTGGAGAGGAAGAAGTCGACCCGGGCCAGGCCGCGGCAGTCCATGGCGAGGAACGCCCGGCGGGAGATCTGCTGCACCGCGGCGGTCTGCTCGGCGGTCAGCCCGGCGGGGACGTCGAACTCCACGGCGTCCTCGAGGTACTTGGCGTCGAAGTCGTACCACTCGGTGCCCGGGCGCAGCCGGATCTCGGCCGGGAGGCTGGCGTCGGGCAGCCCGCCGCCGGGCCGGGCGAGGACCCCGCACTCGACCTCCCGGCCGGGGACGGCGGCCTCGACGACGACCTTGCGGTCGACCGCCGCCGCCGTCGCGACGGCCTCGGGGAACTGCGCCCAGTCGGTGACCCGGGTGATCCCGATGCTCGACCCGGCCCGGGAGGGCTTGACGAACACCGGCAGCCCGAGCCGCTCGCGAGCGTCCTCGTCGAGCACGGTGGGGTCGGGGCAGACCGCCCCGCTGGCGTCCCGCAGGACCACGTGGTCGCCCTGGGCGATGCCGGCGGCGGACAGCAGCTTCTTGGTGAACTCCTTGTCCATCGACGCGGCGCTGGCGAACACCCCGGAGCCGACGTAGGGCAGCCCGGACATCTCCAGCAGGCCCTGGATGGTGCCGTCCTCGCCGTAGGCGCCGTGCAGCACCGGGAAGACGACGTCGACCTCGGTGAGCTGCCCGACCGCCTGCCCGGCGTCGAGCACCGCGAGCCCCCGGCCCGCCGGGTCGCCCACCAGGGTGACCGGGGTGCCGTCGGTGACCTCGGGCAGCGTGCCGCCCTCGATGGCCAGCGCGGCGCCGTCGTGCAGCACCCAGCGGCCGTCCCGGGTGATGCCGACCGGCACCACCTCGTAGCGGTCCGGGTCGAGCGCGGCGAGCACGCTCCCGGCCGAGACGCAGGAGATCGCGTGCTCCGCGCTCCGTCCGCCGAAGACGACAGCGACCCTGGTCCTGCGCGTGCTCCCGCTCATCGCGGCTGACCCTAGCCGAGCGTCCCGAGGGCCTGGGTGAGGTCCGCGATCAGGTCGGCGGTGTCCTCGATCCCGCAGGAGAAGCGGACGAACCCCGCGGGGACCGCGTCGCCGCCCCACTGGGCCCGCCGGTCGACGGTGGTGTGGATGCCGCCGAAGCTGGTGGCGGCCACGACGAACCGGCTGGCGCGCACCAGCCGGCGGGCCGCGTCCTCGTCGGCGAGCTCGGCGGAGACCACGCCGTTGGGTCGCAGCATCTGCCGCTGCGCCAGCGCGTAGGAGGGGTCCTGCGGCCGCCACGGCCAGCGCACGCCGGAGACGGCGGGGTGCGCGGCGAACAGCTCGGTGAGCGCGGCGGCGTTGGCGGCCTGCCGGGCCAGCCGCAGGTCCAGGGTGCCCATCGACCGGTGCGCCAGCCACGCCTCGAAGGCGCCGGGGGTGTTGCCGGTGGTCTTCCGCCAGGCCGCGATCCGGGTGTGCAGCTCGCGGCCGCGGTCGGTGCGGGCGGTGCTGACGTGCCCGAGCAGGACGTCGCTGTGCCCGGTGAGCGCCTTGGTGTCCGACCCCGTGGTGATGTCGGCGCCGAGCGCCAGCGGCCGCTGCCCGATCGGGGAGGCGGTGGTGTTGTCGACGGCGAGCACGGCCCCGGCGGCCTGGGTGGCCCGGGCGACGGCGGCGATGTCGCAGACGTCGAGCTGCGGGTTGCTCGGGGTCTCCAGCAGCACCATCCGCGCGCCCTCGAGGTCACCGCGGGCGGCGACGTCCTCGATCTCCAGCGTGGGCACCAGCTCGACGCGCACGTCGAGGCGCTCCAGCTCGTCGCGGGCCAGCACCCGGGTGGCGTAGTAGCCGTCGGAGGGCAGCACCACGCGGTCGCCGGGGCGCACCAGGGCCAGCACCGCCGAGCTGATCGCGGCCATGCCGGTGGCGAAGGACAGGCAGTCGCCGCCGTCCAGCTCGCCCACGGCCCGCTCGAAGACCCGCAGCGTCGGGTTGTCCGGCCGGGCGTAGCCGTCGGCGCCCTGCCAGCCGGGGGCCTCGTCGCCCAGGTGGTACGGCGCGGCGAAGACCGGCGAGGGCCGCAGCGGCGTGCCCGGGACGACCGGCTCGTCGCCGCCGTGCACCAGCCGGGTGCCGTCGCCGAGCCCGGTGGGCAGGTCAGGGGTGCTCACGGGCAGTCCTCTCCGAGGTGCGGCGGCCGCCTACTCCGGCTTCGCCTCGCGGGACATCATCTCGCGTACCATCTGCTCGGCCGACTCGCCCTCGTGGCAGACCCGGACGACGGCCTCGGTGATCGGCACGTCGACGCCGTGCGCGCGGGCCAGGTCCAGCACCGACCGGCAGGTCTTCACGCCCTCGGCGGTCTGCTTGGTGATCTCCAGCACCTCGGCCACGGACATGCCCTGGCCGAGGTGCTCGCCGAAGGTGCGGTTGCGCGACAGCGGCGAGGAGCAGGTGGCGACCAGGTCACCCAGCCCGGCCAGGCCGGCGAAGGTGGTCACGTCGGCGCCCAGCGCCATGCCCAGCCGCGCGGTCTCGGCCAGGCCGCGGGTGATCAGCGAGGCGCGGGTGTTGTCGCCGAAGCCCAGCCCCGCCGCGACGCCGCAGGCCAGCGCGATGACGTTCTTGACGGCCCCGCCCAGCTCGCAGCCGACCAGGTCGGCGTTGGTGTACGGCCGGAAGTAGCGGGTGTGGCAGGCGGCCTGCAGCGCCTCGGCCCGGTCGGTGTCCGAGCAGGCGATGACGGTGGCCGAGGGCTGCTCCTCGGCGATCTCCCGGGCCAGGTTGGGCCCGGACAGCGCGGCGACCCGGTCGGCGCCGGCGCCGGTGACCTCGCAGATCACCTCGCTCATCCGCTTGGTGGTGCCCAGCTCGACGCCCTTCATCAGCGACAGCAGCGAGGCGTCGCCGGGCAGCAGCGGCGCCCAGCCGGCGAGGTTCTCCCGCAGCGTCTGGCTGGGGACGGCGAGCACGACCACGTCGGCGCCGTCCAGGGCCTCGGCCGGGTCGCCGGTCGCCCGCACCGCGTCGGGCAGCCGGACACCGGGCAGGTAGTCGGCGTTCTGCCGGGTCGCGGAGATCGCGGCGACCAGCTCGGGCCGGCGGGCGTGCAGGGTGACGTCGCACCCGGCGTCGGCGAGCACCTTGGCGAAGGTGGTGCCCCAGGAGCCCGCGCCGAGCACCGCAGCGCGCGTCACGCCGCCTCCTCGCCGGAGCTCGTCGGCCTCGTGCCGCGGCGTGCTGTGCTCATCCGTGCCCTCGCGAGCTCGGTCACGCCGCCTCCCCCGGGAGGTCGCCGGCGGTGCGCCGGACCGGCCGGGCGGCGAACTCGGCGGGCGGCTGCTCGCCGCGCAGCTCACCCAGCTGGTCGCGCACCCGGACCATCAGCAGGTCGGTGACCTCGCGCAGCAGCTCGCCGGGCAGCGGCTGGCCGGGCTGCACCCGGGCCCGCTGCGCGGAGAGGTCGACCGGCTCGCCGACCAGGTAGTCCGCGGGGGTGCGCAGCCGCAGGTGCAGCCGCTTGGAGTGGTAGTCGTGCACCCGCTGCGGGCCCCACTGGGCGACGGGCAGCACGACGGCGTCGGTGGTGAGGGCCAGCCGGGCGACCCCGGAGCGCGGCTGCATCGGCCACCAGTCGGGGTCGCGGGTCACCGAGCCCTCGGGGTAGATGACCACGACGTCGCCGCCGTCCAGCGCCGCCTTGGCCGCGTGCACCGAGGAGCTGGCCGCACTCGTGCCGCGGGAGACCGGGATCTGGCCGGCGCCGCGCAGGATCGTGCCGGCCAGCCCGGTGAACACCGACTCCTTGGCCAGGAAGTGCGGCGTCCGGCCGGCGTCCCAGACCAGCCGGGCGCACGCCAGCGGGTCGAGGATCGAGACGTGGTTGGCGACCAGCAGCACCCCGCCGGTGGCCGGGATCCGCTCGGCGTGCCGGTACCGCAGCCGGAACAGCAGCGAGGCGACGGGGTAGACGACCAGCACGCAGAGCCACAGCGCCAGGGGCACCGGACGCCGCGTCACCCGGCGCGGCGGGCGCGGGGCGGGCACCACCCCGGCACCGGGCGGCCCGCTGGGCGGCAGCTCCTGCGACACCTGGCACCTCTTCCGTCTCGCGGGCCCGGCCGGCGCCCGGATGCAGGACGGCGCAGGGTGGCCCGGCTCATGATCGTGCCCCCCACCTCCTCCGGGGGCGCAAGCGCCCCTCGCCGGCCGGGGTGTCGGTCAGCCCAGCGCGGCCGCCCGGTGGGTCCACCGGCCGGCGACGAGCGTGCCCAGCACCTCGGTGGCGCGCAGCCCGTCGGCACCGTCGCGGGCCAGCACGACGGCGGGCGGCTCGGCCAGCACGACGAGGTCGGCCGGGTCGCCGACCCGCACCGAGCGCCGGCCGCCGCTCGCCGCGGCCAGCGCGACCTCGAGGTCCAGGTGCTGCTCGGGGTGCCAGGGCGAGCGGTCGTCCAGCGAGCGGTGGACGGCGCTGGCGATGCCGTCCCACGGGTCCAGCGCCGCGACCGGGGCGTCGGAACCCAGCACCACCTGCGCGCCGGCGTCGACCAGGGCGCGGTACGGGAAGGCCCGCCCGGTGACGCCGGCCCAGTGCTGGTCGGCGATGTCCCGGTCGTCGAGCGCGTGCCGCGGCTGGACGCTGGCCACCACCCCCAGCTCGGCGAACCGGGCCAGGTCCTCCTCGTGCACCTGCTGGGCGTGCTCGACCCGGCCGGTGCAGCCGGTGGCGGCGAAGGCGTCGAGCGCGATCGCCGTCGCCCGGTCGCCGATCGCGTGCACCGCGAGGTCCAGCCCGGCCGCCGCGCCGCGGCGGAGCAGCCGCTCGAGCTCGGGCAGCGGCGTGCGCAGCACCCCGTGGTCGCCGTCGCCCGGGTACGGCGCGCTGCACCAGGCGGTGCGGGTGCCCAGCGAGCCGTCGACGAAGAGCTTCAGCGGCCCCATCCGCAGCCGCTCGGCGGCGACCGGGTCGGCCACCCCGGGCAGCGGGTCGCCGCTGCGCAGCCCCGCGGCGACGGTCACCTCCAGCCGGTCGGCCCACACCGCGGTGCGCACCCGCAGCGCCGGCCCGCCCGGGCGAAGCGCCGCGCGGCGGGCCCAGGCGGCCACCAGGTCGCCGTACTCGAAGTCGACGACGGCGGTGACGCCGCGGGCCGCGGCGGCGTCGGTGGCCGCGAGCACCCAGCCGTCGAGGACCCCCTGCTCGACGGCAGCGGCCCGGGCCATGAGCTCCATCGCCTCCTGCTCGACGACCACCCCGGCCGGGTCGCTGAGCCCGAACCGCCGCACCGCCGCGCTGCTGCACCAGGCCGTGTGCAGGTCGGCGCTGACCAGCACGACCACCACGCCGGGGAGCAGGTCGTCGAGGAGCGCGGCGTCCGGCGGGGTGGCCCACAGCGCGTCCCGGAACCCGTGGCCGACCACCACCGCGCCGGGCTGCGCCCCGCCCGCCCGGACGGCCGCGGCGACGAGCGCGGCGGCCTCGGCGGCCGACCCGGCGCCCGAGACGTCGATCCGGCGCCGGGCGGCGGCCCACTGCTCCAGGTGGACGTGGGCGTCGGTGAGCCCGGGCAGCAGCACGGCGCCGGCCAGGTCGACGACCTCCAGCGGTCGCGGCAGCGCCGGGAGGCCGGGGGCACCGGCGGAGAGGTCGTCGGCGACGGCGTGCACCCGCCCGTCGACCAGCAGGACGTCGCGCACCGTGCGGCCCAGCCGGGCACGCCGCAGCAGCAGCGCGCTCACCGGGCGACCTGCGCGGCGCGGCCGGCGCGGAAGACCTCCAGCGGCCAGGCGGAGATGCCGCCGATCCGCACCCGGGCCACGGTGCCGTCGTCGGCCCACTCGTAGTCCACGGTCTCCCCCGGGCTGCCGAACCCCGGGACGGTCTCCAGCCGCAGGGTGTCCGGGTCGACCACGGTCAGCTCGGCGTGGTCCTCGGTGGGCTCGGCCGCCGCGGGGTGCAGCAGGACCAGCCGGCCGCCGAGCAGGGCCACGTCGGTCACGCCCCAGAGGTTGGCGAACCGGCCGGTGTACCGCTGCAGCTCCGCGGCGGGCGGGCGGTCCGCGTCCTCCGGCGCGGCCAGCGCCAGGTCGAGCAGGGCCACGAGCCCGCGGGCCAGCACGTCGGCCGGCCCGTCGACGGCGTTGGTGAGCACGCTGACCACGAGCCGGCCCTCTGGGTCGATCCAGGTGCGGGTGATGTGCCCCGGGTAGCCGCCGCTGTGCCCGACCAGCCGCCGCTCGCCGACGGTCCGCAGGTCCATCCCGAGCCCGTAGTACCGCGGGTCGCCGCCGTGCGCCCGGATCTCCGACTCCGGCCGGCGCATCAGCCGCTTGCTCGCCTCGGTCAGGAGCGTGGTGTCGCCGGTGAAGTGGGCGGCGCCGAAGGTGGTGAGGTCGCGGGCGGTGGAGAAGAAGCCGGTGGCCGCGGCCATCGCCCGGGTGTCGACGTGCGGGACGGTCAGCCGGGTGTCCTCGCCGTCCAGCAGGCCGGTGTGCCCGGCCGCGTGCTCGACGGCCCGGGCCGGGTCCCAGTCCGGGCCGGTGTCGGCCAGGCCGAGCCGGTCGACGACCGCGGCCTGCACGTGCGCGCCGTAGCCGGTGCCGGTGACCGCCTCGATCGCCAGCCCGAGCAGCGAGTAGCCGATGTTGGAGTACTTGAAGTGCTCGTTGCGCTCCAGCACCACGCCCTCGTCGACGGCGATGCCGGTCAGCCGCTGCTCGTCCGGGAAGGGCTGCAGCAGCTGCCAGTGGTCGTTGTCCCGGCCGTCCCGGACCACCCCGCCCTGGTGGCCCAGCAGCTCGCGGACGGTGACGTCGGCCAGCCCGGTGCCGGCCATCGCCGGCACGAGCGCGGCGATCGGGTCGTCCAGCCGCAGCCGGCCGGCCTCCACCAGCTGCAGGACGGCGGTGGCGGTGAAGGTCTTGGAGTGCGACGCGATCCGGAACAGGTGACCGGTGGTCAGCGGCGCACCGGTGCTCACGTCGGCGGCGCCGAGCGCGGTGTCCAGCACCACCCGGTCACCGACCCGCACCGCGGCCTGCACCCCGGGCACCCGCGACCGCCGGCGCTGGTGCTCCAGCCACGACTCCAGGTAGGGGGCCAGGTCGGCGGCCACCTCGGCCGTGCGTTCGGGGGTGGTGCTCATCGCCGGGTGCTCCTCGGGGCGGGGACGGTGCGGGGAGCAGACCACCACACCGGGCCGGCGACGTCGTGTGGTGGGCTGACCGGGTGCAGCGGTGGTCGGTCGTCGTCCCGGCGAAGCGGCTGGTCGCGGCCAAGACCCGGCTGACCCCGCTGACCGCCGCGCTGGGCGGGGCACCGCCGGCCGGCCACGGAGACCTGGTGCTGGCGCTGCTGGGCGACACCGTCGCCGCGGCGCTGCGCAGTCCGGCCGTGGGGCTGGTGCTGGTGGTCACCGACGAGCCGCGGGCCGCCGCCGTGGTCACCGCGCTGGGCGCGGAGACGGTCGGCGACGAGCCCGACAGCGGGCTGAACGCAGCCCTCGCGCACGGCGCCGAGCAGGCGCGGCTGCGGGCCGCGGGCCCGGTCGCCGCCCTCTCCTCCGATCTCCCGGCGCTGCGCCCCGAGGAGCTCACCGAGGCGCTCACCGCCGCCGCGGCGCTGCCCCGCGCGTTCGTCGCCGACGCCGCCGGCACCGGGACGACGCTGCTCGCCGTCCGCGACGGCGAGCTGGAGCCGCGCTTCGGCGCCGGGTCGGCCGCCGCGCACGCCGCCGGCGGGGCGGTGCCGCTCGACGGTGGCTGGCCCGGGCTGCGCCAGGACGTCGACACGCCCGCTGACCTGCACGCCGCCTGCTGGATCGGCGTGGGCGACCGAACCTCCGGATTCCTGGAGGCCACCTCCTGGACACCTCCGTGAGGCAGGATCGACCCGTGCCCGCCGCCTCTTCCCCGCTGCCCGCCGACCGGTTCCTCAACCGGGAGCTCTCCTGGCTGGACTTCAACACCCGCGTGCTGGAGCTGGCCGAGGACGACGCCCTCCCGCTGCTGGAGCGGGTCAAGTTCCTCTCCATCTTCGCCAGCAACCTCGACGAGTTCTTCATGGTGCGGATCGCCGGCCTCAAGCGCCGGCAGAGCACCGGCCTGACCGTCCGCTCCCCCGACGGCCTGACCATCCGCGAGCAGCTGGCCCGGGTGACCGAGCGCACCCAGGACCTGGTCCACCGGCACGCCAGCGTGTTCGAGAAGGACGTCGTCCCGCGCCTGGAGGAGCAGGGCATCCGGATCGTGCACTGGGACGACCTCGGCGACGCCGACGCGATGCGGCTGCGCGAGTACTTCCGCGACCAGGTGTTCCCGGTGCTCACCCCGCTGGCCGTCGACCCGGCCCACCCGTTCCCCTACATCAGCGGGCTGTCGCTCAACCTCGCCGTCTCGGTGCGCGACCCGGAGACCGGTGCGCCGCGCTTCGCCCGGCTCAAGGTGCCCAACAACGTGCCGCGGTTCATCCCGGTCGGCCCGGTCACCGAGCAGGCGGTGTTCCTCCCCCTCGAGGACCTCATCGCCGCGCACCTGTCCTCGCTGTTCCCCGGCCTCGACGTGATCGACCACCACCTGTTCCGGGTCACCCGCAACGCCGACCTGGAGGTGGAGGAGGACCGCGACGAGGACCTGCTGCAGGCCCTCGAGCGGGAGCTGGCCCGCCGCCGGTTCGGCCCGGCGGTGCGGCTCGAGGTCACCGAGACGATGGACCCGCAGATCCTCGACGTCCTGGTGCACGAGCTGGAGATCAGCCCGGCCGACGTCGTCTCGGTGCCCGGCCTGCTCGACCTGGGCTCGCTGATGGCGCTCTACGACCTGGACCGCCCCGAGCTCAAGGACGAGCCCTTCGTGCCGGCCACCCACCCGCGGCTGAGCGAGGGCGAGACGCCCAAGAGCGTCTTCGCCACGCTGCGCGAGGGCGACGTGCTGGTGCACCACCCCTACGACTCCTTCGCCACCAGCGTGCAGCGCTTCATCGAGCAGGCCGCGGCCGACCCGAACGTGCTGGCGATCAAGCAGACGCTGTACCGCACCTCCGGCGACTCCCCGATCGTCTCGGCGCTGATCGAGGCCGCCCAGGCCGGCAAGCAGGTGGTCGTCCTGGTGGAGATCAAGGCCCGCTTCGACGAGGAGGCCAACATCAGCTGGGCCCGCTCGCTGGAGCGCGCCGGCTGCCACGTCGTCTACGGCCTGGTCGGGCTGAAGACGCACTGCAAGACCGCGCTGGTGGTGCGGATGGAGAACGGCGTGATCCGCCGCTACTGCCACATCGGCACCGGCAACTACAACCCCAAGACCGCCCGGATCTACGAGGACGTCGGCATCCTCACCGCCGACCCGCGGGTCGGCGCCGACCTCACCGACCTGTTCAACACCCTCACCGGCTACTCGCGGCAGACCACCTACCGCTCGCTGATGGTGGCCCCGCACGGCATCCGCACCGGGCTGGTGGAGAAGATCCGGCGGGAGGCGCGGCACGCCGCCGAGGGCAAGCCGTCCGGCATCCTGATCAAGGTCAACTCGCTGGTCGACGAGCAGATCATCGACGCGCTCTACGAGGCCTCCCGGGCCGGCGTCCCGGTCGAGCTGCTGATCCGCGGCATCTGCACGCTGCGCCCCGGCGTGCCCGGGCTCAGCGAGACCATCCACGCCCGCTCGATCGTCGGCCGCTTCCTCGAGCACTCCCGGGTGATGAACTTCGCCAACGCCGGCTCCCCCGAGTGGTGGCTGGGCAGCTCCGACCTGATGCACCGCAACCTGGACCGCCGGGTCGAGGTGCTGCTGCGGGTCAACGACCCGGCCGCGCAGCGGCAGCTGCAGCGGGTGTTCGACGCCGCGATGGCCCCCGACGTGCGCAGCTGGCAGCTGGCCGGCGACGGCACCTGGACCCGCACCGGCGAGCGCAACTCGCAGGCCGAGCTGCTCGCCATGCGCGGTGAGAACGCTGGCTGAGGAGCCGGCGCTCATCCCGGCCGCCGGCGGCGTCCTCTGGCGCACCGGCCCCGGCGGCGTGCTGGAGACGGCCGTCGTGCACCGGCCGAAGTACGACGACTGGTCGCTGCCCAAGGGCAAGCTCGACGCCGGCGAGCACCCGCTGGTCGCCGCCGTCCGCGAGGTCCGCGAGGAGACCGGGCTGCAGGTGGCCGTGGGCCGGCGCAGCGTGCAGACCCGCTACGCCCACCGCAGTGGCCCCAAGCGGGTCGACTACTGGGTGATGCAGGCCGTCGGCGGCGACTTCGTGCCCAACGACGAGGTCGACGTGCTCCGCTGGCTGCCGGTGCCCGCGGCGACGGCGCTGGTCAGCCACGACCACGACCGCGCGGTGCTGGCCGACCTGGCCCGCACCGACGTCCCGCTGATGCCGCGGGTGCTGCTGGTGCGGCACGCCTCGGCCGGGCAGCGGGGCAGCTTCGACGGCCCGGACGAGCAGCGGCCGCTGGACCGGCGGGGCCGCGCGCAGTCCGCCGTCCTCACCGAGGTGCTGCCGGCCTTCGCCCCGGCGCGGCTGCTCAGCGCGCCCCCGGTGCGCTGCCTGGAGACCCTCGCCCCGCTGGCCGACGCGCTCGGCCTGCCGGTCGGCGAGGTTCCCGAGCTCGGCGAGGCCGGCTTCGACGCCGACCCCCAGGCGGGCCTGGCCACCGTCCAGCGGCTGCTGGCCGGTGACGCCGGCCCCGGCCTCACGGTCGTCTGCAGCCAGGGCGGGGCGATCCCGTCGGTGCTGCTGGCCCTCGGGGTGCGCTGGCACGGCACCGCCGGGGCGCTGTGGCCGCCGGCGGCGAAGGGCAGCGTCTGGGCGGTCGGCGGCAGCGCCGGCGCGCTGTCGGCCGACTACTACCGCGACTTCTCCGCCGACCCGGCGGCGCCGGCCGGTTCCCCGGCCCGCACCGCCGCCGGCCGCCGCTAGCTCGGCTGGGGCAGCGCGGGCAGCGCCCTGGGCTTCCAGGCCGGGCGCTGGGCCTCGAAGGCGGTGATGTCGTCGAGGTGCCGCTCGGTGAGCCCGACGTCGTCCAGGCCCTCGAGCAGCCGCCACCGGGTGTAGGGGTCGATCTGGAACGGGACGCTCGTCGTGCCGTAGGTGACCTGCTCGGCCTGCAGGTCGACGGTCACCGGCAGCGCCGGGTCGGCCTCTACGGCCGCCCACAGCGCCTCGACGTCGGCCTCGGGCAGGACGACGGTGAGCAGGCCGGCCTTGGTCGAGTTGTTGCGGAAGATGTCGGCGAACCGGGGGCTGATGACCACCCGGAAGCCGCCGTCCAGCAGCGCCCAGTTGGCGTGCTCGCGCGAGGAGCCGGTGCCGAAGTCCGGGCCGGCGACCAGGATCGAGGCGCCGGCGTACTGCGGCTGGTTGAGCACGAAGTCGGGCTCGTTCGTCCGCCAGGCCACGAACAGCCCGTCCTCGAAGCCGGTGCGGGTGATCCGCTTGAGGTACTCGGCCGGGATGATCTGGTCGGTGTCGACGTTGCTGCGCCGCAGCGGGGCGGCGGTGCCGGTGTGCGTGGTGAAGGCGTCCATCGTCGTCACACTCCTGCCGGGATCGGGGCGTCGGCCAGGTCGGCCGGGGCGGTGAGCTTGCCGGTCAGCGCGGTCGCCGCGGCGACGGCCGGGGAGACCAGGTGGGTGCGCCCGCCCTTGCCCTGGCGGCCCTGGAAGTTGCGGTTGCTGGTGGAGGCCGAGCGCTCCCCCGGCTTGAGCTGGTCGGGGTTCATGCCCAGGCACATCGAGCAGCCGGCGCCGCGCCACTCGGCCCCGGCGTCGAGGAACACCCGGTCCAGGCCCTCGGCCTCGGCCTGCTGCTTCACCGCGACCGACCCCGGGACGACGAGCATCCGGGTGCTCGCGTCGACGTGCTTGCCCTTCAGCAGCGCGGCGGCGACCCGCAGGTCCTCGATCCGGCCGTTGGTGCAGGAGCCGAGGAAGACGGTGTCGACCTCGATCTCGCGCAGCGGGGTGCCGGCGGTCAGGCCCATGTAGGCCAGCGCGGACTCCGCGGCGTGCCGCTCGTTCTCGTCGGCGATCTGCGCCGGGTCGGGCACGCTGCCACCGATCGGCAGGCCCTGGCCCGGGTTGGTACCCCAGGTGACGTAGGGGGTCAGCGACGCCGCGTCGATGCGCACCTCGCGGTCGAAGACGGCGTCCGGGTCGGTGCGCAGCGTCGACCACTCGGCGACGGCGGCGTCCCAGTCGGCGCCCTGCGGGGCGTGCGGGCGGCCCTGCAGGAAGTCGAAGGTGGTCTGGTCGGGGGCGATGAGCCCGGCGCGGGCACCGGCCTCGATCGACATGTTGCAGATGGTCATCCGGGCCTCCATCGACAGCCCCTCGATGGCGCTGCCGCGGTACTCGATGACGTGGCCCTGGCCGCCGCCGGTGCCGATCTGGGCGATGACGGCGAGGATGACGTCCTTGGCCGAGACGCCCGGGGGCAGCTCGCCGTCGACGGTGACCGCCATCTGCTTGGCCGGGTACTGCGGCAGCGTCTGGGTGGCCAGCACGTGCTCGACCTCGCTGGTGCCGATCCCGAAGGCCAGCGCACCGAACGCACCGTGGGTGGAGGTGTGGCTGTCGCCGCAGACGATGGTCATGCCGGGCTGGGTGAGCCCCAGCTGCGGGCCGATGACGTGCACGATGCCCTGGTCGCGGTCGCCCATCGGGGCCAGCCGGATGCCGAACTCGGCGGCGTTGCGGCGCAGCGCGTCGACCTGCGCCCGGCTGACCGGGTCGGCGATCGGGCTGAGGATGTCCAGCGTCGGGACGTTGTGGTCCTCGGTGGCCATCGTCAGGTCGGGCCGGCGCACCGTGCGCCCGGCGGCCCGCAGCCCGTCGAAGGCCTGCGGGCTGGTCACCTCGTGGACGAGGTGGAGGTCGATGTAGAGGAGGTCGGGTTCCCCGGCCGTCCGCCGGACGACGTGCTGCTCGTACACCTTCTGCGCCAGGGTCTGGCCCACGGGATCTCCTCGTTGCTCCGCACGCTCTGTACATCTCATACAGTGAGATGAGAGTATTGCTACGTGGGACAGCCTAACCCTGTTGCGGTTCTGGACAAAGCGGTGGCGATCCTCCGCGCGGTGGCCGACGAACCGGCCAGCCTCGCCGAGCTGGTCGTGCGCACCGAACTGCCCCGCGCCACCGCGCACCGGCTGGCCACGGCGCTGGAGGCGCACCGCCTGCTGCGCCGCACGTCGGCCGGCACCTGGGCCCCCGGGCCGGCGCTGGCCGAGCTGGGCCGCGGTGGCGCCGACCTGTCCGAGCTGGCCGGCCGGCACCTCACCGCGCTGCGCGACGCCACCGGGGAGAGCGCGCAGTTCTACGTGCGCGACGGCGGCAGCCGGGTCTGCATCGCCGCCGCCGAGCGCTCCTCCGGGCTGCGCGACACCGTCCCGGTGGGCGCCCGGCTGCCGCTGACCGCCGGGTCGGCGGCGCACGCGCTGCTGGCCTTCGCGCCCGCCGAGGAGGTGACGCAGCTGCTGCCGTCGGCCAGCTTCACCGCCCGCACGCTGCTCGACGTCCGCCGCCGGGGCTGGGCGCACAGCGTCGCCGAGCGCGAGGCCGGGGTCGCGTCGCTGTCCGCCCCGGTGCGCGACGGCGCCGGCGGGGTGCTCGGCGCGGTCTCCATCTCCGGCCCGGTCGAGCGGCTGGGCCGCCGGCCCAGCCCCGAGGTGGTCAGCGCGGTGCTCGAGGCCGCGGTCGCCATCTCCCGCGCCGCCCGTTGACGACGGCGGCCCCGCACCCGGGAGGGTGCGGGGCCGCCGTCGGGCAGGTCCTCGGTCAGTGCGGGGTGGCGTCCGAGCCGTCGCTCGTGCCCTCGCCCTTCTCCTTCTCCAGGGCCACCGGGTCGACGACGACCGGGCGCAGCTTGAGCCAGATCGCGAAGAACAGGGCCACGGCGATCATCACGATCCCCGACCACAGGTTCGCGTTCCAGTCGCCGGTCTTGGCCTTGTCCTCGGCGCTGTTGGCGAACAGCCCCATCAGGGTCAGCACGATCCCGTACAGGCCGATCAGCCCCGCGATCACGGTGCGGACGTCGTAGGCGCCCGCGGTGTGCTTCCGGGCCTCCGCCGGCGCCTGCCCCGCGTCGTCGTGGGCATTCGATGCAGTGCTCATGTCCAGCTCCTCTCAGCAGCCGGCGGACGTCAGCGGAAGATGACGTTGAGGACGATGACCATGACCAGCGAGATGCCGGCCAGCTTGGTGGGCGACTGGTACCAGGGCAGCCGGTGCGCCTCGGGGTCGGTGCGCTGCTCCTTGGGCGTCTCCGAGTAGACCAGCCCGGCGAGCTCGTGCACCGGCTTGGGCGCGGTCACCTTGCTGACCACCACGCTCACCAGGATGTCGACGACGAACGCGGCACCGGCGGCGACGAAGCTCGCACCCTGGCCGCTGAGCCCGATGACCCCGAGGGACGCCGAGCCGAAGGAGTCCTCGCTCAGGAAGGCGACGGCGACGGCGGCCAGGGTGCCGGACACCAGGCCGGTCCAGCCGGCCGTCGGGGTCATCTTCTTCCAGAACATGCCCAGGATGAACGTGGCGAACAGCGGGGCGTTGAAGAAGCCGAACAGCGTCTGCAGGTAGTCCATCAGGTTGCTGTAGCCCGAGGCGATGATCGCGGTGAAGATGGCGAGCACCGTCGCGCCGACCGTGGCCAGCCGGCCCACCAGGAGGTAGTAGCCGTCGGGCCGGTCCTTCTTCACGTACTGCTGCCACAGGTCGTAGCTGAAGACGGTGTTGAAGGCGGAGATGTTCGCCGCCATGCCGGCCATGAACGCGGCCAGCAGCCCGGCGATGGCCACCCCGAGCAGCCCGTTCGGCAGCACCTCCTCCATCAGCATCAGGATGGAGTTGTTGTAGTCGACCTCGCCCCCGGTGGCCTTGGCCTCGCTGATCTCCGGGATGAGGACCGCGGCGATCATGCCCGGGACGATGACGATGAACGGGATGAACATCTTCGGGAACGACCCGATGATCGGGGTGCTCCGCGCCGCGGACATCGACTTGGTCGCCATCGCGCGCTGGACCTCGACGAAGTTCGTCGTCCAGTAGCCGAAGGAGAGCACGAACCCGAGGCCGAAGACGATGCCGATGACCGACAGCACCGGGTTGTCGATCGCGGACAGGCCCGTACCGGGCCACGACCGCAGCTGCTCGTCGCCTCCGGTCGACTCGCGCACCCGGTCGACCAGGCCGCCGACGCCGCCGACGCGGTGCAGACCGATCAGCGTGAGCGGCAGCAGGGCGGCGACGATGACGAAGAACTGCAGGACCTCGTTGTAGATGGCCGCCGACAGGCCGCCCAGCGTGATGTAGCTGAGCACGATCGCCGCGGCCACGAGCAGCCCCAGCCACAGCGGCCAGCCCAGCAGCGCGTTCACGACCGTGGCCAGCAGGTAGAGGTTGATGCCGGCGATCAGCAGCTGGGCCAGCGCGAAGCTCAGCGCGTTCACCAGGTGGGCCCCGGTGCCGAAGCGGCGGCGCATGAACTCCGGCACGCTGCGCACCTTGGAGCCGTAGTAGAAGGGCATCATCACGATGCCCAGGAACAGCATCGCCGGGACGGCGCCGATCCAGAAGTAGTGGAACGTGGCCATGCCGAACTGGGCGCCGTTGGCCGACATGCCGATGATCTCGACCGCACCGAGGTTGGCCGAGATGAAGGCGAGGCCGGTGACCCAGGCCGGCAGCGAGCGGCCGGACAGGAAGAAGTCGAGGCTGTCGCTGACCCGGCGGCGGGCCGCCAGGCCGATCAGCAGGACGACGGCGAAGTAGGCGATGACGAGCCCGTAGTCGACGGCGTTGGCGTCGAGGCGCAGGGTGTCGTCCGCGGCGAGGACCACCGGGTTTCCCTCCAGGTTCCAGAGATCGGGCCACCTGTCGGTTCCGAGCGGGTGGCCCCTGCCTGCAGTCAGGGCGGGGCACGGTGGTGCGGCGCGATGATCAGCTACGGGAAGCTAACACCGCGCTGGCCGGGCCACATTTCGGTGGTCACCGCAACGGGTGACGTGCGGTGACCGAGAACACGAGAGCCCCCGACCCGGTGGGTCGGGGGCTCTGCCACGGGTAGCCCCGAAGGGATTCGAACCCTCGCTACCGCCGTGAGAGGGCGGCGTCCTGGGCCGCTAGACGACGGGGCCGTGCACCTGCGCCACGATTCTGGCACGAGCCGGCGGACGCCGTGCGGAGGGGTCGGCGGCGGGCCCGGAGACGACGAGAGCCCCCGACCCGGGTGGGTCGGGGGCTCTGCCAGGTGTAGCCCCGAAGGGATTCGAACCCTCGCTACCGCCGTGAGAGGGCGGCGTCCTGGGCCGCTAGACGACGGGGCCAGGTACTGCTGGTGGTGCGGTCGTGCGGTGGTGCTGAGGAGGTGGTGCTTCCTCGCTGGGGTACCAGGACTCGAACCTAGACTAACGGAACCAGAAACCGTCGGGCTGCCAATTACCCCATACCCCAAGGGTCTTCCAGCACCTTGCGGCGCCGGGAGAGAACTCTACCCGATGCTCTGCGAGGGGTCGCGCGGGGGTCCGTCCCCCCGCGCGTCACCCCCAGGGACCGCGCGGCGGAGGGGCCCAGCCGGGCGGTCCGCCGGGCGCCGGGGGCAGGCCCCCGGGGGAGCCAGGTGGAGCCCCGAACGGCTGCTGGGTCCCGAACGGCGGCGCCCCGAACGGCGGCGTCGTCCCGGGGTACGCGGGTGCGAGCCGCCCGCGCAGGTCCAGCGCCGGGCTGAGCAGCTCCGGCCGCACCGCGGCCCGGGCCCGGTGCACCCAGACGACGAAGGCGACCATGCCGAGCATGCCCAGCAGGCTGGTGCCCCAGCCCACGGCCCCGACCGGCTCGGCGGCGGCTGCCCGGTCACCGAGCGAGCCGGCGAGCAGGAAGATCACCACGTTGTTCACCGCGTGCAGCGCGATCGAGGCCTCCAGCCCGCCGGTCAGCCAGGCCACCGCCGACAGCGCCAGGCCGATCACGAAGCGGTAGAGGAAGGTCTGGAAGTCGCCCGGCCCGTGCGCCAGCGAGAACAGCGTGGCGGTGACGAGCGCCGCGACCAGCGCCCCCGCGCGCGGGCGGCCGATCCAGCCGGCGATGCTCTGGGTGAGGTAGCCGCGGAAGACGTACTCCTCGGCCGCGGACTGCAGCGGCGTGGTGGTGAGCACCACCAGCAGCATCCAGGGGAACGAGGACGCCGGTCCGGTGACGTCGGCGCCGGTGGCGGCCACCGCGATCAGCAGGCCCAGCGCGACCGCCACGCCCAGCGTCGCCAGCGCCCGCCAGGTCCAGGGCAGGAACAGCCGCCAGCGCAACCGGCCGAACACCGAGGACGACCAGCCGATCCGCAGCCCGTGCGGCACCGCCCAGCACAGCCACACCACCGGGATGGCCACGATCAGCGAGATGTTGCTGATCAGCAGGAAGGCGACGTCGGTGAGGTCGACCTGGGCGAGGTCGGGCACCACCCCGGTGACCAGGAAGCCCAGCCCGAGCACCAGCGTGCTGACCCCGTAGACGACGCCGAAGAGCACCACGCCGAGCACCGGGCGCCACCAGGCCCAGTCCCGGGTCCGCATCAGCAGCTCGAAGGGCTGGGGGGTGTCGTGCGGGGGCGCGCCGGGCGGGGTGACCGGGCGGGGCGGCCGGCCCGGCGGCGGCCCCGGGTACGGCCGGCCGGGCACCGGCCCGTGGAGCTGGCCGGGGCCCGGCCCGTGGGGCTGCCCGTACTGCGGCGGAGCAGCGACACCGAACGGCACCCGGGGCGGCGAGCCGTAGCGGCCGGTCGGCGGTGGGCCGCCGTACGGCTGCTCGGGTGGGACGCCGTACGGGGCACCGCCCCAGCCCCCGGCGGTCATCCCGTCGCTGCCCCGCGGGCCGCGGCGAGCCGGCGGAGCGTGCGCTCGCGGCCGAGCAGCTCCATCGACTCGTACAGCGGCGGGGAGACCGTGCGGCCGCTGACCGCGACCCGCACCGGCCCGAACGCCTGGCGCGGCTTGCGCCCGAGCCCCTCCACGAGGGCCTCCTTGAGCGCGGTCTCGATCGCCGGTGTCGACCACTCCGGCAGCGCCTGCAGGGCCGACGTCGCCGCGTCCAGCACCTCGCCGGCCCCGGCGCCCAGCTGCTTGTCCGCGGCCGCCGGCTCGATCTCGACGTCCTCGGTGAACAGGAAGCCGAGCAGCCCGACGGCGTCGGACAGCACGATCATCCGCTCCTGCGCCAGCGGGGCGATCGCCTCGAGCGTGGCCGCCTGCTCGGCGGTCGGCGGGTCGGTCACCAGCCCGGCCGCGGCCAGGTACGGCACGACCCGGGTGGTGAAGTCCTCGACCGGCAGCGCCCGCAGGTGGGTGGCGTTGATCGCCTCGGCCTTCTTCAGGTCGAAGCGGGCCGGGTTGGCGCTGACGCTGTCGACGTCGAAGGCGGCGGCCATCTCCTCGGGTGAGAAGACGTCCCGGTCCTCGGCGATCGACCAGCCCAGCAGCGCGAGGTAGTTGACCAGCCCCTCCGGCAGGAAGCCGCGGTCCCGGTAGACGTCGAAGTTCGACTGCGGGTCGCGCTTGGACAGCTTCTTGTTGCCCTCCCCCATCACCAGGGGCAGGTGGCCGAACCGCGGTGTGCCGGCGGCCACCCCGATGTCGGTCAGCGCCGCGTACAGCGCCAGCTGCCGGGGGGTGGAGGGCAGCAGGTCCTCGCCGCGCAGCACGTCGGTGATGCCCATCAGGGCGTCGTCGACGGGGTTCACCAGGGTGTACAGCGGCGTCCCGTTGCCGCGGACGAGCACGAAGTCCGGCACCGCCCCGGCGGCGAACCGGACCTCCCCGCGCACGTGGTCGACCCAGGTCAGGTCGGAGTCGGGCATCCGGAGCCGGACCACCGGCTCCCGGCCCTCGGCCAGGAACGCGGCCCGCTGCGCGTCGGTCGTGGTCCGGTCGGCGTTGTCGTAGCCGAGCTTGGGGTCCTGGCCGGCGGCCAGCCGGCGGGCGGTGACCTCCTCCGGCGTGGAGAACGACTCGTAGGCGTGCCCGGAGCCCAGCAGCCGCGCCACGACGTCGCGGTAGACCTCGCTGCGCTCGGACTGCCGGTACGGGCCGTGCGGGCCGCCGACCTCCGGTCCCTCGTCCCAGTTCAGGCCCAGCCAGCGCAGGCAGTCGAGCAGGTGCCGCTCGGACTCCAGGGTGTTGCGGGCCGGGTCGGTGTCCTCGATCCGGACGACGAACTGGCCGCCGGTGTGCCGGGCGTAGGCCCAGTTGTAGAGCGCCGCCCGCATGACGCCGACGTGCACGGTGCCGGTCGGCGACGGGCAGAAGCGGGTGCGGACGGTGCCCGGCTCCGGAGCGCTCATCGGGCGGCGCCCGCGGTGGAGGTCGGGTCGGCGCCGGCCACGGAGCTGGTCAGCGTGCCGAGGCCCTCGATCGTGCACTCGACGCGCTGGCCGGGGGCGATCGGGCCCACGCCGGAGGGGGTGCCGGTGAGCACCACGTCGCCGGGCAGCAGGGTCATCACCTGCGAGATGTGGGAGATCAGGGTGGGCAGGCCGAACAGCAGCTGGCTGGTCCGGCCGGACTGGCGGAGCTCGCCGTCCACGCTGCAGGTGATCTCCAGGTCGGCCGGGTCCTTGCCCAGCCCGGCCAGGTCGGTCTCGATCCACGGGCCCAGCGGGCAGAAGGAGTCGAAGCCCTTGGCGCGGGTCCACTGCCCGTCGCTGCGCTGCATGTCCCGCTCGGTGACGTCGTTGCCGATGGTGTAGCCGAAGACGCTGGCCAGCGCCTGCTCCGGGCTGACCTGCCGGGCGCCGCGCGCGCCGATGACCACGGCCAGCTCGACCTCGTGGTGCACGTTGGTGCTGCCGGCCGGGATGCGGATGGCGTCGCCCGGGCCGATCACCGAGGTGGAGGGCTTGAGGAAGATCAGCGGCTCCTTCGGCGCCTCCCCGGTGTTCATCTCCTGCACGTGGTCGGCGTAGTTCTTGCCGACGCAGACCACCTTGCTGGGGAGGATCGGCGAGAGCAGCCGGACGTCGGCGGCGGCGAACCGCTGGCCGGTGAAGGAGATCTGACCGAAGGGGTGGCCGTCGATCTGGGCGACCTGGCCGTCCCCGTCGAGGACCCCGAAGGACATGCCGGCTGGGTGGGCGAAGCGGACGATGCGCACGTCGCCAGGCTAGACGGGCCGGACCGGTGCACGGGTCGGACGGGGTGTCGGGGCTGCGCGGGGTCGCTACCGTCGCAGCCCATGGCCAGCCGGATCACCGAACTCGTCCTGGACTGCCGCGACGCCGTCGCGCTCGCCGCCTGGTGGGCGGAGGTGCTCGGCTACGAGGTGCTGGGCACCGAGGACGACGGCGCGGTGGAGATCGGTCCGCCCGGGCAGGAGCCGAAGGGCGTCGTCCCCACGATCGTCTTCGCGCCGGTCGCCGAGCCCACCCCCGGCAAGCTGCGGCTGCACCTGGACCTCAACGCCACCGACCGGTCGCAGGCTCAGGAGCTGGAGCGGCTGCTCGGCCTGGGCGCCACCCCGGTCGACGTGGGGCAGGGCCCGCTCAGCGGCACGATGACCTGGCACGTGCTCGCCGACCCGGAGGGCAACGAGTTCTGCCTGCTGGCCAGCACCGTGGCGCCGCTGCCGGGCTGACCCCGGCGGGTCAGCGGTGCCGCACCGCGTAGGTCATCGCGTCGACCAGCGCGTGCCAGGAGGCCTCGACGATGTTGTCGTGCACCCCGACCGTGGTCCACTCCCCCGCTCCGTCGGTGCTGTCGACGAGCACCCGGGTGGTGGCGCTGGTGCCGCCCTTCCAGCCCAGGATGCGCACCTTGTAGTCGGCCAGCGAGACGCCGGCCAGCTGCGGGTACCGGCCGACGAGCGCCTGGCGCAGGGCGTTGTCCAGCGCGTTGACCGGGCCGTTGCCCTCGCCGGTGCTGATGATCCGCTCGCCGTCGACGTGCACCTTGACGGTGGCCTCGCTGACCACGACGCCGTTGCCCCAGTGCTCCACCGAGGTGCGGTAGCTCTCCAGCTCGAACAGCGGCTGGGGGGCGCCGGGCAGCTCGGCGCGCAGCAGCAGCTCGAACGAGGCGTCGGCCGCCTCGAACGACCAGCCGTCGGCCTCGAGCACCTTCACCTGGTCGACCACCCGGCCGATGGCGTCGGCCTGGCCGGCCAGGTCCACCCCCAGCTCCCGGCCCTTGAGCTCGATCGAGGCGCGGCCGGCCATCTCGGTGACCAGGATGCGCATGTCGTTGCCGACGACCTCCGGGTCGAGGTGGTTGTACAGCTGCGGGCGCACCTTGATGGCGCTGGCGTGCAGCCCGGCCTTGTGCGCGAAGGCCGACGCCCCGACGAAGGGCTGGTGGTCGTCGGGGGCGATGTTGGCCAGCTCGGCGATGGCGTGGCTGACCCGCTTGAGCTCGGGGAGGCACTCCGCGGGCACCACCGGCAGCCCCATCTTGGTGACCAGGTTGCCGATCAGCGCGAAGGTGTCGGCGTTGCCGGCCCGCTCGCCGTAGCCGTTGGCGGTGCCCTGCACGTGGGTCACGCCCGCCTCCACCGCGGCGAGGGTGTTGGCGACCGCGCAGCCGGTGTCGTCCTGGCAGTGGATGCCCAGCTTCCCGGTGGTCCGCGCCCGGACGTCGGCGACCACCCGGCCCACGCCCATCGGCAGCATCCCGCCGTTGGTGTCGCACAGCACGCCCACCTCGGCGCCGGCGGCGAACGCGGTCTGCAGCACCTGGACGCCGTAGTCGGGGTCGGCGGCGTGGCCGTCGAAGAAGTGCTCGCAGTCGAGGAAGACCCGCCGTCCGTGACCGACCAGGTACGCGACCGTGTCGGCGACCATCGCCAGGTTCTCCTCCAGCGTGGTGCGCAGCGCCTCGCGCACGTGCCGGACGTCGGACTTCGCGACCAGGCACACCACCGGGGTCTGCGCGTCCAGCAGCGCCTGCACCTGCGGGTCCTCGGCCACCGCCACCCCCGCCTTGCGGGTCGCGCCGAACGCCACCAGCTGGGCGTGCCGCAGCTGCAGCTCGGTGCGGGCCCGGGCGAAGAACTCGGTGTCCTTGGGCAGCGCACCGGGCCAGCCGCCCTCGATGAAGCCGACCCCGATCTCGTCGAGCAGCCGCGCGACGGCCAGCTTGTCGGCGACGGAGTAGCTCACACCCTCGCGCTGGGCGCCGTCGCGCAGCGTGGTGTCGAAGACGTGGAAGTCGGCGGTGGTCTCGGTGGCCACGGGTCCTCCCGGGGAGTCGATTCTGGGCCCGGACACGAAAAAACCTCCCGGGGTACGGGAGGTTGCGCGCAGTCGGGGAGGTGGCTGCGCGCTAGCTGATGATGATCGTGCGGGTGGCGTCCATCACCGCTAGTCAAGCACAGCGCAGCCGCCGCGCGGGAGACCACCGCCGCGGGAAACCAGGTGACCGGGCTGCTCCCGGCGGTGCACCATCCGGGCCGACCGAGAGAGGAGGCCCGGTGACCACCAGCTGGGAGGTCGTCCACCGCACGGACGACGGCGAGCGCGTCGGGTACCTCGCGCCCGCGGCGGACGGCGTCGACCTCGTCGTCCCGATGACGCTGGCCGGCACCCCGGCCGGCGGGCCGCTGCCGGCGGACGAGGCGACCGCGCTGCTCACCGCCACCGGGCTGGCGCTGCTGGCCCGGCGCTGGTGGTGCCGGCTGCCCAGCCCGCTCCCCCGCGGCGTGACCGACGCCCGGCAGCCGGACGACGGGTGGTCGTGGCAGCCCACCCTGCTGGTCGAGGTCTCCCCGCACGAGCTGCGGGTGCGCCCCGAGTGGCCGGCCCCCGAGGAGACCGGCGCCCTGGCGGTGCTCCCCGTCCCGGCCGGCCGCCTGCTGCGCAGCGCGCCCCCGTGAGCTCGCGGTCGGCCCGTCCTGCGGACGGGCCGGCCGTCATCCGCCGGAGAGCGCCGCGAGGCGGTCGCCGACCTCGGCGGTGCGGATGGTGGCCTTCGGGTCGCGGGTGGAGAGGTCGAAGGCGACCGCGGCGTTGACCCGCTTGGCCAGCTCCGGGCGGCCGAGGTGCTCCAGCAGCAGCCCGACCGACAGCACGGTCGCGGTGGGGTCGGCGATGCCCTGCCCGGCGATGTCGGGCGCGGAGCCGTGCACCGGCTCGAACATGCTCGGGTTGGTGCCCGAGACGTCGAGGTTGCCGCTGGCGGCCAGCCCGATGCCACCGGTGACCGCGGCGGCCACGTCGGTGACGATGTCGCCGAAGAGGTTGTCGGTGACGATCACGTCGTAGCGGGCCGGGTCGGTGATGAAGAACATCGCCGCGGCGTCGACGTGCTGGTAGGCGACGGTGACCTCGGGGAACTCGGCCGAGACCTCCTCCACCGTCCGCGACCACAGCGAGCCGGCGAAGGTGAGCACGTTGGTCTTGTGGATCAGCGTGAGGTGCTTGCGGGGCCGGGCGACGGCCCGCTCGAACGCGTACCGCACCACCCGCTCCACCCCGAAGGCGGTGTTCAGGCTGACCTCGGTGGCGATCTCGTGCGGGGTGTCCCGGCGCAGCACGCCGCCGTTGCCGACGTAGGGGCCCTCGGTGCCCTCGCGCACGCAGAGCATGTCGATCTCGCCCGGGGCGGCCAGCGGGCTGCGCACGCCGTCGAAGAGCTTGGCCGGGCGGAGGTTGACGTGGTGGTCGAGCTCGAAGCGCAGCTTGAGCAGCAGGCCGCGCTCGAGGATGCCGCTGGGCACGCCGGGGTCGCCGACCGCGCCGAGCAGGATCGCGTCGTGCTGGCGCAGCTCGTCGAGCACCGAGTCCGGCAGCAGCTCACCGGTGCGGTGCCAGCGCGCCGCCCCCAGGTCGTAGGGGGTGCTCTCGATGTCCGGGGCGACCGCGCCGAGGACCTTCAGGCCCTCCGCCACGACCTCGGGACCGATGCCGTCTCCAGGGACCACTGCCAGGCGCATGAGGCCAGAGGTTAGTGGGCGGGGGGTGCCCGGCCTGCACCCGCACACGCCGGACGCCCTCCGCGGGTGCTGCTCGCGGAGGGCGTCCGGGTGGTGCGGCCCCCTCAGGGGGCGGTGCGGTGGTGCGTCCCGGTCAGCCGGCCGGGGTGGTGCCCGGTGCGGTGGTGCCCGGTGCCGCGGTGGCCGACGGCGTCCCGGGCGGGCTGCTCGCCGGGGCGCTGGGGGCCTCGGCCGGAGCCGGCGTCCCCGTCGGTGCGGCGCTGGTCGCCGGCGGCTCGCCCACACCTGCCGCCGGCTGGTCGCCGACCGGTGACGGCGGGGCGGACGTGCCGCTCGGCGTCCCGGTCGGCGTGCCGGCCGGCGTGCTGGTCGCGGCGGCCGACGGGACCGGCGCACCGGCGACCGGCACCGACTGCGCCCGCCCGGTGGCGCTGTCGTTCTGGTGCAGGACCACCAGCGCGCCCTTCTCCCCGCCGACCGCGGTGTCCGCGGCGTAGGCCGCCGGGTCCTGGGTGACGGTGATGGTGGTGCCGCCGTCCGCCGGGACCAGGAGGGCCGGCTCGCCCGCCAGGTCGAAGCTCAGGCCCGGCGCCGCCGGGTCGAAGCTCATCCGCTGCGCCGCGAGCTCCGGGGAGCCCGCGACCGTGGTCGTGCCGACGTCGTCGACCGTGCCGTACGCGCTGACCGCCTGGACGCCGAAGCCGATCCGGCCGGTCACCAGCGGCATCACCGACAGCGGCGCGGCCAGCACCTGGACGTCGGAGTAGAACGCGTTGGTGTCGACCGTCCCGTCGGCCACGTTCAGGAACCCGACGTAGGGGTCACCGGCCGGCAGGAGGGTGAACTCCCGGTCGGTGACGACGACCAGCGGCGCGTCGAAGTCCGCCACCCGGGTGGTGGTCACCTGGTAGTCCCAGGCGCCGTCACCGGTGGCGTCGATGAACACCCCGTAGTTGACGGCGGTCTCCGGGGAGGTGGACCGGCCGTGGGCCGACACCCCGAAGTACAGACCGCCCGCACCGTCGGAGGCGACCCCGACGCGGGCCAGGTCGACCGAGCGCTCCAGCTCCGACTTGTAGCAGGTCGGGGCCGGCGTGGAGGTGCACCGCGGCAGCTGCGGGCTGGTGCCCAGCTGCTCGAACGCCGACACCAGCGAGGTGTAGGACGTCGGCTCGAACGCCGGGCCGTTGGCGATGCCCTCGCCGGCGAGGGTGATCGCCGAGCCGTCCGCGGCGGCCGACGCGGTCAGCGTGGAGGCCGGCTTGGGGTTGGCGTGCACCGGCACCCGCAGGGTCGGCGCCTTGGACAGCACCGGGCGGAGCACGACCCGGCCGCTGGCCTCGCCGAGGAACTGCCGGCCCTCGTTCTCACCGTCGACGACCACCGTCGGGTCCGGCGTCTTGCGGAGCTGGTCCTGGGTGGCGGTCAGGGTGACCGTCACGTTCCGGCTCTGGCCGGGCAGCAGGACCAGCAGCGGCTGGCTGACCGTGTACCGCACGCCCGGCTGGCTGACCACCGCGTCGTAGCGGACCGTGTAGACCGCGATCCGCCGGCTGGTGTTCTGGACCTTGATGGTCTTGGTCTCGCGGACCTTCTCCGCGGCGACCTCGACCACGCCGAAGGACGCCGAGACGCCCCCCGACCCCGGCTCGGCGTAGGCGAGCACCTGGTTGCGCAGCGCCGCCTCGGCGTCGATGCGCCCGGCGCCGACCCGGTTGGGGCCGTAGACCTCGCCGGTCTGGCCCTGCTCGGTGTGCACGTCGTGGCCGGCGGTGTTCATCAGGTCGGCCTTGACCTGCTCGGTCGACCACTCCGGGTGCGCCGCGCGGATGAGCGCGGTGACGCCGGCGGTGGTCGGCGCCGCCATCGACGTCCCGGACTCGCTGACCCCCCGGCTGCCGGTGCCGACGGCCGCGGAGTACAGCGTGACCCCGGGAGCGGCGACGTCGGGCTTGACGCCGTTCTCCTGGCGGACGCCCCGGGAGCTGAACGAGGCGATCAGGTCGACCTGCTCGGGCGCCTCGAACACCGCGGCGTCCTTGAGGCTGGGCCCGAAGGTGACCGTGACGGTCTGACCGCCGGCGACGGCGCCCCGCAGGGCCGCCCCGTCGGTCGCGGTGACCAGGATGCCGGGGATCTGCGCGACGCCGGTGATCCCGGTCTCGAGCAGGTCGTCGTCCGCGATGATCATGAAACCGACCGCGCCGGCGTTGACCGCGTTGGTGCCCTTGGCGACCGACCCGCAGGCGAAGCCGTCGGCCTCGATCAGCAGGATGCGACCGGTGGCGTAGCCGGCCGGCAGCGGGGCGCACGCGTCCTCGTTGCCCGCCGGGGTGTTCACCAGCGCGCCGGTGACGTCGGGCTTGACGCTGCCGTCCGCGGCCCGGTCGCTGTAGGCGACCGACCGGAGCCCCGGGCGGGTGCCGTCGACCAGGCCGGCCGGGGAGGTGACCTGCCAGCCGTCGAAGACGCCGAAGCCGTCGTTGGTGGCCGCGACCCCGATGGCCCGCGGCGCGTTGCCCGGCGACCCGCCGATGTCGTAGCTGTCACCGGCGTTGCCGGCCGAGGCGACGGCGAGGACGCCCATCTTCATGGCCCGGTCCAGGGCGAGGGCGTCGGCGTCGTCGGCCAGGCCGTAGTCCGAGCCGAGGGACAGGTTGATGACGTCGAGGTGGTCCTTGGGGCTGCCGTCGCCGTTGGGGTCCAGCGCCCACTCGATCGCCTGCACGGTGACGTCGGTGGAGCCCTCGCAGCCGAACACCTTCAGCGCGTACAGCTCGGCCTCCGGGGCCATGCCCGGGCCGATCGACAGCGACCGCGGGTCCAGCCCCCGGTCGTAGCCGCCGGTGTAGGTGCTGCCGTCGGCGTTGACGCCGTAGCCGGCTGCGGTGCCCGCCACGTGGGTGCCGTGGCCGTTGCAGTCCAGCGGGTTGTCGTCCGGCCGGGCGACCGGGTCGTAGGCCGGGCTGGCCGGGTCGGCGTTGTAGGCGTCGCCGACGAAGTCCCGCCCGCCGAGCACCTTGGCGCTGGGGTAGACGCCCGCGGGGGCAGGTGCCGCCTCGGCGGCCTGCAGGGCGTCGAACTCGGCGACGCTCCCGCTGCCACCGAAGTCGGCGTGGGTGTAGTCGATGCCGGTGTCGATGATCCCGATCGAGACGCCCCGGCCGGTGTTGCCGAGGTCCTCCCAGGCCTGCACCGCCTCCACGACCGTGGCCGCGCCCGCGTTGCTGACCTCCTTGGGGCTGATCGGGTGGACGGCGGTGACGCCGGCCAGCTGGGTGAGCTGCTCGTAGTCGGCGGCGTCGGCGCGCACGGCGACACCGGGGAGCACGGTGCTGGTCTCGTAGAGGACCGCGGCCTCCGGCACGGCGGCCGGCAGCTGGTCGATCACCTGACCGGCCGCGGCCTCCACCTCGCCCTTGGCGGCGCTGGCCGCCGCGTCGGCAGCGGCCTCACCGGCCGGCAGCGCGTCCGCGTAGGCCTCCGAGCTGGCCTGCGGGGCCACCTCGATGAAGAACGACGTCGGGCCGCTCTCCGGCAGCCCGGCCGGTCGCTGCCCCTCGGAGCGGTCGGCGAGCTGGGTCTGCACCTGCTCCAGCTGCTCGCCGGTGAGCTCGGCCTGCGCCTGCCCGGTGGCCTGCCCGTCCAGCGGGCCGCCGGGGGCGGCACCGGCGACGCCGGCACCTGCCGCCGCGATCAGGGCCGTCGCTGCTGCGACGACCCCCGTCCGGACGGCGAGCCCTCGTCGCCCCGTCCGGGTCGTCCTCGATGTGGTCGGTCCCACGTGCACCCCTGTCAGCGATTTCGTGCGGGAGGCTCGCCCGGCCGCGGGGTGCCCCCACACCCACCGCCACGCCCGGTTTGGCAACGGAGCGTGTCCACTCGGTTGCCAATTGCGAGTCACGGTGAACGGTCGTCGTTGCTGCGACCAACGGCCAATAGGCCGTTCGGAGCAGTGCCGAGCGCCGTTCGGCGCAGTTGGCCCCGCTGTGCGGTCGCTGTGCCCCCGGTGCTGCGTCCAGCCCCGCCGACGCGCGCAGCCCGCGGCAGGTGGCCCAGTCCCGGTGGCGCGGATGCCACGGTGCTGCGCTGTTCAACCACCCGGGCGGCCGTCCAGCCCGTGGACGCGACGAGGCCGCGCCGTCCAGGGGACGGCGCGGCCTCGGGCCGGTGCGGTGGGTGCGGCGGGTGCGGTGGACCCGTCAGCTCGGCCGGAGGTCGGCGGCCTGGGCCTGGCCCGCGCCGATCCGGCCGGCGATGTCGGCCAGCAGCTCGCCGCTGACCGGGTTGTCGACGGTGACCGCCATGAGCGCGTCGCCGCCCTGGTTGGTCCGGCTGACCTGCGCACCGGCGATGTTGATGCCCGCCTCCCCCAGCGCCGCACCGACGGTGCCGACGATGCCCGGCCGGTCGGCGTAGACGAAGAAGAGCAGGTAGCCGTCGGCGGTGAGGTCGACGTCGAAGCCGGCGACCTCGGTGAGCTTGGGCACCTGGTTCTTGCCGTAGAGGGTGCCGGAGACGGTGACCGTGGTGCCGTCGGACATCGCCCCGCGCACGGTGATCAGGTTCCGGTAGTCGGGGCTCTCGGTGTTGCTGGACAGCGTGACGTCCAGCCCGCGCTGGTCGGCGAGCAGCGGGGCGTTGACGTAGGTGACCGCCTCCTCCACGACGTCGGTGAAGACCCCGCGCAGCACGGCCAGCTGGACCACCGAGACGTCGAACTCGGCGATCTTGCCCTGCACCTCGACGTGCACGGACTGGGCCAGGCCGCCGGCGAGCGCGGTGAAGACCCGGCCGAGCTTCTCCGCCAGCGGCAGGCCCGGGCGCACGTCCTCGGCGACGACCCCGCCGGCCTGCACGTTGACCGCGTCGGGGACGAACTCGCCCTGCAGCGCCAGCCGGACGCTGCGCGCCACCGCGGTGCCGGCCTTGTCCTGCGCCTCGGTCGTGGAGGCGCCCAGGTGCGGGGTGACGACGACGTTGGGCAGACCGAACAGCGGGCTGTCGGTGCAGGGCTCCTTGGCGTAGACGTCGATGCCGGCCGCGCCGACCTGGCCGGACTGCAGCGCCTCGGCCAGCGCGGCCTCGTCGACCAGCCCACCGCGGGCGGCGTTGACGATGATCACGCCGCGCTTGGTCGCCGCGAGCTGCTCGGCGCCGATCAGCCCGAGGGTCTCCGGGGTCTTGGGCAGGTGGATGGTGATGAAGTCGGCCTCGCGCAGCAGCTCGTCGAGCGAGACGAGCCGGACGCCCAGCTGGGCCGCCCGGCCCGGCTGGATGTAGGGGTCGTAGGCGATCAGCGTGACGCCGAAGGCGGCCAGCCGCTGGGCCACCAGCACCCCGATCCGGCCCAGGCCGACCACGCCGACGGTCTTCTCGGTGACCTCGACGCCGGTGAACTTCGACCGCGCCCACTTCCCCTCGCGCAGCGAGGCGTCGGCGGCGGGGATGTGCCGGGCCGCGGCCAGCAGCAGCGCGACGGCGTGCTCGGCGGCGCTGACGATGTTGGAGGTGGGTGCGTTGACCACCAGGACGCCGCGCTCGGTGGCGGCCGGCACGTCGACGTTGTCCAGCCCGATGCCGGCCCGCGCCACGACCTTGAGCAGCGGCGCCGCGGCGAGCGCCTCGGCGTCGATCTGGGTGGCCGAGCGGATCAGCACGGCCGAGGCCTCGGCCAGCGCCGGCAGCAGCGCCGCCCGGTCGGCGCCGTCGACGTGCCGGATCTCGACGTCGCCGCCGAGCACCTCCAGGACGCTGGGTGCCAGCTCTTCGGCGATCAGGACGACGGGCGTGGTCGTGGTCACGGGAGCACAGCGTAGGGACGCCGCCGCTCCGGTGGACCGCCGGTGCCCACCGGTCCCACTGGGTGGACTCCGCCGAGGTGGGGGCCTGCTTGCCCGCCCCCACCCGCACCGCCATCCTGAGGCCGAGCGCCGGTGCCACCGGCCCGTGCGGAGGAGATCATGAGCAACGACCGGGACGACGCCCAGGGCCGTCAGGAGACGACCCCCTTCGGCCAGCAGGCGAGCGGGCAGCCGGACCGGTGGCAGGCCCCGCCGGAGGGCAGCAGCTCCGGGACGGGGGCCACCGCCGCGGGGTCCTCCCCCGCCGTCCCGCCGGGTCAGGAGCCCTCCGGCGGGGAGGACGACCGGTACGGGCAGACCCGGTACGGGCAGCCGGCCCAGTACGGCCAGCAGCCGTACGGGCAGCAGCAGTACGGCCAGGAGCAGTACGGGCAGCCGCCGTACGGGCAGCAGCCGTACGACACCGCCCAGTACGGCCAGTACGGGCAGCAGCCCTACGGCCAGGCGCCCTACGGCCAGGAGCAGTACGGCCAGCCCGCGTACGGCCAGTCGCCCTACGGCGGCTCCCCCTACGGCGACGTGCAGCCCGCCCGGCCCGGCACGGTCATCACTGCGGCCGTCCTCGGGCTGGTCCACGCCGCCATGGGCCTGCTGGTGACCGTGGCCTTCCTGGCCGGTGGCGCGGTCATCGACGACCTCGTCGACGCCCTGGAGAACAGCGACCCGAGCTTCGACACCGGCGCCACCGAGTCCGGCATCAGCGACGTCCGCGCCGTGCTGGTGGTCCTCGCCCTGCTCGCGCTGGCCTGGACCGTGCTGATGGTCTGGGGCAGCGTGCTCGCGCTGCGCGGCCGCAGCCGGGTGCTGCTGCTCGTCGGCTCCTCGATCGCGGTGGCGGTGAGCGGGCTGTTCTTCCTCTTCGGGCTGATCGGCGCCGTCTCCGAGCCCGGCCAGTCCGGGCAGGCCGGCGGCATCGTGTTCCTGCTGGTGCTCTTCCTGGCCGCGCTGGCGATGCTCGTGCTGCTCTGCCTGCGCTCGTCGGCCCAGTACTTCGCCGCCCACCGGCAGCGGCGGGCCCTCACCGGCCGCTGAACGGGAACGGCCCCCGCAGCGAGCGCTGCGGGGGCCGTTCGCCGGAGTCCGCTGCTACCGGGCGGCGGTGCCGGTGTAGTCGTCGGTCGCGCTGACCCAGCTCATCAGGCCGCGCAGCTGACGGCCGGTGGCCTCGATCGGGTGCGCCTCGGCGGCGGCCCGCTTGGCCTTGAAGTCCGGGGCGCCGGCGTCCTGGTCGGCGATGAAGGCCGCAGCCCACGTGCCGTCCTGGATGGCGGTGAGGACGTCCTTCATCGACTCCTTGACGCGGGCGTCGACGACCTTCGGGCCGGAGGTGTAGTCGCCGTACTCAGCGGTGTCGGAGACCGACCAGCGCTGCTTGGCGATGCCGCCCTCGTACATCAGGTCGACGATCAGCTTGAGCTCGTGCAGGCACTCGAAGTAGGCGATCTCGGGCTGGTAGCCGGCCTCGGTGAGCGTCTCGAACCCGGCGGTGACCAGCGCGGACATGCCGCCGCAGAGAACGGCCTGCTCGCCGAACAGGTCGGTCTCGGTCTCCTCGGCGAACGTCGTCTTGATGACGCCGGCCCGGGTGCCGCCGATGCCCTTGGCGTAGGACAGCGCCAGGGACTGGGCCGCGCCGCTGGCGTCCTGCTCGACGGCGATCAGGCAGGGCACGCCCTTGCCGTCGCTGAACTCGCGGCGCACCAGGTGGCCCGGGCCCTTGGGGGCGACCATCGCCACGTCCACGCCGGCCGGGGGCTTGATGTAGCCGAAGCGGATGTTGAAGCCGTGGCCGAAGAACAGCGCGTCGCCGTCCTGCAGGTTCGGCTCGACCGACTCGGCGTACAGCTTCCGCTGCACGTGGTCCGGCGCCAGGATCATGATCAGGTCGGCCTCGGCGGACGCCTCGGCGGGGGTGACCACGCGCAGGCCCTCGGCCTCGGCCTTGGCCCGGCTCTTGGAGCCCTCGGGCAGGCCGACCCGGACGTCGACGCCGGAGTCGCGCAGCGACAGCGCGTGGGCGTGGCCCTGGCTGCCGTAGCCCAGGACGGCGACGGTGCGCCCCTGGATGATCGAGAGGTCGGCGTCGTCGTCGTAGAAGATCTCGGCGGCCATGCGGTGGTGATCCCTTCGGTGGAGCGTGCTTTATCGCGATAAAGCGCGGGGTGGGGGTGGAACGGTCTCGGGTTACGCGGAGCGCTGGTCGACCGGGCGCAAGGTACCGGCGCCGCTCATCGACCGGGGTCCGCGGCCCAGCGCGACGGTGCCGGACTGGGCCATCTCCTTGATGCCCAGCGGGGCGAGGACGGCCAGCAGCGCCTGCAGCTTGTCCGGGGTACCGGTCGCCTCGAGGGTCACGGTGTCGACGTTGACGTCGATCACCCGGGCGCGGAACAGCTCGGCGGTCTGCAGCACCTGCTGCCGGTCGGCCAGCGGGGCGCGGACCTTGACCAGCAGCAGCTCGCGCTGCACCGCGGCGCCGCCGTCCAGCTCGACGATCTTGATGACCTCGATCAGCTTGTTCAGCTGCTTGGTGATCTGCTCCAGCGGCGCGGACTCCGCGTCGGCGACGATCGTCATCCGGGACAGGTCGGGGTTCTCCGTCGGGCCGACGGCGAGGGACTCGATGTTGAACCCGCGCCGGCTGAACAGCGCCGAGACCCGGGCCAGCACACCGGACTTGTTCTCGACCAGGACCGAGAGCGTGTGGCGAGTCATTGTCCTACACCTGTCCCTCTCCGAAGACCGGGCGGACGTCGCGCGCGGCCAGGATCTCGTCGTTGCTGGCACCGGCGGCCACCATCGGCCACACCTGGGCGTCGGAGCCGACGATGAAGTCGATGACCACCGGGGCGTCGTTGATGGCCATCGCCTTCTCGATCACCGCGTCCACGTCGTCCTTGCTCTCGCAGCGCAGGCCGACGCAGCCGAGCGCCTCGGCCAGGGCGACGAAGTCGGGGATCCGGACCTGCTTGGCCGCCCCCGCGCCACCGCCGTGGGTGTTGAGGTGGGTGTTGGAGTAGCGGCCCTCGTAGAAGAGGGTCTGCCACTGCCGGACCATGCCCAGGTTGCCGTTGTTGATGACCGCGACCTTGATCGGGATGCCCTCGATCGCGCAGGTGGCGAGCTCCTGGTTGGTCATCTGGAAGCAGCCGTCGCCGTCGATCGCCCACACCGTGGTGCCCGGCATGCCGTACTTGGCGCCCATCGCCGCGGGGACGGCGTAGCCCATCGTGCCCAGCCCGCCGCTGTTCAGCCAGGTGCCCGGCTTCTCGTAGCGGATGAACTGGGCGGCCCACATCTGGTGCTGCCCGACCCCGGAGGCGTAGATCGCGTCCGGCCCGGCGATCTCGCCGAGCCGCTCGATGACGTACTGCGGCGACAGGGCGCCGTCCTCGGGCCAGTCGTAGCCCAGCGGGTAACGGGCGCGCCAGTCCTCGAGCTGCTCCCACCAGGCCGCGAGGTCGGGGGTGCGCCCGGCCTCGTGCTCGGCGCGCAGCGCGGTGACCAGCTCGGCGATCGTCGCCTTGGCGTCGCCCACGATCGGGACGTCGGCCCGGCGGTTCTTGCCGATCTCGGCGGGGTCGATGTCGGCGTGGACCACCGCGGCGTTCGGCGCGAAGCTGGACAGCTCGCCGGTGACCCGGTCGTCGAAGCGGGCGCCCAGGGCGACCAGCAGGTCGGCCTTCTGCAGCGCGGTGACCGCGGTGACGTTGCCGTGCATGCCTGGCATGCCCAGGTTCAGCGGGTGGCTGTCCGGGAAGGCGCCGCGGGCCATCAGCGTGGTGACGACGGGCGCGCCGGTGAGCTCCGCCAGCTCGGCGAGCTCCTCGCTGGCACCGGCCTTGAGCACGCCGCCGCCGACGTAGAGCACCGGCTGGCGGGCACCGGCGATCAGCGCCGCGGCCTCGCGCACCTGCTTGCCGTGCGGGCGGGTGGTCGGCTTGTAGCCGGGCAGGTCGAGCCGTGGCGGCCAGGAGAAGTCGGTGGTCGCCTGCAGCACGTCCTTGGGAACGTCGACGAGCACCGGTCCGGGCCGGCCGGTGCTGGCCAGGTGGAACGCCTCGGCGATGCGCTGCGGGATCTCGTCGGCCGAGGTGACCAGGAAGCTGTGCTTGGTGACCGGCATCGTGATGCCGCGGATGTCGGCCTCCTGGAAGGCGTCGGTCCCGATGTAGCCGGTGGAGACCTGGCCGGTGATCGCGACGACCGGGACGGAGTCCATGTACGCGTCGGCCAGCGGGGTGACCAGGTTGGTCGCCCCGGGGCCCGAGGTCGCCATGCAGACGCCGACCCGACCGGTGGCCTGGGCGTAGCCGGTGGCGGCGTGCCCGGCGCCCTGCTCGTGGCGCACCAGCACGTGCCGGATGCCGGAGTCGAACAGAGGGTCGTAGAGCGGCAGGATCGCGCCGCCGGGGATGCCGAAGGCGACCTCCACCCCGACCGCCTCGAGCGAGCGGACCAGGCTCTGCGCGCCGGTGATGCCGGCGGCCGGCTCCGCGGCCGCCTCGGCCATCGACCGGGCGGTGGTCTCGACGCCGAGGGTCGCCGCGGCGGCGGCCTCGGTCGGGCTGACCGGGGTGGCCGGTGCCGGACCGGCTCCCGGCGCGGCGGTGGGGCCGGGAGCCGCTGCGGTGCGGCCGGCGCTGCTGGTGGTGGTGCTCATCTCGACGATCTCCCTGGGCGCGGGGTGGGGTGCTGCGGCGGACGCCTGCCGCTGGTCCGGTGGGTCGGCCGGACGGTGCCCGGCCAACAAAAAACCCCTCGTGCCCATGGCACGGAGGGGTGGCGCGTCGGTCGGGGGGACCGGCGCGCTAGCGGATCGCTACGAGCAGACGAGTGCGGGGCACGGTCACACTGTGCGCCCCCGCGCGTCCGCCGTCAACCGACCCGTTCCACACAGTGGGACGGGGTCACTCACCCACTGGGACGGCGACCTCGACCGGGGCGAGCGGGCCGTCCAGCAGCCCGGCGTCGAACGCGTCGATGACCGCGGCCAGCTGCGCCGGTGCCGTCGGCCGCCCGAGCAGGAAGCCCTGCAGGTACCGGCAGCCCAGCTCCTGCAGCCGGGCGAGCTGGCCCGGGGTCTCGACGCCCTCGGCGACGACGTCGATGGACAGCCGGCGGCCCAGCTCGATGACGCTGTGCACCAGGGCGGCGCTGCGCTCGTCGTCCTCGATGCCGGCCAGGAACTCCCGGTCCATCTTGAGCACGTCGACCGGCAGCCGGGCGAGGTAGGCGAAGGTCGAGTAGCCGCGGCCGAAGTCGTCCAGGGAGATGACGCAGCCCATGTCGTGCAGCGTCTGCAGGTCGCCGTCGGCGCGGTCGGGCTCGCCGATGAACAGCGACTCGGTGACCTCGAGCATCAGCCGCCCGGCGGGCACCCCGGACCGGGCCAGCGCGGCCGCGACGTCGGGCACCAGGCTCCCGGACTGCAGGTGCCGGACGCTGATGTTCACCCCGAGCTGCAGGTCGCGGTCCTCGGCGAGCAGGCCGGCCAGCTCGGCGGTGGCCTGCTCGAGCACCCAGCGCTGCAGCGGCACGATGAGGCCGTCGTCCTCGGCCAGCGGCACGAACTCGTCCGGCGAGACCTCGCCGAGCACCGGGTGGTCCCAGCGGACGAGCGCCTCCAGGCCGAGCACCCGGCGCTCCACCGTCCCGACGACGGGCTGGTAGACCAGCCGCAGCTGGCCGCGGGACAGCGCGTCGGGCAGGTCCCGGGCGAGCCGGGTGCGGCGCACGGTCGCGCTGTCGGCGGTCTCGCCGTGCCGGCGGACGCAGTTCTTGCCGGCCGCCTTCGCCGCGCGGAGCGCCAGGTCGGCGTTGCGCACGGCCACCGGCACCTCGTCGGCCGGGTGCAGCTCGGTGACGCCGATGCTGCAGGAGACGTCGAAGACCAGGTCCGGGTCGGCCCCGGGGGTGGGCACCGAGCGGTGCACCCCGGCCAGCTCGACGAGGATCCGCTCGGCCAGCGCGGTGGACTCGTCGAGCCCGGCGCGCACGACGACGGCGAACTCGTCGCCGCCCAGCCGTCCGACCAGGTCCCGGTCGCGCACGGTGGCGCGCAGCCGGTCGGCCACCTCGACGAGCAGCAGGTCGCCGGCCTCGTGCCCGGCGATGTCGTTGACCGCCTTGAACCCGTCGAGGTCCAGCAGCAGCAGGCAGGACTGCTCGCCCTCGCCGGCGCGGCTGCGGGCGTTGCCCAGCGCCGCCATCAGCCGGGCCCGGTTGGGCAGCCCGGTCAGGTAGTCGGTGTAGGCCATCCGCTCGAGCTCGAGCTCGGTCTCCCGGCGGTCGTCGACGTCGCGCAGGTGCAGCACCAGCCCGGCGCTGCCGGCGGTCACGTCGGCGCCGCGGACCGGGCCGAGGAGCGCACCGGAGGCCACCACCCGCACGGTCTCGTAGCGCGGCCAGCGGCCGTCCCGGGAGCGGAGCCGGAAGGTCCGCCCGCGCCCCTGGTCGGGGTCGGCGCCGGCCGCGAGGGCCGCCGCCAGCTCGGTGCTGTCGTCCTGGTGCACGAACTCGGTGAGCCGGCGGCCCTCCAGCTCGCGCGCCGTCCAG
This sequence comes from Modestobacter versicolor, assembly GCF_014195485.1. Taxonomy (NCBI): domain Bacteria; kingdom Bacillati; phylum Actinomycetota; class Actinomycetes; order Geodermatophilales; family Geodermatophilaceae; genus Modestobacter; species Modestobacter versicolor. The sequence goes on from NZ_JACIBU010000002.1 coordinate 243,115, forward strand.
CCGTGCGAGTGGCTGCCGGCGCCGGAGTCCCAGGTGATCCGCCCGTGCTGGTCGAGCACGATGGTGATGTCGGCGGCGCTGTGCACCAGCGTGCGGAAGTAGGCCTCGGTGCGCAGCACCTGGCGGGTCAGCCGGGCGCCGTCCGCGGCCCAGACCAGGCTGCGGACGAACGTCAGCACCAGCAGCAGCGAGGCGGCGACCGCCTCGAACGGCTCGATCGGCCGCCCGGCGATCCGACCGCCCAGCAGCAGCAGGACGACGCCGAAGGCCGCGCAGTAGCTGATGACGACGCCCAGCAGCGGCACGGCGGCGACCTCGTCGTCCGGGTCGGTCGACTGCCCCGGGTCGGCGGCGATCGCCAGCGTGCCGAAGGCCAGCATCGCCATCCAGGCGGTGCCGGTGACGACGTCCGCGGCGGCGGAGGGGCTGACCGCGGCGATGGCGCCGCTGACGGTCACCACCCCCACGGAGGCGAAGCAGGCCAGCAGCCAGCCGGCGGCGATGCGGCGGGCCTCGCCCACGCCGGCGAAGGTGACCAGGCCGACCGTGCAGAGCACCGCCCCGAGGGCGGGGTAGCCCAGCGCCATCAGGTCGTCGACGGAGCCGACGGCCCGGCCGAGGACCGCGTCGAGCAGCACGTCGAGCAGCACACCCAGCGCCACCAGGGCGACCAGGGCGTCCAGCACCACCCGCGCGCTGATGCCGGTGGCGGCGGAGCGCACCAGCCGGGCGCAGCCCAGCAGCGCGAAGGGGATGGCGGCCAGCAGCGGCAGGTCCTGCCACCCGGCGGAGGTGGCGTTCACCCCGACCCCGCGGAGGGCGGCGATGGCCTCGCCCAGCGCCAGCAGCAGGGCGAGCACGGCGAAGGCCCGCCACGGCGCGGCGGACACCCGGTCCAGGCGCCGCTCGTGCCGGACGACGAGCACGCAGATCGCCAGCGACGCGGCCGCGAGGACCGCGGGGGCCAGGTGCGCGGAGGCCTCCGGCCACACCGCCTCGGCGGCGGCCAGACCGACGGCGACCGCGGCCAGCAGGGACAGCACCGTGGCGCGCGGCCAGGCGATGACCGGGACGAGCGGGGTGGCCCCGGGCACCGGCCGGGAGATCGAGGTGGCGGTCACGAGGCCTCGACCCGGCCGACGAGCCCGGGCCAGAGCCGGCCGTCGTGCGCGTCCAGCAGCTGCGTCAGCCCGACCAGGCCGACCGGCCGGGACAGCAGGAAGCCCTGCGCGAACCCGCAGCCCAGAGCGGAGAGCACGCCCAGCTGGCTGGCGGTCTCCACGCCCTCCGCGACGACGTCGATGTGCAGGACGGTGCCCAGCGCGACGACGGCCTCGCACACCGCGCGGGTGTACGGGTCGCGGTCGACGCGGGACAGCAGCGCCCGGTCCAGCTTGATGATGTCGACCGGCAGCCGGCCCAGCCCGGGCAGCGACGAGCTGCCCCGGCCGAAGTCGTCCAGGGCCAGGTGCACGCCCATCAACCGCAGCGCGGTGACGTCGTCGGCGACGTGCTCGCCCATCAGCGCCGACTCGGTGATCTCCACGACCAGCCGCTCCGGGGACAGCCCGCTCGCCCGCAGCGCCGAGGTGACGTCGCCGACGAGGGTGCCGGCCGCCAGGTGCTGGGCGGAGACGTTGACCCCGAGCTTGAGCTCGACGCCGTGCCCGGGCAGCGCGACAGCGGCGGCGGTGGCCGTGTGCAGCACCCAGCGCTGCAGCTCGACGACCAGCCCGGCGCGCTCGGCGACGGGCAGGAACTCGTCCGGGGGCACGTCGCCGTAGAGCGGGTGCTGCCAGCGCAGCAGCGCCTCGACGCCGGTGACCCGGTGGTCGGCCAGCGAGACGATCGGCTGCCAGACCAGGGCCAGCTCGCCGCGCTCGCGGGCGCCGACCAGGTCCCGGCGCAGCTGCTCGCGGCGGTCCCGGGCAGCGGTCAGCTCGGCGCGGTAGCGGCGCACCGAGCCCGCGCCGGCGCTCTTGGCGTCGAGCAGGGCGAGCTCGGCGCGGTCGACCGCCGCGCGGTCGGTGAGGCCGGCGACCAGCGGGGCCAGCCCGACCGCGGCGGTGAGGTCGACGATGCCGGCCTCGGTGGTGATCGGCGCCTCGATGACCGACAGGCAGCGCGCGGCCACCCGGTCCGGCTCGTCGCCGGTGCCGTGGGCCAGCACGCTGAACAGCTCCGCGCCGATCCGGGCCACCTGGTCCTCGGCGCGCACGGTGGCGCGCAGCCGGCGGGCCACCTCGACCAGGGCGACGTCCACGACCGCCCGGCCGGCGTGCTCGCCGGCCTCGCGGAGACCCTGGACCTCGATCAGCAGCAGGGCGACGTCCTCGGCCGCGTCTCCGGCCGGGGCCGCCAGCTCGCCGAGCAGCCCGTCCAGCACCACCCGCTGTGCGGCCCGGTTGGGCAGCCCGGTCAGGGGGTCGGTGAAGGCCAGCGAGCTGAGCTCGTGCTCGCGGTCCAGCCGGGCGGTGACGTCGCGGCAGTGCAGCACCAGGGCCCGCACGTCGGCGTCGCCGCGCAGGTCGCTGACGCCGGCCTCGAGCACCCGCCAGCCGCCGGAGACGGCCCGCAGCCGGAACTCGCGCAGGCCGATCGGGGCGGCACCGGCCGACCCGGCGACCCCGCCGGCCAGCCACACCCGGACCGCCTCGGCGTCCTCGGGGTGCACCGCCTCGACGAGCGGGCGGCCGGTCAGCGGCGGCGCGTCGACCGGGGGCTGCAGGCTCGGTGCGGCCCAGGTGACGCGCAGCTCGCTGTCCAGGATGAGCACGGCGTCGCTGCTGGAGCGCACCAGGGAGCGGAAGTAGGCCTCGCTGCGGCGGAGCCGCCCGGCGACCCGCGACTCGTCGCGGGCGGCGACGGCGCGCTGGGCGGCGGTGAGGGCCAGGCAGCAGAGCAGGGCGACCCCGGCCGCCCGGGACGGGTCGGCGCCGGCGAGCGGCGCACCGAGGTAGACCCCGGCCGCCACGACCATGACGACGTGCGGCAGGAGCTGGCCGGCCAGGCTGAGCCGGGCGGTGGTGCGGGTCGGCGGGGCGACGACGTGGGCGCCCGGGTCACGCAGCGCGGCCAGGCAGAGCAGCAGCAGGGCGCCCAGCTGGGCGCCGGTGACCCCGCTGACCAGCAGCGGCAGGTCCAGGTCCTCCCCCGCGACGGCGAACCCGTGCGCGGCGGCCCAGGTGCCGGCGGCCAGCAGCAGCAGCGCGCCGCTGGCCCGGCGGGCCCCGGCGGACAGCGTGATGAGCACCAGGACGGCGGACAGGATCGCGGCGGTGAGCACGCAGGCGAGCTCGAGGACCTGGCGGTCCGGGGCGGTGAGCGGCTGGCCGCCCAGCGCGGGACCGACGACGAGCACCTGCGCGAGCACCATCGAGGCGCTGAAGAACAGCGCGGTCTCGGTGAGCAGCCGGGCACCGCCGGAGCGGAGCTGCTCGCGGGTGAGGAGGGTCAGCACCGCGATCAGGGCGAGGCCGACGGCGGGCAGCGGGGCCAGCTGGCCGACCGGGTCGAAGAGGCCGGCCCGCGGGGCGCCGCTCACGACCGCGACGGCCACGCTGCTGGCCACGCCGAGGACCACGGCGACGGCTAGCAGCCGCCAGCCGCGCAGGCTGCGCCAGCCGTGCACGCCGGGTGACACCCGGGCACCGCTGCGCCAGAGCACCACGACGGTGACCAGCGCGGCAGCCATCAGCACCAGGTCGGCAGCCATCGGGGCAGCACCGCCCGCGGCCCCGGTCAGCACCGGGACGGCGAGCAGCCACCCTGCGGATGCCCGCCTGCGCTTCTGCTGCACCTCAGGAAGGTCGGCGTCCTGCGGCCCGCACTCCAGTGCGGCGGGGAGCGCCTCACCCGTCCGGGCGATGCCCGGACGGGTGCGACGTCAGCTGGTGATGGCGCCCCGGGCCGCCGAGCCGACCAGCTTCGCGTACTTCCCGAGCACGCCCCGGGTGTAGCGGGGGGCCGGCGGCGCCCAGCCCTCTCGGCGGCGGGCCAGCTCCTCGTCGTCCACCAGCAGCTCGAGCGTGCGGGCGGCGAGGTCCAGCCGGATCGCGTCGCCGTCGCGGACGAAGGCGATCGGCCCGCCGTCGGTGGCCTCGGGGGCGATGTGCCCGACGCAGAGCCCGGTGGTGCCACCGGAGAACCGGCCGTCGGTGAGCAGCAGGACGTCCTTGCCGAGGCCGGCGCCCTTGATCGCACCGGTGACGGCGAGCATCTCGCGCATGCCCGGGCCGCCCTTGGGGCCCTCGTAGCGGATGACCACGACGTCGTTGGCCTGCAGCGTGCCCTCGGTGACGGCGTCCATCGCGCCCTGCTCGCCGTCGAACACCCGGGCGGTGCCCTCGAAGACGTCGGCGTCGAAGCCGGCGGACTTGACCACCGCGCCCTCCGGGGCCAGCGAGCCGCGCAGGATCGTCAGGCCACCGGTCTTGTGGATCGGGTCGCTCATCGCGTGGATGATCGCGCCGTCGGGGTCCGGCGGGGTGATCTCGGCCAGGTTCTCGGCCAGCGTGCGGCCGGTGACGGTGAGGACGTCGCCGTGCAGCAGCCCGGCGTCCAGCAGCGCCCGCATGACCACCGGGACGCCGCCGATCCGGTCGACGTCGGTCATCACGTAGCGGCCGAAGGGCTTCACGTCGGCGAGGTGCGGGGTGCGGTCGCCGATCCGGTTGAAGTCGTCGAGGTCGAGGTCGACGTCGGCCTCGTGGGCGATCGCCATCAGGTGCAGGACGGCGTTGGTCGAGCCGCCGAGCGCCATGGCCACGGTGATGGCGTTCTCGAACGCCTCCTTGGTCATGATCTGGCGCGCGGTGATGCCCTTGCGGAGCAGCTCGACCACGGCCTCGCCGGAGGCGATCGCGATGGCGTCGCGGCGGGCGTCGGGCGCCGGCGGGGCGGCGCTGCCCGGCAGCGCCATGCCCAGCGCCTCGGCCACGCTGGCCATGGTGTTGGCGGTGTACATGCCGCCGCAGGAGCCCATGCCCGGGCAGGCGGCCTTCTCGATGGCGGTCAGCTCGTCGCGGGTGATCTTCCCGGCGGCGCAGGCGCCGACGCCCTCGAAGACGTCGATCAGCGTCAGGTCCCGGTCGCCGAGCTTCCCGGGGAGGGTGGAGCCGGAGTAGACGAAGACGCTGGCCAGGTCGAGCCGGGCGGCGGCCATCAGCATGCCGGGCAGCGACTTGTCGCAGCCGGCCAGCAGCACCGAGCCGTCGAGCCGCTCGGCGAACATGACGGTCTCGACCGAGTCGGCGATGACCTCGCGGGAGACCAGCGAGGCGCGCATCCCCTCGTGGCCCATCGAGATGCCGTCGGAGACCGAGATGGTGCCGAACTCCAGCGGGTAGCCGCCGGCGGCGTGCACGCCCTCCTTGGCCCGCTTGGCCAGCCGGTCCAGCGAGAGGTTGCAGGGGGTGATCTCGTTCCAGGACGACGCCACCCCGATCTGCGGCTTCACCCAGTCGTCGTCGCCCATGCCCACGGCGCGCAGCATCGCCCGGGCGGGCGCCTTGGCGTCGCCGTCGGTCACCTCGCGGCTGCGGGGCTTGACGTCGACGGTGCTGTCAGCGGTGGGGCGGTCCTCGACGGTCGTCACGACCGGCGATGGTAGGCCGGTGCCGGCCGGCGGTGACGCGCCTGGTCGTCGCCGTCCCACGGTCTGGGATGATCCGCGTCGTGGCGGTCGCTCGGTTGCGGATGAGCAGGACAGCGCTGCTCCCCGTCGTCTTCCTGTGCTTCTGCGTGCTGCCGCTGGCCGCCGCGTCGCCGTGGCTGCTCCTGCTGCTGGCCGTGCCCGCCGCGCTGGCCGCGTGGGTGCTGCGGGTCGGCGTCGACGTGGCCGAGGGCGGGATGACCGTGCGGTCCCTGGTCGGGGCGCGCACCGTGCCGTGGGCCGAGCTGGCTGGCATCCGGGTCGGCGGGCGCGGCGACCTGTGGCTGGTGACGACCGGCGACACCCAGGTGCGGCTGCCGGTGCTGCGGGCCCGCGACCTGCCCCGGCTCTCCACGCTCTCCGGCGGCCGGATCCCCGCCCCCTAGCGACGTGCTGGAACGGCCCCCTCGCAGGGGCCCGCCGCGAGCGTGCGAGCGGTGGGGGGCGAGGGGGTCCTCCTAGTACATGGCCACCACGTTCTGCAGCGGCTCGCCGGCCAGGACGCGCTCGAGCTGCTCCGTGACCGCCGCGGCCGCCCGGGCGTTGGTGTCGGGCACCGCCCCGGCCACGTGCGGCGTCAGCAGCAGGCCCGGCGCCGACCACAGCGGGTGGCCCTCGGGCAGCGGCTCGGGCTCGGTGACGTCCACGGCAGCCCGCAGCCGGCCCGACCGGAGCTCGGCCAGCAGCGCGTCGCTGTCGACGACCACCCCGCGGGCGGCGTTGACCAGCAGCGCGTCGTCCTTCATGGCGGCCAGGAACGCGGCGTCGACCATGCCGGTGGTCTGCGGGGTGACGGGCACCAGGAGCACGACCACGTCGGCGTGCGGCAGCAGCTCGGGCAGCTCCTCGAACGCGTGCACGCCGTCCCGCGCGGTGCGGGCCACCCAGGTGAGGTCGACGTCGAAGCCGGCCAGCATGTGGCCGACGGTGCGGCCGATGTCGCCGGCGCCGACCATCAGCACCCGGGCGCCGACGACCGAGTGCTCGGTGCCCGGCGTCCAGCGGCCGGCGTCCTGCTCGCGGGTGAAGTGCGGGATGCCGCGCTGCGCGGCCAGCAGGGCGGTGACCGTCCACTCGGCGGTCGCCGGCGTGTGGGCCCCGCGGGCGTTGCACAGCGTGACCCGCTCGGGCAGCCGGCCGACGAACTTCTCCGCCCCGGCGCTGAGCAGCTGGACCAGCCGCAGCTCCGGCAGCGCGTCGAGCACCTCGGGCGCCACGTCGTCGCCGCCCCGCGGCACCATCACCTGGGCGCGGGTGGCCTCGCCGGTGGGCACGCCCTCGGCCGGGTCGAAGCGGTGCGCGCGGACCCGCGGGGACAGGGCCTCCACCGCCTCGCCGAGTGCGCGGGAGGGGACGAGGACGTGCAGCGTCTCCTCGGGACCGAGCGGCAGGACGGGTGCGGCGGCGGTGTCTGGCACGGGTCCCGACCCTAGGCCCGGCGCACCGGGGCCCGCAGTGCGGGCGGCGGTGCTCGCCCGCCGTCCGCCGTACTGTTGCTGGCGTGGCACGGCGGACGGCAGCACCCGGCGCGCGGCGACTGGCTGCGGTGGCCCTCGGCTGCCTGCTGCTGGCCGGCTGCGGTGGCGGCTACGTGCCCTCCGGGCCGTTCCGCGAGGTGCCGCAGGGCCAGCCCCCGCAGGTCGCCCCGCCCCCGCCGAGCGGCCCGGTGCCCGCGCCGGCCGACCCGTCGACGCCGGGCACCGACGACCAGCAGGACGGCGACCCGAACGTGGTGGCCACCGGGCTCACCGTGCCGACCGGCCTGGTGGTGCTGCCCGACGGCACCGCGGTGGTCGGCGAGCGCGACTCCGGGCGGTTGCTGCAGGTCTTCCCGGACCGCTCCCCCGCGCGCGAGCTGATGACGCTCCCGGGCGTCGACGCGGCCGGCGACGGCGGCCTGCTCGGGCTCGCGCTGTCGCCGACGTACGCCGAGGACGGCCTGGTCTACGCCTACCTCTCCACCGCCACCGACAACCGGGTGGTCCGCTTCCCGCTCGGCGGAACGCCCAACCCGGTGCTCACCGGCATCCCCCGCGGCGAGGTCGGCAACGGCGGGGGCCTGCTGTTCGGCATCGACGGCACGCTGTACGTGGGCACCGGCGACACCGGCAACGCGGCGCTGGCGGCCGATCCCGCGTCGCTGGCCGGCAAGGTGCTCGCGGTCGACGTCTTCGGCCAGCCGGTGGCCCCCGGTGGTCCGGTGTTCAGCCGGGGGCACCGCAACGTGACCGCGCTCTGCCAGGGCGCCGAGCAGCTCTACGCCACCGACGAGGGGCAGACCGGTGCCGATGCCCTGGACGCCCTGACGGCGGGCGGGGACGTCGGGCTCGGCGGGGCCGACCCGGTGCTCGAGGTGCCGGCCGCCGACGGCGGGCTGGGTGGCTGCGCCGTCACCGGCCCGTACGTGTTCCTCGGCGCGATGGACGGCCGGGAGGTGCGGGTCGTCGAGCTCGACGGCACCGGCGCCCCGGTGGGTGAGCCCGAGTCGTTCCTGCCCGACGAGTACGGGCGGCTGCGCACGGTGGTGCTCGACCCGCAGGGCGCGCTGTGGATCACCACCTCCAACCGGGACGGCATCGGCACCCCGGAGGCCGACGACGACCGGGTGCTGCGGGTCGTGCCCCCCGCGTCGGGCTCCGACTCCCCGCTCTGAGAACGACCCTCCGGCCCCCCGCCCCTGCAGGAGGGCCGTCACCGCACGAAGCGGTGGACGACGTGGTCCGGCGGGTCGACCGGGTTGTCCGGCTCCAGCTCGCCCTCGGCGTACCAGGTGGCACCGGCCCGGAGCAGCGCCCGCCAGGACGCCGTGTTGCCCACCGCCACCGGCACCAGCACGTCGGAGGCGTCCGGGTGGTCGGCGAAGCCGCGGGCCACGGCGGCCGCGATCATCCCCGCGCCCAGCCCCCGGCCGCGGGCCTCCGGCTCCCCGACCAGGTAGTCGATGCTCAGCGACCCCGGCGGCACCGGGCACACCGGCGCCAGCTCGGCGACGTACTCCGGGTAGGCCTCGATCGGGTAGACCTGGACCAGGCCGAACGGCTCGCCGTCGTGCATGCCCAGGTACAGCGCGGTGACGTCGTCCCCGTCGATGCTGGGGCCGAAGTCCCGCTCGACCGCCTCGGGTGAGCTGTCGTGGTGCCACCAGCGGGCGACCAGCGGCTCGGCCAGCCACCGGCACACCAGCGGGAGGTCCGCCCGCCGCAGCGGGCGGAGCTCGACCGGCGGCAGCCCCACCCGGGACAGGCTAGGAGCTGAGGACCCGCTCCTCGAGCATCCGCTTCACGGTGGCGGCGTCGGCCTTGCCACGGGTGGTCTTCATGACCGCCCCGACCAGCGCGCCGAGCGCCTGGACCTTGCCCGACTGCACCTTGGCCACCACGTCGGGTGCCCCGGCGATCGCGGCGTCGACGGCGGCGACGAGCTCGTCGCTCTCCCCCATCACCGCCAGGCCCTGGGCCTCGACGACCTCCGCCGGGCTGCCCTGGCCGGCCAGCACGCCGTCGAGCACCTGCCGGGCGAGCTTGTCGTTGATGGTGCCGGCGGTGATCAGGCCGGCCAGCTCGGCGACCTGGGCCGGGGTCACGCCCAGCTCGCCCAGCTCGGTGCCGGCCTCGTTGGCCCGGCGCGCGAGGTCGCCGAGCCACCACTTGCGAGCCTCGGCCGGGCTGGCACCGGCGGCGACGGTCTCCTCGACCAGGCCGAGGGCGCCGGCGTTGGCCAGCCAGGTCATCTCGGTGCCCGAGATCCCCCACTCGCCCTGCAGCCGGGTGCGGCGGGCCGCCGGGAGCTCGGGCAGCTGGGCCCGCAGCTCCTCGATCCAGGCGGCGTCCGGGGCCAGCGGCACCAGGTCGGGCTCGGGGAAGTACCGGTAGTCGGTCGCCTCCTCCTTGCTCCGGCCGGAGGAGGTGCTGCCGGTGTCCTCGTGGAAGTGCCGGGTCTCCTGCACCACCCGGGCACCGTCGTCCAGGACGGCGGCCTGGCGGCGCATCTCGAAGCGGACGGCGCGCTCCACCGACCGCAGCGAGTTCACGTTCTTGGTCTCGGTGCGGGTGCCCCACTCCGGGGCGCCGACCGGGTTGAGCGAGATGTTGACGTCGCAGCGCAGGCTGCCCTGCTCCATCCGGACGTCGGAGACGCCGAGGGCCTGGACGATCTCGCGCAGCTCGGTGACGTAGGCGCGGGCGACCTCGGGGGCGAGCACCCCGGCGCCGGGCACCGGCCGGGTGACGATCTCGACCAGCGGGATGCCGGCCCGGTTGAAGTCGATGAGCGAGTGGTCGGCGCCGTGGATGCGGCCGGTGGCGCCACCGACGTGCAGGTTCTTGCCGGTGTCCTCCTCCAGGTGCACGCGCTCGATCTCCACCCGGTACGTGCGCCCGTCGACCTCGACGTCGAGGTGGCCGTCGACGCACAGCGGCTCGTCGTACTGGCTGGTCTGGAAGCCCTTGGGGATGTCCGGGTAGAAGTAGTTCTTCCGGGCGAACCGCGACCAGGGGGCGATGCGGCAGCCCAGCGCGAGGCCGATCTTGATGGTCGCCTCGACCGCGGCGGCGTTGGCCACCGGGAGCGAGCCGGGCATGCCCAGGCACACCGGGCAGGTGTGGGTGTTGGGCTCCGCGCCGAAGGTGGTGGCGCAGCCGCAGAACATCTTCGACGCGGTGCCGAGCTCGACGTGGGTCTCCAGGCCGATGACCGGCTCGTAGCGGGTCAGCAGCTCGTCGTAGTCGACCAGTCGGTCACCGGCGGTCACAGCGGTGGTCACTTGCTCTCCTCGGGAGAGGACGGGGTGGGCCGGCCGGTGGCCGGCGGGGTGCGGAAGGCGAACAGCGCGGCCAGGCCGGTCAGCACCCCGAGCGCGATGAAGACGGCGAAGACCGGGCGCCCGCTGGTGGCCCAGCCGATGATGCCGGCGAGGACGACGAAGACGGTCAGCGCCCAGGCGGCCTTGAGGGCGCCGTTCACGAGGCACCCGCCAGTGCGGGGAGCTCGTCGAGCAGCCGGTGGCCGCGGGTGGCGTCCTGGGCGGCCTCCAGCGCGGCGGCGACCCGGTAGCAGCGGTCGTCGGCGAGCGCCGGCGCCATGATCTGCAGACCGACCGGCAGCCCCTCGGACAGCCCGCTGGGGACCGAGATCGCCGGCAGGCCGGCCAGGCTGGCCGGCAGCGTGCACAGGTCGGCGGCGTACATCGCGATCGGGTCGTCGACCCGGGCGCCGAGCGGGAAGGCCACGGTCGGCATGGTGGGGCTGACCAGGACGTCGACGTCGGCGAAGGCAGCGGTGAACTCGCGGGTGATCAGCGTGCGGACCTTCTGCGCCTGCCCGTAGTAGGCCTCGTAGTAGCCGCTGGACAGCGCGTAGGTGCCCAGGATGATCCGCCGCTTGACCTCGGGCCCGAACCCCTGCTCGCGGGTGAGCGCCATGACCTCGTCCAGGTCGTGGTCGCCGTCGTCGCCGACCCGCAGGCCGAAGCGGACGCCCTCGTAGCGGGCCAGGTTCGACGAGGCCTCGCTGGGCGCGATCAGGTAGTACGCCGGCAGCGCCAGGTCGAAGGACGGGCAGGAGACCTCGACGACCTCGGCACCCAGACCGGCGAGCACCTCGACGGCCTCCCGGGTGCGGGCGAGCACGCCGGGGTCGTAGCCGTCGGTGTGGCCGTCGCCGCCGAGCTCGCGGACCACGCCGACCCGGACGCCGCGCAGGTCACCGGCGGCACCGGCGCGGGCGGCGGCGGCCAGGCCCGTGAGCGGCTGCTCGATGCTGGTGGAGTCGCGCGGGTCGTGGCCGCCGATGACCTCGTGCATCAGCGCGGCGTCCAGCACGGTGCGGGCCATCGGGCCGGCCTGGTCGAGGCTGGAGGAGAACGCGATCAGGCCGTAGCGGGAGACCGAGCCGTACGTGGGCTTGTGCCCGACCAGGCCGGTGACCGCCGCGGGCTGGCGGATCGAGCCGCCGGTGTCGGTGCCGATCGCCCAGGGGGCGAGGTGGCCGGCGACCGCGGCGCTGGAGCCGCCCGAGGAGCCGCCGGGGATCCGGCTGAGGTCCCAGGGGTTGCGGCTCACCTGGTAGGCGGAGTTCTCGGTGGAGGAGCCCATCGCGAACTCGTCCATGTTGGTCTTGCCCAGCATCACCGTGCCGGCGTCGGCCAGCCGGGTGGCGATGGTGGCGCTGTAGGGCGGGCGCCAGCCCTGGAGGATCTTCGAGCCGCTGGTGGTGGGCACGCCCTCGGTGACGACGAGGTCCTTGAGCGCGACCGGCACACCGGCGAGCGGGCCGAGCGCGGCGCCGCTGGAGCGGGCCTCGTCGACCGCCGTCGCGGCGGCCAGCGCGGAGTCGTGCTCGACGTGCAGGTAGGCGCCGAGCTGGTCGTCCTCGGCGGCGATCCGGTCCAGGTGGGCGCGGGTCACCTCGACGGCGCTCACCTCACCGGCGGCCAGCAGCCGGGACAGCTCGGCGACGTCGACCGTCGTCAGCTCGGTGCTCGGCGTGGTCACTCCTCCTCCTGCAGGATGCGGGGCACGCGGAAGCGGTCGTCCTCGGCGGCGGGTGCGCCGGCGAGGACCGCGTCGCGCGGCAGGCTCGGGGTGACCACGTCGGGGCGCAGCACGTTGGTCAGCGGCACGGCGTGCGACATCGGCGGGACGTCGGCGACGGCGGCCTCCCCGACCCGCGCGACGGCGGCGAGCACCTGCTCGAGCTGGCCGGCGAACCGGTCCAGCTCCTCGTCGGTCACCGCGAGGCGCGACAGCCGCGCGAGGTGCGCGACGTCGTCCCGGGAGATGGTGCTCATGCTGTGCCGTCCATGCTGGGTCAGGACCCTCTTCCGTATCGCTCCAGGACCCTGCCACTGTACGTGGGGGCCCGATCTCCCCCGATCGCGAGCCGGGCTGGATACCGGGGCCCGGATGCGGGAGGCTGGCGGTCGTTCACGATCGACGACGATCGGCCGCGCAGCACGGCACCGGAGGGATCCGTGTCCTACCTCTTGCGGCTGGTCGTCCCCGACCGGCCCGGCATCCTCGGCGCGGTCGCGACCGCGCTGGGCGCCGCCGGGATCGACATCGTCTCCGTCGACGTCCTCGAGCGCGGCAACGGCGTGGCCGTCGACGACATCGTCGTGGAGCTGCCCGCCGACCGGGTCGCCGACAGCCTGATCACCGCCGCCACCGCCGTGCCGGGGGTGCAGGTGGAGTCGCTGCGCCCGTTCGCCGGCCCGCTGGACACCCACCGGGAGCTCGACCTGCTCGAGGCCCTGGCCCCGGCCGGGGAGGGCACCGCCAAGGTGCTCGCCGCCGAGCTGCCCCGGGTGTTCCGCAGCGGCTGGGCGGTCGTGCTCAGCGGGTCCGGCTCCGACGTCACCCTGCTCGCCGCGTCCGACGCCGCCCCCTCGCTGGACGGCCTGACGCTGCCGTGGCTGCCCCTGCGCTCGCCGTTGCTGCTGCCCAGCGACGCGGACTGGGTGCCGCAACGCTGGCAGGAGATGGCGGTGGAGATGATGGCCGCGCCGCTGGACCCGGAGGGCACCGCGGTGCTGCTCGGCCGCTCCGGCGGGCCGGCCTTCCGCCGCTCGGAGCTGCTGCGGCTGGCGCACCTCACCGGGCTGGCGGCCACCGTCGCCCGGCTGCCACCGGCCTAGTCGCAGGACCCCGCTGCCCCCATCCTGGGGCGGGGCCGATCAGCCCTCGGCCGTCGCGTCGCCGATGGTGGCCACCTCGCGGGCCGCCTCGGGGCCCTGCTCCAGCAGCACGGCGAACCCGTCGTCGTCCAGGATCGGCGCCTTCACCGAGACCGCCTTGTCGTACTTGCTGCCCGGGTCGGCACCGACCACGACGAAGCCGGTCTTCTTCGACACCGAGCCGGTCACCTTGCCGCCGCGCTCCTGGATCGCGGCGATGGCGGAGTCCCGGCTGTGGTCGCGCAGCGACCCGGTGACGACGACGGTCACGCCGGTGAGCGGGCCGGGGCCGTCGTCGGACTCCGGGTCGGCCATCCGGACGCCGGCCTGGCGCCACTTCTCCACGACGTCGCGGTGCCAGTCGACGGCGAACCAGTCACGGACCGCGGCGGCGATGGTGGGGCCGACGCCCTCCGCGGCGGCGAGCTCGTCCTCCCCCGCCTCCTGCAGCCGGTCCAGCGAGCGGAACTCGCGGGCCAGCGCCTGGGCGGCGGTCGGGCCGACGTGCCGGATGGACAGCGCGACCAGCACGCGCCAGAGCGGGACGTCCTTGCGGGTCTGCAGGTTCGCCAGCAGCTTCTGCCCGTTGGCCGAGAGGGTGCCGTCCTTCTTGGTGAAGAAGTCGGTGCGGCGGAGGGCCTCCTCGTCGAGGGAGAAGACGTCGCCCTCGTCGGTGAGCAGCCGGCTCTCCAGGAGCGCGATGGCTGCCTCGTAGCCGAGCACCTCGATGTCGAAGGCGCCGCGGCCGGCGACGTGGAAGACCCGCTCCCGCAGCTGCGCGGGGCAGGACCGGGCGTTGGGGCAGCGGATGTCGGCGTCGCCCTCCTTCTCCGGGCGCAGCTCGGTGCCGCACTCGGGGCAGTGCGTGGGCATCTCGAACTCGTGCTCGGACCCGTCGCGGGCGGCGACGACCGGGCCGAGCACCTCCGGGATGACGTCGCCGGCCTTGCGGATGACCACGGTGTCGCCGATCAGCACGCCCTTGCGCTTGACCTCGCTGGCGTTGTGCAGCGTGGCCAGCTGCACCGTGGAGCCGGCGACCTTGACCGGCTCCATGTAGGCGAACGGGGTGACCCGGCCGGTGCGCCCGACGTTGACCTTGATGTCGAGGAGCTTGGTGGTCGCCTCCTCCGGCGGGTACTTGAAGGCGATGGCCCAGCGCGGCGCCCGGCTGGTCGAGCCGAGCCGGCGCTGCAGCGAGACCTGGTCGATCTTGACCACGACCCCGTCGATCTCGTGCTCGACGGAGTGCCGCTGCTCGCGGTAGCGCTCGATGAAGGCCCAGACGCCCTCGAGGTCGTCGACGACGGCGTAGCGCGAGCTGACCGGCAGTCCCCACGCCTTGAGCTGCTCGTAGGCCTCGGACTGGCGCTGCGGCTCGAAGCCGCGGCGGGCACCGATGCCGTGCACGACCATGCTCAGCGGGCGCTTGGCGGTCTCGCGGGCGTCCTTCTGCCGGAGCGAGCCGGCGGCGGCGTTGCGCGGGTTGGCGAAGGGCGCCTTGCCCGCCTCGACCAGCCCGGCGTTGACCTCGGCGAACGCCGCGACCGGGAAGTAGACCTCGCCGCGCACCTCGAGGAACTCGGGGACGTCGTCGCCGGCCAGCTGCTGCGGGACGACCGCCATGGTGCGCACGTTGGCGGTGACGTCCTCGCCGGTGACGCCGTCGCCGCGGGTGGCCGCGCCGACCAGCCGGCCGCGCTCGTACACCAGGTCGATGGCCAGGCCGTCGACCTTCAGCTCGCAGAGCCAGCCGGCGCCGGTGGCGCCGTCGCGCTCGGCGCGGGCGGCCCAGGCGGAGAGCTCGTCGGAGCTGAACACGTTGTCCAGGCTCTGCATCCGCTCCGGGTGGGTGACCGGGGCGAAGGTGGCACCGAAGCCGCCGTTGACCTTCTGGCTCGGCGACTCCGGGGTGACCAGCGCCGGGTGGGCGGCCTCGAGCGCCTTCAGCTCGGCCATCAGCTCGTCGTACTGGCCGTCGCTGACCAGCGGGGCGTCCTGCACGTAGTAGGCGAAGGCGTACCGGTCGAGCTCCTCGGAGATGTCGCGGTGCCGGGTGCGCGCGTCGTCGGGGACCTCGGTGAGGTCCTCCCGCTCGACGGCGGCCTCGACCGACGGCTGATCGGGCCTGTCGACCGCTTCCTGCTCCACCTCTGCCTCGGTGCTCACGGAGCAGACCGTAACCGGCCGGTCCGACGGGAAACCGACGGCGACGCACGGTCACCCGAGGGGGTCACCGGGCCAGGGCGCGCACCGACCAGGATCCGCACGGGGTCCGGACCGAGGCGGATCTCGGTGCCGTCGGGTCGCCAGGTGCGCCACCGCCCGCCGGGATCCCGTTCGACGCGGAAGCCGTGGTGGACCTTGGTGTGGTGCCGCTCGCACAGCAGCGCTGAGTTGTGCAGCGAGGTGTCGCCGCCGTGCAGCCAGTGCACCAGGTGGTGCACGTCGCACCAGTGGGTGGGGGCGGTGCAGCCGGTGAACACGCAGTGCCCGTCGCGCTGCTCCACCGCCCGCCGGATGTGCGCGGGCACCACGCGCTGCGTGCGCCCGACGTCGAGTGGGAGCCCGTCCGGGCCCATGACGATGCGCGAGACGGTGCCGTCGCAGGCCAGCCAGCGCGCCCGGGCGGCGGAGATCCGGGCACCGAACCCGGTCGCCGCCGCACCGGGGCCGGTGGCCGAGTCAGCGAAGTCGTCCATGTCCAGGGTCACCACGACGTGCGGCTTCACCGTCCGCAGCGTCGGCAGGCTGCCGGCGGCCAATTGGTTGTCGCAGAGCTGGACGAGGGCGTCGGCGTTCCGCTGCCCGCGGGTCCGGTCATCCCCCTTCGGGCGGGAGGCCTGCACGATCGACTCGATCGCCGCCTGCACCTTCTCCCCACCCACCGCGTCCAGGTCGAACCGGCCGGTGACACTGCCGTCGGTGTGCCGCGCAATGGTCAGCCGGCGTCCCTCGGTCGGGTCCGGCTCCACACCATCGGGGTCCAGGGCGGCCCCGAACGCCTGCACCGCGGTGACCAGCATCGCGTGCGGCGCACCCTCGGCCACCGCCGTCCACGCCTGGTCGAACGGCGCGAGATCCACCCCCTGCTCGGCCGCCTGACCGCGCTCACGCTCGCCAACCACCGAGGCGACCACATCGACCTGCGCCGCGGTCACCGCACCCTCGGCGAACCCCGCGGCCAGCGCCGGGAAGTGCTCCAACGCTCGCCCCGACCGCACCACCCGCGACGCCTCCGCCGGCGCCAGCCGGGCATGGCCGATCAGCCACGACCGCATGCTCTTCAGCCCGTCGTGCTCCGCCGCCTGCGTCGTCTCCGCGTGCCGCACCGTGCGGGTCAGCTCCGCAGCGACCCGGTTCCCGACCGCGACCAGCAGGGCGACCCGATCCAACACCTCACCGTCGGTGAGGTCGTGCAGGTCGTCGCCAGCGAGCGCGTCCAGGACCGACCGCAACTCGCTCACGACACCTCCCGACCGACTCGAACACGTGTACGAAGTCTAGCCGAACAGGTGAGCCGCGACCACCCGTATCCCCAGGTCAGAAGCCCGTCCACAGATGCACAACGCCCGTTGACACCGCGCCGAGGGAGCCAACTCGGTTGCGGTCACCTGCAGGCTCGTCGGGTGGACCCGCAGCTGGAGACAGCTCTCGTGCCGGTGCTGCGCGACCTCCGCCGCACCGGGGCACCGCTGCCCGCCCGGCTCGAGGACAGCGACTGGGACCAGAGCACCGACTCCGCCACGGCGATGCTCTGGAGCGCGGGCGGCAGCGGCGTCGGGATCCGGGTGTTCCGCGATGCCTCCCTCGTCGACCAGGTCGTCGACGTGACCGACCAGGTGCAGGAGTGGGCGGTCGAGGAGCTGGCCGTCAGCGGGCGGACCGACTGGCCACCCTGCCCGAAGCACCCGGGCACGCACCCGCTCCGGGCCGAGCGGCACGACGGCGCAGCGTGGTGGGCGTGCCCGCGCGACGGGACGCCCGTCGCCGAGGTCGGCACCGTCGGCTGAGGGTCACTCCGGCAGCAGGTACCTCGCCGCCTCGCGCACGTGCGCCATGGCCGCCCGGGCGTGCGCCGGGCTCGCGCCGGCCAGACCGCAGGCCGGGGTCAGGGTGACGGCGGTGTGCAGCTGCTCGGCCGGGAAGCCCAGCTCTCGCCACCAGCCGCCCAGCCGGCTGGCGGTCGCCTTGGGGCTCGGCAGCGTGGCGTCGGTGCCCGGGACGACGCCCACGAGCAGGTGCGTGCCGGCCTCCACGGCGGTGCCGACGGCGTCCAGGTCCTGCACCGTGCCCAGGTCGAAGGAGAGCCCGGCGGCGCCCGCGGCCCGGAACAGGTCCAGCGGCGCGCGCTGGGCGCAGCAGTGCACGACCACCGGCGCGGGCACCCGGTCGACCAGCGCGGTGAGCTGCTCCTCGACGACGTGCGACTCGACCGCCGGCAGCTTGCCGAAGCCGCTGGCCGTCGGCAGTCCGCCGATCAGCACGGCCGGCACCGACGGCTCGTCGAGCTGGACGACGACCTGCGCGCCGGGCACCCGGGCGGACACGTCGGCGACGTGCGCGGCGATGCCCTCGACGAGCGACTGCGCCAGGTCGCGACGGGCGCCGGGGTCGACGACCGCCCGGTCGCCGCGGGTGCGCTCCAGCCCGGCGGCGAGCGTCCACGGGCCGGCCACCTGCAGCTTCAGCGGGCCGGTGTACCGCTCGGCGACCTCGAACAGCGCGTCGACGTCACGGGCCAGCATCTCGCGGGCCCGGCGCAGGTCGGCGCCCGGCCGGGAGACCAGCCGCCAGCCGGCCGGGGTCAGGTCGACGTAGAGGTCGACCAGCAGCGCGGCGGTGCGGCCGATCATGTCGGCCCCGGCACCGCGCCCCGGCAGCTCGGGCAGGTGCGGGAAGTCCGGCAGCTCGCCGGCCACCAGCCGCATCGCCTCGACGGGGTCGGTGCCGGGGAGCGAACCGACGCCGGAGGCCGGCCCCCAGCTGAGGGGGACTGGCCTCCGGTCGTTCTCGTCGAGCTCGCTGCCCGGCGCGCTGCGGTCGTCGGGGAGGTCGGTCGGCGGGGTCACGGTCACGACCGTAGCCCGCTCGACCGACGCTCCCCGAGACGGTCAGCGTCCCCGGCAGCGGGTGGGGCTCAGCGGCCGAGCAGCTCGGCCAGCCGCTTCAGCAGCTCCCGCCACACCGGGTCGAGGGTGAACGTGTCGCTCGCCGTCTCCCCCGTGGCGGAGCCGGTCAGCGTCACCGTGTACGTGCCGGCCGGCAGGACCACCGGCACGCGCTTGGTGACGACGACCGTGCCGTCGGCGCGGACGGTGGCCGTGCCGAGCACCGCGCCGGTGTTCAGCGTCGCGGTGACCTTCTCCCCCGGGGCGAACGCCGTCCCGGTGACCGTCAGCTTGTCGCCGCGGAACGGGGTGTCGTCGCTGATGACGGCGGCGGCGTCGCAGTTCGGGCCGACGCCCTCCGGGCCGGTGAGCCCGCTGGTGCCCGCGACCGTGCCCACCTCGGCCGGCGGCGCCGTCGTGCCGCCCAGACCGGTGGCCGGGGCCGGCGCGGTGGTGAAGGTGACCGCCGTGCCGTGGTCGGGCGCCGGCGGCGACACCGGCGAGTTCGCCTCGAAGTAGGCGACCGCGGTGTCGACGTCGACCGGGCCGGTCGCCGGGTCGGTGCCCCGGGTGAAGGCGGTGAAGCTGTCGCCGCCGCCGATCAGGAAGGAGTTCGCCGCGACCCGGTACTCGGCGGCCGGGTCGATGACCACCTCGTCCAGGGTGATCGTGGCCGGGTCGACCCGCTGCCCGTAGGGCTGGCTGAGGTCGTACTCGTAGGCGAAGCCCTGCGAGGTGCCCAGCTGCAGCCGGCTGCCCCGCGGCCCCCCGGCCTGGAACTGCTGCTCCAGCACGGCGCGGATGTCGGCACCGGTCAGCGTGACGACGTTGACGGTGTTGCCGAACGGCTGCACGTTGAACAGCTCGCTGTAGGTGACCTCACCGGCGAGGACGTCGGTCCGCAGCCCGCCCGGGTTCATGAAGGCGATGGCCGGGTCACCGAAGCTCGGGTCCTGCCGGAGCGCCTGCAGCTGCATCTCCGCGACCAGGTTGCCCAGGCTGGACTCGCCGTCCCGGACCGCCGTGAACGTTCCGTCGGGGTTGAAGAAGCCGGCCCGGCGGATGTCCGCGGTGGCCTCGCCGACCACCCGGTTGCCCGCCTCCGCGGCCTGCGCGGTCCAGAAGCCGACGATCCCGGCGATGCCGGCGTCCTCGCCGTCCCGGACCACCAGGGTGTTCGCCGCCCGGTAGTCGGCGCAGTACCGCTCGACGTCACCGGTGGTGCCGTCGATGGTGAGCCGGATGTCGGTGAACATGCGGCCGTAGTACTCGGCCTGGGTCACCAGCCGGGGCTGACCGGCCGGGTCCTCGAGCAGGCAGTTGTAGGCCTGGTGGCTGTGCGCGGTGACGATGAGGTCGACGGCCGCGGACGCGTCCTCGTTGATGCCCACCACGTCGCCGCTGAGCTGGTCGCAGCCGTTCGGGTCGGCACCGTTGGCGCCGGTGTTGTCCCCGCCCTCGTGCACCAGGGCCACGATCGCCTCGACGCCCTCGGCCTGCAGCTCGGGCACGTACCGGTTGATCGCCTCGGCCTCGTCGAGGAAGTCGACGTCGGCGATCCCACCCGGGGAGACGATGGTCGGCGTCGTGTCGGTCACGACACCGATGAAGCCGATGCGCTGGCCGCCGCCGACCTCGATGACCTCGTACGCGGGGAGCATCGGCTCCCCGGTCTCCTTCGAGACCACGTTGGCCGCGAGGTACGGGAAGTCGGTGCCGCCGAACTGCTCGCCGGTGCTGTCGGTGAAGCACCCGGTCACGCCGGGGTCCACGCCCTCGCAGGCGGTGACGTCGTCGGTCGCCTGGCCGTCGGTCGCCCCGGAGATGCGGCGCAGTTCCTCGGTGCCGCGGTCGAACTCGTGGTTGCCGACGACCGACACGTCCATGCCCATCGCGTTCACGACCTCGAGCGTGGACTCGTCGCGGAAGACGCTGGACTCGAACGGCGAGGCACCGACCACGTCGCCGAGCCCGACCAGCAGGGACGAGCTCTCGGTGCCGCCGGCGGCGACGAACGCTGCCGTCGCCTCGTCGACGGTGGCCGCGAGGGTGGCCGCGCCGCCGACCGGGACGGCGACGTCGTCGGCGGTGCCGTAGGCGCCGTCCACACCGGGCTGGATGCCCTGGCCGTCGGCACCGGTGGGCTGGTTGATCCGGCCGTGGAAGTCGTTCACGGTCATCAGCTGGACCGGGACGTCGGCGGCCGGCGCCGCCGGCTTGCCGGGACCGGCGGGGCTGGCAGAGGCCACCGCGGGCAGGCCCACGACGGCGGCTGCGGCCACCGTCAGGGCCGCCACGGAGAGGCGCGTTCGGCGCAAGGAGTCCTCCACTGGACAGGCAGGACAGACCACCCGACGGGCGGCCTGGGCATGCGGGTTCGCTAGGACAGCTCAGTAGCGGGGCGAACGACCACGGCCGTTTCGCGCTGCACAGCGAAGCTAGCTGCTGGCTGTCAGTCAGCCAAGAGCGAGCCGGAACTCGCCCGGCGCCGTTCACCTGCGCGCAACACGGCGCCCTGGCCCAGCACCCGGTCGCCCCGCTCGGCGTCCGGCGCGTAGAGCACCGCGGACTGCCCCGGGGCCACCCCGCGCTGCCGCGAGCCGAGGGCGATCCGCAGCCCGCCGTCCTCGGCCGCCGACACCTCGCACGGCACCGGGGCGCCGTGCGCGCGCAGCTGCACGGAGGCACGGAACGGCAGGTCGGGCACCGGGCCGGTCCAGCTCGGCGTGCCGGTGAGCACCTCGTCGACCTCGGCCTGCTCGGCGGTGCCGATGGTGACCGTGCGGCTGACCGGCTCGATGCCCAGCACGTACCGGGGCCGCTGGTCACCGGCGCTGACGCCCAGCCCGCGGCGCTGCCCGATCGTGAAGCCGTAGGCGCCGGCGTGCGTGCCCACGGTCGCCCCGGTGGCGGCGTCGACCACCGGCCCGGGCTGCTCGCCCAGCCGGCGGGCCAGGAAGCCGCGGGTGTCGCCGTCGGAGATGAAGCAGATGTCGTGCGAGTCGGGCTTGGTGGCCACCGCGTAGCCGCGCTCGGCGGCCAGCTCGCGCACCCGCTCCTTGGTCATCGAGCCCAGCGGGAAGACAGCGCCGGCGAGCTGGTCGGCGGTCAGCACGCCCAGCACGTAGGACTGGTCCTTGGCGGCGTCGACCGAGCGGCGCAGCTCGCCGTCGGCCAGCCGGGCGTGGTGGCCGGTGACGACGGCGTCGAAGCCGAGCGCCCGGGCCCGGTCCAGCACCGCGGAGAACTTGATCTTCTCGTTGCAGCGCAGGCACGGGTTGGGCGTGCGGCCGGCGGCGTACTCGGCCACGAAGTCCTCGACGACGTCCTCGCGGAACCGGTCGGCGAGGTCCCAGACGTAGAACGGGATGCCCAGCTCGTCGGCGACCCGGCGGGCGTCGTGCGCGTCCTCGACGCTGCAGCAGCCCCGGGCGCCGCTGCGCAGCGTCTGCCGGTCCGGCGACAGCGCCAGGTGGACGCCGGTGACGTCGTGCCCGGCCTCCACGGCCAGCGCGGCGGCGACCGCGGAGTCCACTCCCCCGCTCATCGCGGCGATCAGGCGCACGGTCAGTGCCCGCCCATGCCGGCGCGGCGGGCGCGCTCGACGACCGGGGCGATGACCTCCAGGACGGCGTCGACGTCGGCGCCGGTGGAGGTGTGGCCGAGGCTGAACCGCAGCGAGCTGCGCGCCCGGGCCGGGTCGGCGCCGGCGGCGAGCAGCACGTGGCTGGGCCGCGCCACGCCGGCGCTGCAGGCCGAGCCGGTGGAGCACTCGATGCCGCGGGCGTCGAGCAGCATCAGCAGCGCGTCGCCCTCGGCGCCGGGGAAGGACAGGTGGGCGTTGCCGGGCAGTCGCCCCGGGCCGCCGGCGACGACGTCGTCCAGGGCGGGGCCGTTGAGCTGGGCGTCGGGCACCTGCGCCACCACACCGGCCACCAGCCGGTCGCGCAGCGCGCTGACCCGCGCGGCCCGCTCGACGCGGTCGTCGACGGCGCTCCGGGTGGCGGCGGCGAGCCCGACGATCGCGGCGACGTCCAGCGTGCCCGAGCGGACGTCGCGCTCCTGGCCACCCCCGTGCAGCAGCGGGGTGCACTCGGCGTCGCGGCGCAGCAGCAGCGCGCCGGCGCCCATCGGGCCGCCGAGCTTGTGCCCGGTCATCGTCAGCGCGTCGACGCCGCTCGCGGCGAAGTCGACCGGCAGTTGGCCGATGGCCTGGACGGCGTCGGTGTGCAGCGGCACCCCGACCTCGTGGGCGACCGCCGCGAGCGCGGCCAGGTCGCTGACCGCACCGATCTCGTTGTTGGCCCACATGACGCTGGCCACCGCGACGTCGCGGCCGTCGCCGAGGGCGTCGGCGAGCGCCGCGGGGGTTATCCGGCCGCTGGGCTCGACGTGCAGCCAGGTGACCTCGGCGCCGTCGTGCTTCTCCAGCCACTCGACGCTGTCGAGCACCGCGTGGTGCTCGGCCGGGCTGGCCACGATCCGCCGGCGCCCCTGGTCGGCGGCCCGCCGGGCCCAGTACAGGCCCTTGACCGCCAGGTTGTCGCCCTCGGTGCCGCCGCCGGTGAACAGCACCTCCGAGGGCCGCGCGCCCAGGGCGGCGGCCAGCCGCTCGCGGGACTGCTCGGCCACCCGGCGGGCCTCCCGGCCGCTCGCGTGCAGCGAGGAGGCGTTGCCCACCCGGGCCAGCTGCTCGGTCATCGCCGCCAGGGCCGACGGCAGCATCGGCGTCGTCGCGGCGTGGTCCAGGTAGGTCATGGCCCCGCCAGGGTAGTCGCGTCGGCTGCGGGGCCCGGCGCCCCGACCGGTGCCGCCGCCCGGGACGCGACCAGCGCCCCGGTGACGGCGAGCGCGGTGAAGACGCCCGCCACCGCCAGCACCACGCCGCGCAGCGGCAGCAGCCCGGCGGTCGCCGCGGCCACCAGCACGCCGCTGAGCCCGATGCACAGCGCCGAGGCGGTGACGTCGGCGATGTTGAGCGCTGCGGAGTCCGCGCCCCGGCGGTGCTCGGGCGACTGCGCCAGCAGCAGCACCCCCACGCTCGGCATGCCCAGTCCCATGCCCAGTCCGGCCAGCGCCCATGTCAGGTAGGCCGGCCAACCGCCGACGCCGGGCACGGCGGTCACCGCGGTGCCGGCCAGCCCGACCGCCAGCAGCAGGAAGCCCAGCCGGAGCAGCCGCACGCGCGAGGCACCCGGGTGCCGGCCCTGCAGCTGGGAGGCGGCCGCCCAGCCCACCGCGCCGGTGGTCAGCGGGATGCCGGCCGCCGTCGGGCTGTAGCCGTGCACCGCGCCCAGGGTGAGCGGCAGCAGGGCGTCCATGCCGAAGAACGAGCCCGCCAGCAGGCCGCGGGCGGCGACGACGGTGGCCAGCCCCCGCCGGGCCCGGACCGTGCCGGCCGGCAGCAGCGGGCGGAGCCCGGCCACCAGCGCCAGCAGCCCCGCGACGGCGACCACCGCGCCGACGGGGTCCAGCCGCTGGCCGGCGACCTGCAGGGCGCCCACCCCGAGGCCGGCGAGCGCCGCCCACCAGCGCCGGGCCACCCGCGCCGGCGGCGGGTCGGCGGGGACGGCGAGACCGCGCAGCGTGGGCAGCACCAGGGCCAGCCCGGCCAGGACCAGCGGCAGCAGCCCGGTGAACACCCAGCGCCACCCCACCGACGTGGTCAGCGCGCCGGCCACCAGGGGGCCGACCAGGGCGGGCAGCACCCAGGCGGCCGCCGTCGCGCCGAACAACCGGGGCCGCAGCCCCGCCTCGTAGGCCTGCCCGATGACGACGTACAGCGCGACCGAGATCAGCCCGCCGCCGAAGCCCTGCACCGCGCGGCCGACGACGAACAGCGCCATGTCGGCCGCCACCCCGCAGGCGAGCAGGCCAGCGGCGAACACCGCCACGCCCCACAGCAGACCGGCGCGGGCACCCTGCCGGTCACCGACGTCACCGCCGACCACCATCCCGACGACCTGGGCGACCAGGAAGGCGGTGAACGGCCACCCGAACCAGGCCAGCCCGTCGAGCTCGGTGACCGCGGTGGGCATCGCCGTCGACACCGCCATCGACTCGAAGGCCACCAGGGTGACCAGCAGGAGCAGGCCGACCGTGGTCAGCCGGTGGCGGGCGTCCAGCAGCCCCGGTGCTCCGTCGTCCACACCGGCCGCAACCCGCACCCCGCGCCGTCCCTTCCCCCGTGACGCGACGAGCGCCGGCCCCCACGGGGACCGGCGCTCGCCGCAACCGTCTCCACGGCCTCGCTCAGAGGCTCACCCCGAGCCTGCGAGGGGTGAGGAGAGCGAGGTCCTTCACTTGCGGGCGGTGATCTGCTCGGTCGCGGCCGGGACGACGGTGTTCAGGTCGCCCACCACACCGAAGTCGGCGAGCTCGAAGATCGGCGCCTCCGGGTCCTTGTTGATCGCCACGATCGTCTTCGAGGTCTGCATGCCGGCCCGGTGCTGGATCGCCCCGGAGATGCCCACCGCGATGTAGAGCTGCGGGGACACCGTCTTGCCGGTCTGGCCGACCTGGAAGGAGTGCGGGTAGAAGCCGGAGTCGACGGCGGCGCGCGAGGCGCCGACGGCGGCGCCGAGGGAGTCGGCGAGCCCCTCGATGATCGAGAAGTTCTCCGCGCTGGCCACGCCGCGACCGCCGGAGACGACGATCGAGGCCTCGGTCAGCTCGGGCCGGTTGCTCTTCTGCTCGACCACGCGGTCGACCACGCGGGTGGCCTTGGCGGCGTCGGAGACGGTGACCTGCACCGTCTCCTCGGTCGCGGCGGCCGGGGCCGGCTCGGGGGTGACCGAGTTGCCGCGGAGCGTGTAGATCGGCGTCCCGACGGTGACCTGCGAGTGCACGATGGTCGCGCCGGCGAACGCCACCTGGGTGGCGGTGCCGTCGGGGGCGATCTCGGTGACGTCGGTGAGGAAGCCGCTGCCGGTCTTGATGGCCAGCCGGCCGGCGATCTCCTTGCCCTCGGGCGACGACGGGATGACGACCGCGGCCGGCTGCTTCTCGGCGACCAGCTGCGCCAGGACCTCCGCCTTCGGCGCGACCAGGTACTCGTCGACCTCGGGCGACTCGGCCACGTAGACCTTCGTCGCGCCGTACTCGGCGAGCGCGTCCTTCAGCGACGCCGCGGTGCCGGGCGCGCCGATGACGACGGCGGCGGGCTCACCGAGGGCGCGGGCGGCGGTCAGCGCCTCCAGCGTCGTCTTGCGCGGCCCACCCGCGGCGGGGTTGAGCTCGACCAGGACCAGGACCTCTGCCATGACTGCTCTGTCTCCTCTTCGCTTCGGCCGGTCAGACGATCTTCTGGGCGGCGAGGTAGCCGACGAGCTTCTCGGCGCCGTCGCCCTCGTCGGGCACCTTGACGCCCTCGCCCTTGGGCGGGCGGCCGGCGAAGTCGACGACCTTGCTGGTGGCGGTGGCCAGGCCCACGGTCGCCGGGTCGATGCCCAGGTCGGCCAGCGTCAGGGTCTGCACCGGCTTCTTCTTGGCGGCCATGATCCCCTTGAAGGAGGGGTAGCGCGGCTCGTTGATCGTGTCCCAGGTGGAGACGATCGCCGGCAGCGGCGCCTCGAGCTGCCAGTAGCCGCCGTCGGTCTGCCGCTCGACCTTCGCGACCCCGCCCTCGACGGTGAGCTTGCGCGCACCGGACAGCTGCGGGATGCCCAGCCGCTCGGCCACCAGCGCCGGCATCACCGACAGCTGCGCGTCGGTGGCCTCGGCGCCGCACAGCACCAGGTCGTACTCCAGCTGCGACAGCGCCGCGGCGATCACCGCCGAGGTCTGCACGGCGCACGAGCCGTGGATGGCCGGGTCGGAGACGTGCACGGCCTTGTCCGCGCCCATCGACAGGGCCTTGCGGATGGCGTCGGTGGCGGAGTCGGGGCCGACGGTCAGCACCGTGACCTCGCCGCCCTGCGCCTCCTTGACGGTGAGCGCCTCCTCGATGGCGTACTCGTCCATCTCGTTGATCACGTTGTCGGCGGTGGCCCGCGCGACGGTGTTGTCCGACGGGTCCAGCTTCCGCTCGCTGCCGGAGTCGGGGACCTGCTTGACCAGAACGACGATGTTCATCGTCAGACCAACCTCCGTGTCGTCTCGTGGCACGGGCGGCGCCCGCCTCGCTGCCGATCATCGAGGTTACTTCCGGGTAACACCCGGTGGGCAGGGCGGGTCCCGGTGACCCCCGTCACCCGGCTGCCGGCCACTCGCCGGTGCGGGTGAAGTGCTCGAGCGTGGCGGTGTGCGGGGCCAGGTCGAGCCCCTGCGCGGCCACCCACCCGTCGTCGTAGTACGTGCAGGCGTAGCGCTCGCCGCCGTCGCACAGGAGGGTCACCACGCTGCCGGTGCGCCCGGCGGCGAGCATCTCCGCGATGAGGGCGAAGGCACCCCACAGGTTGGTGCCGGTCGAGCCGCCGGCCCGCCGCCCGGTCACCCGCTCCAGGTGCCGCATCGCCGCGAGCGAGGCGGCGTCGGGCACGCACACCATCCGATCGACGATCGTCGGCACGAACGACGGCTCGACCCGGGGCCGGCCGATGCCCTCGATCCGGGAGCCGCGGCCGGTGGTCGCCGGGTCCGCGTCACGCCAGCCGGGGAAGAACGCCGAGCCCTCCGGGTCGACGACCGCCAGCCGGGTGGGCAGCCGGCGGTAGCGCAGGTACCGGCCGATGGTCGCGCTGGTGCCGCCGGTGCCGGCGCCGACGACGACCCACTCCGGCACCGGGTGCCGCTCGCGGGCCAGCTGGTCGAACACCGACTCGGCGATGTTGTTGTTGCCGCGCCAGTCGGTGGCCCGCTCGGCGTTGGTGAACTGGTCCAGGTAGTGCCCGCCGGTCTCGGCGGCGATCCGCCGGGCCTCGTCGTAGACGCTGCCGGCATCGGCGACCAGGTGGCAGCGCCCGCCGTGGAACTCGATCAGCGCGACCTTCTCCGCGCTGGTCGTGGCCGGCATCACCGCCACGAACGGCAGCCCGAGCATCCGGGCGAAGTAGGCCTCACTCACCGCGGTCGACCCGCTGGAGGCCTCGACCACGGTGCTGCCCTCGTGCAGCTGGCCCGAGCACAGCGCGTAGAGGAACAGCGAGCGGGCCAGCCGGTGCTTGAGGCTGCCGGTCGGGTGGGTCGACTCGTCCTTGAGGTAGAGGTCGATGCCCCACTCGGCGGGCAGCGGGTGCACGAGCAGGTGGGTGTCGGCGGAGCGGTGGGCGTCGGCCTCGACCAGCGCGACCGCGCGCTCGAGCCACGCCCGGCCGGCGAGGTCGGAACGGTCGATGTCGGAGGGGGCGGCGATCACCGGGGCATGATCCCCCACCGCCCGCGCCACCCGTGGGCCACGGCAGCCCTCAGCGACCGGAGAAGGTCGCCTTGCCCGGGCCGCTCTCCAGGAACGAGGCCATCCCGGTCTTCTGGTCCTCGGTGTCGAACAGCTCGGCGAACAGCCGGCTCTCCAGCTCCAGCCCGGCGGCCAGCGGCCCGTCCAGGCCCTCGTCGATCGCCCGCTTGGCCGCGGCCAGCGCCAGCGGCGGGCCGGCGGCGAACTTGCGGGCCATCGCGACGGCGGTCGGGTACACCTCGTCGTCCGGGACGACGGCGTCGGCGAGCCCCATCTCCAGCGCCTCCTCCGCGGCCACGTGCCGGCCGGTGAAGACCAGGTCCTTGGCCTTCGCGGGGCCGACCAGCCGGGCCAGCCGCTGGGTGCCGCCGGCGCCGGGGATGACGCCGAGCTGGATCTCCGGCTGGCCGATCCGGGCGTTGGTGCCCAGCACCCGGAAGTCCGCGCACAGCGCCAGCTCGTACCCGCCGCCCAGCGCGTAGCCGGTGACCGCGGCGATGACCGGCTTGGGGATGCGGGCGACCGCGGTGAACGACGCGGTGAGCTCGCGGCCCCAGGCGACCATGCTCGCCCCGGTCAGCTGGGACATCGCCTTGATGTCGGCGCCGGCGGCGAACACCCGCTCACCGCCGTACAGCACGACGGCGCGCACCGCGGCGTCCTCGGTGGCCTGCAGGGCGGCGGCCCGCACCTCGCGGTGCAGCTGCTCGTCGATCGCGTTCATCTTCGGGCGGTCCAGCCGGATCGTGCCGACCCCGTCCTCGACCTGCAGGGTGACGAACTCGGGCGCTGCCATGCCGGGCCTCCGTGAACTCGGGTGGGACGTCGGTGTCCGGCTGCTGACCTTAGGCGGCGCGCCGGGCGCTGAACCGGCCGCGCTCGCGCTGGACCTCCAGCGGGACGCCGAAGGCGTCGGAGAGCAGCGGTGCGGTCAGCACCTCGTCGGCCGGCCCCGCGGCCACCACCTCACCGCCGCGCAGCAGCAGCGCGTGGGTGTAGGCCGGGGGGATCTCCTCGACGTGGTGGGTGACCAGCACCTGGGCCGGGGCGTAGCGGTCGCGGGCCAGGTCGGACAGCCGGGTGACCAGGTCCTCGCGGCCGCCGAGGTCCAGCCCGGCGCCGGGCTCGTCGAGCAGCAGCAGCTCCGGGTCGGTCATCAGCGCGCGGGCGATCTGGGTGCGCTTGCGCTCGCCCTCCGACAGCGTGCCGAACGGGCGGTGGGCCATCCGGGCCACGCCCCACTGCTGCATGAGCACCGCCGCGCGGGTGAGGTCGTGGACGTCGTAGCGCTCCCGCCACCGGCCGACGACGGCGTACCCGGCGCTGACCACGATGTCGCCGACCCGCTCGCTGGGGTTGATCCGCTGGGCGAGCGCGGCGCTGGTCAGCCCGATCCGCGGGCGCAGCTCGAACACGTCGACCGCGCCGAGGGTCTCCCCCAGGATCCGGACCTCGCCCCGGGTGGGGTGCATCTGCGCCGACGCCAGCTGCAGCAGCGTCGTCTTGCCCGCGCCGTTGGGACCGAGCAGCACCCACCGCTCGTCGGGCCGGACCGTCCAGTCGACGCCGCGCAGCAGGTGCGCCTCGCCCCGGACGACGTCCACACCGCGGATCTCGACGACCGGCTCTGTCCACACGCCGCCCATCCAACCAACCCGCCGGGCGTCACGGGCGGCGGGCTGCAGGACGGCGCGCCGCCGGTCGGGCACGATGCCCGGGTGGAGTCATCGAGGAGCAGCCGGCCGGTCGAGGTGTGGCCCGGGCACGCGGCGCCGCTGGGCGCGCACTGGGACGGCACCGGCACCAACTTCGCGCTCTGGTCGGCCGGCGCGTCGGCCGTCGACCTGTGCCTGTTCGACGCCGACGGCACCGAGCACCGGGAGCGGCTGCAGGAGACGACGCACCAGGTGTGGCACGGCCGGCTGCCCGGCGTCGGCCCCGGCGAGCGCTACGGCTACCGGGTGCACGGCCCCTACGACCCGGCCTCGGGCGCCCGGTACAACCCGGCGAAGCTGCTGCTGGACCCCTACGCCCGCGCGGTCGACGGCGAGCTGGTGCTCGACGAGGCGCTGTTCGGCTGGGACCCCCGCGACCCGAGCTCCCCCGACCCGGCCGACTCGGCGCCGTTCGTGCCGCGCGGGGTGGTCATCCACGACTCGTTCCCGTGGGGCGGCGACGAGCTGCTGCGCACCCCCTGGTCGGACACCGTCATCTACGAGGTGCACGTCAAGGGCGCGACGATGCGCCACCCCGACGTCCCGCCGGCGCTGCGTGGCACCTACGCCGGGCTGGCCCACCCGGCGTTCGTCGAGCACCTGATCTCCCTCGGCGTGACCGCCGTCGAGCTGCTGCCGGTGCACCACTTCGTGAGCGAGCCACACCTGCTCCGCCGCGACCTGACCAACTACTGGGGCTACAACACGCTGGGCTACTTCGCCCCGCACGCCGCCTACAGCTCGGCCGGGTCGCGCGGCGGGCAGGTCACCGAGTTCAAGGCGATGGTCAAGGCGCTGCACGCCGCGGGCATCGAGGTGATCCTCGACGTCGTCTACAACCACACGGCCGAGGGCGACCACACCGGGCCCACGCTGTCGTTCAAGGGCATCGACAACGGCGGCTACTACCGGCTCGGCGGCGGCGACCGCTCCCGGTACACCGACTACACCGGCTGCGGGAACACCCTCGACGTCCGCCGCCCGCCGGTGCTCGCGCTGCTGATGGACTCGCTGCGGTACTGGGTCACCGAGATGCACGTCGACGGGTTCCGCTTCGACCTCGCCTCCGCCCTGGCCCGCTCCTTCCACGACGTCGACCGGCTGTCGGCGTTCTTCGACGTGGTGCACCAGGACCCGGTGGTCAGCACGGTGAAGCTGATCGCCGAGCCCTGGGACGTCGGCGAGGGCGGCTACCAGGTCGGCAACTTCCCGCCGCCGTGGACGGAGTGGAACGGCAAGTACCGCGACACCGTGCGCGACGTGTGGTCCGGCGCCAAGGTCGGCGTCCGGGACCTCGCCTACCGGCTGACCGGCTCCTCGGACCTCTACCGCTCCGACGGCCGCCGCCCGTTCGCCTCGGTCAACTTCGTCACCGCCCACGACGGCTTCACCATGGCCGACCTGGTCGCCTACGAGCGCAAGCGCAACGAGGCCAACGGCGAGGAGAACCGGGACGGCGAGAGCCACAACCGGAACTGGAACAGCGGGGTCGAGGGCCCGACCGACGACCCCGCGGTGCAGGAGCTGCGCGCCCGCCAGGTGCGCAACCACCTGGCCACGCTGCTGCTGTCCACCGGCGTCCCGATGCTCACCGCCGGCGACGAGCTGGGCCGCACCCAGGGCGGCAACAACAACGCCTACTGCCAGGACAACGAGGTCTCCTGGCTGGACTGGGCCGCGATCGACGCCGACCTGTGGACCTTCGTCTCGCGGGCGGTGGCGCTGCGCCGCAGCTCCCCCGCGCTGCGCCAGGAGGCGTTCTTCGAGGGCACCGAGATCCCCGGCACCGAGGTGCCCGGGTCCGGCCGGACCAAGGACCTGGCCTGGTTCGCCCCGGACGGCGAGCAGCTGACCAACCGCGACTGGTTCGACACCGACCTGCAGACGATCGGCATGTACCTCGACGGGCGGGGACTGAGGCACCGCGACGAGCGCGGCCGGCCGGTCGCCGGCGACTCGTGGCTGGTCTGGCTGCACGCCGGCCCGGACGCGGTGGACGTCGTCCTGCCGGGCGCCCCCTGGGGTGACGGCTACGAGCTGGTGCTGGCCACCGAGTACCCGACCGGCGCTCCGCCGCAGCCCACCGCCCTCCCGCCGGGCGCGGTGCAGCTGCCCGGCCGGTCGGTCTGGGCGATGCGCGTGCTGCGCACCCCGGTCCCCGTCCCGCACGCCGACTGAGACGACGCGACCCCCGTGCCGTCGGCACGGGGGTCGCTCAGGTGACGTGCTGGAACGGCCCCCTCTCAGGGACCCACCCCGAGCTCGCGAGGGGTGGGGGGAGAGGGGGTCCTTCTCGTTACTCGGGCGTCTGCTCGAAGGTGATGACGGTCCAGCCCAGCAGCAGGCGGTCGCCGTCGGCGAGCGGGTGCGGGACACCCGGCTCGAGCTGGGTCCACTCGGTGGCCTCCGGGCCGGCGACGTGGGTGCCGTTGAGCGAGCCGAGGTCGGTCAGCGAGACCTCCCGGCCGGCGCGCTGGATCGCGGCGTGGGCCGACGACAGCACGTTCTGGGTGTCGGCGATCGGGACCGGGCGCGCGTTGCCGCTGGTCACCAGGTCGTGGCCGTCGGGACGGCGGCCGAGCACCAGGTCCTCGTCGACGGTGACGACCATGCCGTCGTCGAAGCGCAGCACCGGCGCGGCCGGCGGCTCGGGCCGCCAGAACGCGGTCTGCTCGCCACCCTGGCCGACCGGCTGGTCGGAGATCCGCCCGGAGTTGCCGAAGCCCGCGTCGGAACCGGCGGTGAAGGACTCACCGCTGGGCAGCGAGGTGGCCGGCGGGACGGCGACGGACGGGGAGGCGGCCGCGGCAGCCAGCTGGAGCAGCGCGCCCGAGCCGGGCACGGTGCCCTCGACGAGGTCGAGGGCGACGCCCGGCGGCATCGCGGCAGCGGGCTGGCCGGGGCCGACGTAGAGGGTCTGGCCGAGGGAGAAGCCGGAGGCGAGCGTGCAGCCGTCGACCGCCGAGCCGGACACCGGGACGCCGTCGACGGCGGGCTGGCCCTTGCCGGACCACAGCGCGACACCGGCTCCGGTGCCCCCCGCGGTGTCGGCGAGCACCAGCGCGAAGGACGCCGGGCCGTCGGCGAGCCGGGTCACCGAGCCGGCGACAGCGGCCAGCACGCGGTCGGCGCCGGGGCCGGTGACGCCCAGGCAGGCGTGCAGGGCCGCCACCAGCGCCGGCGACCCGGGGGCGTCGACCCACAGCAGGCCGCCGCCACGTCGGGCGACGACAGAGTCTCCGGGGAGCACCTCACAGCGGTCGGGCATGACGGCCAGCCTAATGACGTGCAGGCACATCCGGTGCCCTGCGGACGGCGTGGCACGCCACGACATCAGCCTGTTGCGCACGACCTGTACCAGCCGTCACACCCGACGCAGCCGTTCCGCGACCGACGGGCGTCGTCCGTGCGCGGAGCGTCACCGGCCGGCACACTCGCCTCATCCGTCCCAGAGGGCTGGACGGCTCCTCCATCAGGCGTTGACGACGACCCCCAGCTCGGCCGGCACTGCCGCGTTCGCCGAGTGCGGCAGCACCCGGACGGTGTAGCCGAAGGCCCCGGTGCGGGTCAGCGGCACGGTGGCGGTGAACCAGTGGCGGGAGCCCTCGGTGCCGTCGTGCTGCATCGGCACGGTGGTCACCTGGTGCAGCCCGTCGGCGTCGTCCACCCGGCCGAAGGCGGCCTCGACGAGGACGTCGGCCGGCGACAGCCCGGGCAGTTCCACCTCCGCCCGCAGGTCGATGCCGCCACCGATCTCCGGGGTCTCGCCCACCCCGGTCGCCTCGACGTGCGCCACCCGCACCCCGTGCCAGTGGTCGAGCAGGTGCGCGCGCCAGGTCGCCTCGTGGCACGCCGCCTCGTACCCGCCGGCGGCCATGGTGCGGGCCGAGCCGGCCGCGGGGACGTAGAGCTGCTCCACGTAGTCGCGCACCATCCGGGTGGCGAGCACCTTGGGGCCGGTCTCGCGCAGGGTGTCCCGGACCATCTCCACCCAGCGGGTGGGTATGCCGTCGTGGTCGACCTCGTAGAAGCGCGGCAGCACCTGGCGGTCCAGCAGCTCGTAGATCGCCTGGGCCTCGACCTCGTCCCGCCGGTCGGGGTCGGCCACGCCGTCGGCGGTCGGGATCGCCCAGCCGTTCTGGCCGTCGAACCACTCGTCCCACCAGCCGTCGCGGATGGAGAGGTTCAGCCCGCCGTTGAGCGCGGACTTCATCCCCGACGTGCCGCACGCCTCCAGCGGCCGCAGCGGGTTGTTCAGCCACACGTCGCAGCCCCAGTACAGGTAGCGCGCCATGCCGATGTCGTAGTTGGGCAGGAACGCGATGCGGTGCCGGATCGCCGGGTCGTCGGCAAACTTCACCATCTGCTGGATCAGCTGCTTGCCGCCGTCGTCGGCCGGGTGGCTCTTGCCGGCGATGACCAGCTGGATCGGCCGCTCGTCGTCCAGCAGCAGCGCCCTGAGCCGGTCGGGGTCGCGGAGCATCAGCGTCAGCCGCTTGTAGGACGGCACCCGCCGGGCGAACCCGATGGTGAGGACGTCGGGGTCGAACGCGCTCTCGGTCCAGCCCAGCTCGGCCTCGGCCGCGCCGCGGGACAGCGCCGTGGCCCGCACCCGGCGCCGGACCTCCTCGACCAGCCGGCCGCGCAGCAGCCGGCGGGTGCGCCACAGCTCGCCGGCGTCGATCCGGTCGACGCCGTCGAAGTGGACGTCGCCCTGCACGGTGGCCGGGTCGCCCTGGCTGGTGGTCTGGGTGCCCAGCTCGACCAGCTCGCGCGCCGTCCAGGTCGGGGCGTGCACACCGTTGGTGATCGAGCCGATCGGGACGTCGTCGGGGTCGAAGCCCGGCCACAGGGCGCCGAACATGTCGCGGCTGACGTGGCCGTGCAGCTGGCTCACGCCGTTGGCCCGCTGCCCCAGCCGCAGGCCCATGTGCGCCATGTTGAACTTGCTCGGGTCCTCCTCGGCGCCCAGCGGCAGCAGCTGGTCGACCGGGACGCCGAACCCGGCGAAGTAGCGCTCGATGAGGGCCCGGGGGAACCGGTCGATGCCGGCCGGCACCGGCGTGTGGGTGGTGAACACCGTGCCACCGCGCACCGCCTGCAGCGCCTCGGCGAAGGACAGCCCGTGCGACTCGGTGAGCTCGCGGATCCGCTCCACGCCCTGGAACCCGGCGTGCCCCTCGTTGGCGTGGAAGACCTCCGGCTGCGGGGTGCCGGTGAGCGAGCAGTACGCCCGCAGCGCCCGCACGCCGCCGATGCCCAGCAGCATCTCCTGGCGGAGCCGGTGGTCCTCGCCGCCGCCGTAGAGCCGGTCGGTGACCAGCCGCTCGGCGGGGGCGTTCTCCTCGATGTCGCTGTCGAGCAGCAGCAGCTGCACCCGGCCGACCTGGGCGCGGTAGACGTGCGCGGAGAGGGTGCGGCCCTCGGGCAGCGGGACGGTGATCACCACGGCGTTGCGGTCGGCGTCGCGCAGCAGCTTCAGCGGCAGGCCGTGCGGGTCGAGCGCCGGGTAGTGCTCGAGCTGCCAGCCGTCGGGCGACAGGCTCTGGGAGAAGTAGCCCGCGCGGTAGAGCAGCCCGACCCCCACCAGCGGGACGCCGAGGTCGGAGGCGGCCTTGAGGTGGTCGCCGGCCAGGATGCCCAGCCCGCCCGAGTACTGCGGGAGCACCTCGGTGATGCCGAACTCGGCGGAGAAGTAGGCGATCGTGGCCGGCGCCTCCTCCCCCAGCGACTGGTACCAGTGCGGGGCGTCGAGGTAGGTGTTCAGGTCGTCGGCGACCGCCTGGAGCCGCTGCAGGAAGGCCGGGTCGTCGGCCAGCATGGCCAGCCGCTCGGCGGACACCTCCCCCAGCACCGTCACCGGGTCGCCGCCGCAGCTGTCCCACAGCTCGGGGTCCAGCGCCTCGAAGAGGTCACGGGTCTCCGGGTGCCACGACCAGCGCAGGTTGGTGACCAGCTGCGACAGCGGCCGCAGGGCCTCGGGGAGGGACGCTCGGACGGTGAGTCTGCGGAGGGCTCGCACCTCCCGGACCCTATCCGTGACCGCGCTCACGTCCAGGGCCGGCGGAGGGCTCCTGTGGACCCACGCCGGGTCCCTCCCGCCCCAGCCGCCACTCCCCCTCCCGGTTGAGCGCTTCCCCCGCCGACGTGTGCGCAGCTGGCGATCTGGATAGCGTTGCCGCGATGACTGGCCGCCCTGACCTCCGCCTCGGCATCTCCGATGTCGCCCCCGTCGTGTCGTGCGGGTCGTTCTCGACCCGCGCCGTGGTCGGCGAGCACCTGCCGATCACCGCCACCGTCTTCCGCGAGGGCCACGACGCCGTCAACGCCGACGTCGTGCTCACCCCGCCCGCCGGGCCCGGTGGCGAGGCCGCCACCCCGCAGCTGGTGCGGATGGCCAAGTTCGGGCCGGAGCCCGACCGCTGGGCCGCGACCGTGGTCCCCGACCGCGAGGGCCTGTGGACCTACCGCGTCGAGGCCTGGGACGACCCGCTGGGCACCTGGCACCACGACGTGGAGGTCAAGGTGGAGGCCGGCCAGGGCCCCGAGGAGCTGGCCAACGACCTGGAGTCCGGCGCCCGGCTGCTGGAGGAGGTCGCCGGCTCCGCGCCCGAGGAGCACCGCGAGGCGCTCACCGCCGCGGCCGCCGCGCTGCGCGACACCGACCGCGAGCTCACCGCCCGGATCGCCCCGGCGCTGTCCCCCGCGCTGCAGCAGGTGCTCACCGCGCACCCGGTGCGCCGCCTGGTCACCGGCTCGCCGGAGGTGGAGCTGTGGGTCGACCGGCCGCGCGCGCTGTACGGCTCCTGGTACGAGTTCTTCCCCCGCTCGGAGGGGCCGGTCGTCGGTGGCACGCCCACCCACGGCACCTTCGCGCAGGCCGCCGAGCGGCTCCCCGCGATCGCCGGGATGGGCTTCGACGTCGTCTACCTGCCGCCGATCCACCCGATCGGCCACACCAACCGCAAGGGCAAGAACAACACCCTGGTGGCCCACCCCGACGACGTCGGCTCACCGTGGGCGATCGGCAGCGAGGAGGGCGGGCACGACGCCGTCCACCCGCAGCTGGGCACGCTGGAGGACTTCCGCGCCTTCGTCGACCGCACCCGCGAGCTCGGCATGGAGGTCGCCCTCGACCTCGCGCTGCAGGCGACCCCGGACCACCCGTGGGTCCGCGAGCACCCGGAGTGGTTCACCACCAAGCCCGACGGCACGATCGCCTACGCGGAGAACCCGCCGAAGAAGTACCAGGACATCTACCCGATCAACTTCGACAACGACCCCGAGGGCCTCTACGCCGAGGTGCTGCGGGTCGTGCGGCACTGGACCGCCGCCGGGGTGCGCATCTTCCGGGTCGACAACCCGCACACCAAGCCGCTGAACTTCTGGCACTGGCTGATCTGGGAGGTCAAGAAGACCGAGCCGGACGTGCTCTTCCTGGCCGAGGCGTTCACCCGGCCGGCGATGATGCACCAGCTCGCCCGGGTCGGCTTCACCCAGAGCTACACCTACTTCACCTGGCGCACGGAGAAGTGGGAGCTGGAGGAGTACGGCCGCGAGCTGGTCGCCGCCTCGCACTACATGCGGCCCAACTTCTTCGTGAACACCCCGGACATCCTGCACGAGTCGCTGCAGGTCGGCGGCCCGCCGATGTTCAAGATCCGCGCGGTGCTCGCCTCGATGATGAGCCCCACCTGGGGCGTCTACTCCGGCTACGAGCTTTTCGAGCACGTGGGCCTGCGGCCGGGCAGCGAGGAGTACCTGGACACCGAGAAGTTCCAGCTGCGGCCGCGCGACTGGGCTGCCGCCGATGCCTCGGGCCGCACGCTGGCGCCGTACCTGCGCCGGCTCAACGAGGTCCGCCGGGCGCACCCGGCGCTGCAGCAGCTGCGCACGCTGCGGTTCCACGCGGTCGACAACCCCAACCTGCTCGTCTTCTCCAAGACCGACCCGGCCTCGGACGACGCCGTGCTCGTGGTGGTCTCGCTGAACAGCAGCTACACCCAGATCGGGACGACGGCGCTGGACATGCCGGCCCTCGGGCTGGACTGGTCGGACCGGTTCGCCGTCACCGACGAGATCACCGGCGCCCGCTACGACTGGGGCCAGCAGAACTACGTCGAGCTGGACCCCTACCGGGAGCCGGCCCACGTGTTCACCGTGCACCGCAGCCGGCACACCCCGATCCCGCCGGCCGCGTAGACGAAGGGCCTGCCTGCCCCCCACCACTCGCACGCTCGCGGCGGGGCCCTGCAGGCAGGCCGCGGGACACACCACCCAAGCCCAGTGAGCGAGGACCCTTCCCCATGACCCTCCCCGTCCCCGCCCAGTCGACCGCCGGCGCGGGCGAGCAGTCGACGCTGCCCCCTCCGGGCAGCGACCCCGAGTGGTTCAAGCGCGCCGTCTTCTACGAGGTGCTCGTCCGCGGCTTCGCCGACAGCAACGCCGACGGCATCGGCGACCTGCGCGGCATGATCGGGAAGCTCGACTACCTGCAGTGGCTGGGCGTCGACTGCCTCTGGCTGCCGCCGTTCTTCGCCTCGCCGCTGCGCGACGGCGGCTACGACGTCAGCGACTACACCGCGGTGCTGCCGGAGTTCGGCGACATCGAGGACTTCAAGGAGCTGATCGCCGAGAGCCACGCGCGGGGCATGCGGATGATCATCGACTTCGTCATGAACCACACCTCGGACCAGCACCCCTGGTTCCAGGCCAGCCGCAGCGACCCCGACGGCCCCTACGGCGACTTCTACGTGTGGGCCGACGACGACACCGGCTACGCCGACGCGCGGATCATCTTCGTCGACACCGAGAGCTCGAACTGGACCTTCGACCCGGTGCGCAAGCAGTACTTCTGGCACCGGTTCTTCAGCCACCAGCCCGACCTGAACTTCGAGAACCCGAAGGTGCAGGAGGCGATCATCGACGCCCTGCGCTTCTGGCTGGACCTCGGCATCGACGGCTTCCGGCTCGACGCCGTCCCGTACCTGTTCGAGGAGGAGGGGACCAACTGCGAGAACCTCCCCCGCACCCACGAGTTCCTCAAGAAGGTCCGCAAGGTCGTCGACGCCGAGTACCCGGACCGGGTGCTGCTGTGCGAGGCGAACCAGTGGCCGGCCGACGTCGTCGAGTACTTCGGCGAGGACGGCGACGAGTGCCAGATGGCCTTCCACTTCCCCGTGATGCCGCGCCTGTTCATGGCCGTGCGGCGGGAGCAGCGCTTCCCGATCTCGGAGATCATGGCCCAGACGCCGGCCATCCCGGAGAACTGCCAGTGGGGCGTCTTCCTCCGCAACCACGACGAGCTGACCCTGGAGATGGTCACCGACGAGGAGCGGGACTACATGTGGGGGGAGTACGCCAAGGACCCCCGGATGAAGGCCAACATCGGCATCCGCCGGCGGCTGGCCCCGCTGCTGGACAACGACATCGACACCCTCGAGCTGTTCACCGCGCTGCTGCTGTCGCTGCCGGGCTCGCCGGTCATGTACTACGGCGACGAGATCGGCATGGGCGACAACATCTGGCTCGGTGACCGGGACGGCGTCCGCACCCCGATGCAGTGGACGCCGGACCGCAACGGCGGGTTCTCCACGGCCGACCCGCAGCGCATGCACCTGCCGCTGATCGCCGACCCGGTCTACGGGTTCCAGGTGACCAACGTCGAGGCGCAGCTGCGCAACTCCAACTCGATGCTGCACTGGATCCGCACGATGATCGCGGTCCGCAAGCAGCACCCGACCTTCGGTGTCGGCAGCTTCACCGAGATCGGGTCGCGGAACCCGACGGTGCTGTCGTTCGTGCGCGAGTTCGGCGACGACGTCGTGCTCTGCGTGAACAACCTGTCCCGGTTCCCGCAGCCGGTGGAGCTGGACCTGCGCCGCTTCGAGGGCTACACGCCGGTCGAGCTGACCGGCCGGGTGCAGTTCCCGCAGATCGGCGTCCTCCCCTACATGCTCACCCTCGGCGGGCACGGCTTCTACTGGTTCGAGCTCTCCAAGCCGGCCGCCCCGGCGGCCGACGAGGACGAGGGCTGGGAGACGACGGTCAGCAGCAGCGTGGCGCAGTCCCTGCTCGACGCCGGCGTGGTCGGGGCGACCGACGCCCCCGCCGGCAGCGGAGGCCTCGGCGCCGAGGCCCCGACGACCGGCACCCCGACCCAGACCCACGGAGAAGCCTGATGACTGCCTTGACCGACATGCTCGCCGACTGGATGCCCGGTCAGCGGTGGTTCGGCGGGAAGGGCCGCGAGTGGGCCGGGGTGGCCGAGGAGGGCTTCTTCCTGGACCAGTCCGACCCCGCGCTGTCGGTGCACCGGGTCCGGGTCAGCTACGCCGACGGCGCGACCGAGACCTACCTGGTGCCGCTGTCCTGGCGGAACGCCCCGGCCGAGGAGCTCTCCTCGGCGTTCGTCGGCGCGGTGCCCGGCACCCACGGTGAGAACTACGCCTACGACGCGATGCGCGACCGGGACGCGACCGTCCCGTGGCTCACCCACCTGGTCGCCGCCTCCACCGTCGGCCCGATGCACTTCCACCCGGCCGGGGTCGCCTACATCCCCGAGGGGCTGCCCGGCGACGTCATCTCGACCGAGCAGAGCAACACCTCGCTGGTCTACGGCGAGACCGCGATCATGAAGCTCTTCCGCCGGCTCGAGCCCGGGCTGAACCCGGACGTCGAGATCCACGACGCGCTGCGGCGCACCGAGAACAAGCACATCGCGCCGCTGCTCGGGCACATCGAGATCGACGACCCGGCCGGCGGCGAGCCGGCCACCGTCGCGATGCTGCAGACCTTCGTGCCCAACGCCAGCGACGGCTGGCGGCTGGCCACCTCCAGCGTGCGCGACCTCTACGCCGAGGCCGACCTGCACGCCGACGAGGTGGGCGGCGACTTCGCCGGGGAGAGCGAGCGGCTGGGCGAGGCCACCGCCTCGGTGCACGCCGACCTCGCCCAGGTGCTGCCCACCGAGACCGCCGACCGCGACTGGTACGCCGCGCTGGCCGGGCAGATGACCGAGCGGCTGGAGGCGGCGCTCGCCGTCGTCCCCGACCTGGCCGAGCACGCCGACGCCCTGCGGGCGCTCTACGCCGCGGTGGCCGGCACCGACGAGCCGGTGGTCCGCCAGCGGGTGCACGGCGACCTGCACCTGGGCCAGGTGCTGCGCACCACGACCGGCTGGATCGTGCTGGACTTCGAGGGTGAGCCGGCCCGGCCGCTGGCCGCGCGCCGCGAGCTGGACACCCCGCTGCGCGACGTCGCCGGGATGCTGCGGTCCTTCGACTACGCCGCCCGGCACATGCTCGTCGAGCAGCCCGGCGACCCGCAGCGCGCCTACCGCGCGCAGGAGTGGGCCGAGCGCAACCGGACGGCGTTCTGCGAGGGCTACTCGGCCGCCGCCGGAGGCGTCACACTGTCGAGCGAATCCGCGCTGCTGCGGGCCTTCGAGGCCGACAAGGCGGTGTACGAGTGCGTCTACGAGGCGCGCAATCGCCCGCACTGGCTGATGATCCCGCTGAGCTCGTTGTCCCGGTTGACCTCCGGCGACTGAAGAAGGACCCGGTGCCCCCACCCCGCACCGCGGCCCGACCGACCCGGACGACCGAAGTACCTGGAGGGACCCCATGACGATCGACGACACCCAGCCGCCGGGCACCGACACCCCCGAGCAGCCGGCCGACAAGGCCGAGCTCACCCGCCGCGTCGAGGAGAAGACCGCCGCGGTGCAGGCCGCGGCCGACGGCGACGCGGCGCCCCCCATGAAGGCGACCCGCAAGGCAGCTGCCAGGAAGGCCCCGGCGAAGAAGGCCGCCGCAGCACCGGGCGAGGCGGCGACCACGGCCGACGCCCCCGCGCCGGCCAAGCGCACCCGCAAGGCCGCGGCTGCGAAGGCCGCCCCGCCGCAGGGCGACGCGGTCGTCGAGGCGGCCACCGAGGCGCCGGCCAAGCGCACCCGCAAGGCCGCCGCGAAGAAGGCAGCCCCGGCCGCCACCGACGCGACGGCAGAGGCACCGGCTCCCCCCGCCAAGCGCACCCGCAAGGCGGCCAAGAAGGTGACCGCCACCCCGGTGGTGGCGCCCGCGCCGATCGCCGAGCCCGGCAACCCGTCGGCCCCCTCGGCGCCGCAGCCCGAGCCGCCGAGCCCCGACCCGGCCGAGCCGAACACCCCGCAGGTCCCGGCCGACGGCCAGCACGCCGGCACCGGCGGCAGCTCCCCCGCCGAGACCGCCTCCAACCCCGGTGACGAGCTGGCGCCCGACACGGTGCCGGTCGACGTGCCGTCGGAGGACGCCGCCCCGGCCGCGGACACCGCTCCGGCTGAGGACACCAGCCCGGCCGCGGACACCGCCCCCGGCGAGGTCTCCGGCGAGGTCTCCGGCGCGGCCACCGGTGCCGCGGTCACCACCGCCGACCTGGTCACCAGCGAGGTCACCGACCTGCCGCCG
Source organism: Modestobacter versicolor (assembly GCF_014195485.1). Classification (NCBI taxonomy): domain Bacteria; kingdom Bacillati; phylum Actinomycetota; class Actinomycetes; order Geodermatophilales; family Geodermatophilaceae; genus Modestobacter; species Modestobacter versicolor. Next base: position 285,046 of record NZ_JACIBU010000002.1, read on the forward strand.
GCACCGGAGCAGGCTCCCGAGCCGGCCGCGACCGAACTCGTCGAGGCGCTCCCCGAGGGCGAGACCCCGGTGAGCACCTCGGTGCCGGCCGAGGCCACCCCGGCCGGCCAGGAGGTCGACCACGAGGCGCTGGCCGCCGTCGTCGACGGGTGGTCCTTCGACCCGCACGGCGTGCTCGGCGCCCACCGGCTGCCCGAGGGCTGGGCCGTGCGCACGCTGCGGCCCGACGCCGTCGCGGTCGCCGTCGTCGACCAGGACGGCACCCGCTACGAGGCCCGGCAGGTGTTCCGCGGCGGGGTGTACGAGGCCCGGCTCCCGCAGCAGCCCGGCGACTACCGGATCGAGGTCGTCTACCCCGACGGTGCCGGCGGCACCGACACCTACCTGGTCGACGACCCCTACCGCTGGCTGCCCACCCTCGGCCAGCTCGACCAGCACCTCCTCCGCGAGGGCCGGCACGAGAAGCTCTGGACCGTGCTGGGCGCGCACGTGCGCGGCTACGACACCCCGGGCGGCCGCGTGGACGGCGTCTCCTTCGCCGTCTGGGCGCCCAACGCGCGCGGCGTGAAGGTCACCGGCGACTTCGACTACTGGGAGGCCCGCGCCTACCCGATGCGGTCGCTGGGCTCCTCCGGCGTCTGGGAGATCTTCGTGCCCGGCGCCCAGGTGGGCACCCGGTACCGCTTCCACGTGCTCGGCGCCGACGGTCAGTGGCGGGTGAAGAGCGACCCGCTGGCGTTCGCCACCGAGGTGCCGCCGTCCAACGCGTCGGTGGTCACCGCCTCCACCCACGAGTGGGGCGACGACGAGTGGCTCGCCGGCCGCGCCCAGGGCAGCTGGCACGAGCGCCCGATGAGCGTCTACGAGGTGCACGCCGGCTCGTGGCGGCAGGGTCTGTCCTACCGCGAGATGGCTGACGAGCTCGTCGCCTACGTCAAGGACGCCGGGTTCACCCACCTGGAGTTCATGCCGCTGGCCGAGCACCCGTTCGGCGGCTCGTGGGGCTACCAGGTGACCTCCTACTACGCCCCGACCTCGCGCTTCGGCTCGCCCGACGACCTGCGCTACCTCATCGACACCGCCCACCAGGCCGGCATCGGCGTCATCGTCGACTGGGTGCCGGCGCACTTCCCCAAGGACGAGTGGGCGCTGGCCCGCTTCGACGGCACCCCGCTGTACGAGCACCCGGACCCGCGCCGCGGCGAGCAGCCCGACTGGGGCACCTACGTGTTCGACTTCGGCCGCCCCGAGGTGCGCAACTTCCTGGTCGCGAACGCGCTGTTCTGGGCCCAGGAGTTCCACGTCGACGGCATCCGGGTCGACGCGGTCGCCTCGATGCTCTACCTGGACTACTCCCGCAACGACGGGGAGTGGACGCCGAACCAGTACGGCGGCCGGGAGAACCTGGAGGCCGTCGCGTTCCTGCAGGAGATGAACGCCACGCTCTACCGCGAGGTGCCCGGCGTGGTCTCCATCGCCGAGGAGTCGACCGCCTGGCCGGGCGTCACCCGGCCCACGTACCTGGGCGGGCTGGGCTTCGGCTTCAAGTGGAACATGGGCTGGATGCACGACTCGCTGGGCTACATGGCCAAGCAGCCGGTGTACCGCAGCTTCCACCACAGCCAGCTCACGTTCTCCCTGGTCTACGCCTTCTCCGAGAACTACGTGCTGCCGATCAGCCACGACGAGGTCGTCTACGGCAAGGGCTCGCTGATCCGGAAGATGCCCGGTGACCGCTGGCAGCAGCTGGCGAACCTGCGCGCCTACCTGGCCTACATGTGGGCGCACCCGGGCAAGCAGCTGCTGTTCATGGGCTCGGAGTTCGGCCAGCTGTCGGAGTGGGCGGAGAGCCGCTCGCTGGACTGGTGGCACCTCGACGACCCGGCGCACCGCGGGGTCCTGGACCTGGTCCGCGACCTGAACACGGTCTACAAGGACACCGAGGCGCTGTGGAGCCAGGACGTCGACCCGGCCGGCTTCCAGTGGATCGACGCCAACGACGCCGGCGGGAACACGCTGACCTTCCTGCGCTACGGCAAGGGCGGTCAGGTGCTGGCGTGCGTCGCCAACTTCTCCGGGCAGCCGCACGTCGACTACCGGATCGGGCTGCCCCGCGGCGGCCGGTGGCGTGAGCTGGTCAACACCGACTTCCAGGGCTACGGCGGCTCGGGGGTGGGCAACCTGGGCGGCGTCGACGCCGTCGCGGAGAGCTGGCACGGCCAGCCGTGGTCGGCGACGCTGACCGCGCCGCCGCTGGCGACCGTGTGGTTCGTGCACGAGGGCCCCGAGCCCGAGCTGCCCGACGACGGGGAGCCCAGCGACCCCGCGCACACCGCGGCGGCCGAGGCCTCCGGGCTCGCCGAGGGCCCGGGCTCCGGGCTCCAGCCCGCCGAGGTCGACACCTCCACCGAGCACTGACCGCCGAACGGGGCGGGGCCCACCGGCCCCGCCCCGTTCGCCGTCCTCCCCGGCCGGGGCTCCGCTGCCCCGGGCCGGACCCGTCGCCGGTCCGCCCCGGGTCCGGCAGGATGGAGACCCTGCCGCCGGGAACGGCGGCCCGACCGATCGGGAGCCCATGTCCGCCTCGCCCCGCCGGGCCCTGCTGCGTGCCGCCGTGGGCGTCGTCGTCGGCTCCACCCTGCTCACCGGGTGCGCGGTCACGCTCATCGACGGCGACGGGAGCCCGGCGTCCGGCATCGCCGGCGACGTCACGCCCGAGGAGTTCCCGATCGCCGGTGCGTCCGACGGCGACGTCGACCGGATCGCCCGCAACGCCCTCGCCGACCTGAACACCTACTGGGACGAGCAGTTCCCGCCGACGTTCGACCAGGACTTCACCCCGCTGGCCGGCGGCTACTACTCCGTCGACCCGGCCGACGTCGACCCCGCGCAGTACCCCAACGGGCAGATCGGCTGCGGCGAGCCACCGGAGTCGGTGGAGGACAACGCCTTCTACTGCAGCGCCAGCGGCGACTACCCCAACGGCGACGCCATCCAGTACGACCGGGCCTTCCTCGACGAGCTGGCCTTCGGCGACGGGAGCAGCGAGGGCTACGGCCGGTTCATCCCGGCGCTGGTGATGGCCCACGAGTTCGGGCACGCCGTGCAGGGCCGGGTCGGCTACCCGTTCCAGGCGTCGATCGCCATCGAGACCCAGGCGGACTGCTTCGCCGGCACCTGGACCCGGTGGGTCGCCGACGGCAACGCCCCGCACAACACCATCCGCCCGGCCGAGCTGGACGACGTGCTGCGCGGCTACCTGCTGCTCCGCGACCCGGTCGGCACCGGGCTCAACGAGGGCGAGGCGCACGGCTCGTACTTCGACCGCGTGTCGGCCTTCCAGCAGGGCTTCGACGACGGCCCGACGGCGTGCCGCGACGAGTTCGGCCAGGACCGCCCCTACACCCAGGGCGAGTTCAGCGACGCCGACATCGCCACCGGCGGCAACGCGCCCTACGAGCAGACGGTCGACCTGTTCGCCCCGGACGGGTTCGCGGAGTTCTTCCAGGCCGCGCTCGACCAGCTCGGCGAGGAGTTCCAGGCCCCGACGCTGGAGCCGTTCGAGGGCGAGGCCCCGGAGTGCGGTGGCGAGCAGCCCGAGACCGACCTCGTGTACTGCCCCGACGACCGCACGGTCGCCTTCGACCAGACCGACCTGACCGAGCCGGTGTACGCCAGCGAGGCCGGCGGTGACTACGCGGTCATGACGGCGATCGGCATCCCCTACGGGCTGGCCGTCCGCGACCAGCTCGGGCTGTCGACCGACGACGAGGACGCCATCCGCTCCGCCGTCTGCCTGGTCGGCGCGTTCACCGCCGGGGTGCTCAACGGGCAGAGCACGGTGCTGAGCATCTCCCCCGGCGACGCCGACGAGAGCGTGTCGTTCCTGCTGGAGTACAGCGACGACCCCGAGGTCCTCGCCGACAGCGGGCTCACCGGCTTCCAGCTGGTCGACGTGTTCCGCAGCGGCGTGTTCGAAGGCCTCGCCGCCTGCGACATCGGGGCCTGATCCTCCGACGGCCGGGCCTCGCAACGGACCCGGCCGTCGGTGGACGGTCCTCTCAGAACAGGGCGGTCATCAGGGCGCGGCGGGCGGGGCCGACCCGGGGGTCGTCCTCGCCGACGACGTCGAACAGCTCCACCAGGTGCTTGCGGGCGGTGTCCCGGTCCTCGCCGGCGGTGCGGCGCACCACGTCGAGCAGGAGCGCGAAGGCACCGTCGACGTCGCCGGTGCCGAGCAGGAAGTCCGCGGCGCGGGTCTGGGCGGTGACGTCGTCCGGCGCGGCCTGCGCAGCGGCGAGGGCGTCGGGCCCGGCCTCCTCGGCGCGGCGGAACAGCTGCACCTGGCGCAGCGCCAGGCCGGCGACCGGGTGGTCGGGCTCGGCGTCCAGGATGCCGCGGTAGGCGGCCTCGGCGGCGGCCAGGTCACCGCGGTCCAGCGCGGCCTCCGCCTCGTCCAGCCGGGGGTCCTCCGCCTCGGCGGCCTCCCCGGCCTCGCCGTCGGCCCCGGGCACGGCACCGCCGGAGGTGGCGGCGACGAGCTCGGTGACGAACTGGCGGGCCTGCTCCTCGGGGATCGCGCCGGTGAACTCGGCGACCAGCTGCCCCTGCCAGACGGCCTTGACCGCGGGGATGCCCTGCACGCGCAGGCCCTGGGCCAGCGCCGGGTTGGCGTCGACGTCGACCTTGGCCAGCACCCAGGAGCCGGCGCCCTCGGTGGCCAGCCGCTCGAGCACCGGCGAGAGCTGCTTGCACGGGCCGCACCACTCGGCCCACAGGTCGAGCACGACGGGCACCTGGAAGGAGCGGTCGAGCACCTCGGACTGGAAGGTCGCCTCGGTGACGTCGACGACGGCGCTGCCCGGTGCACCAGCGGGGGCCGCGGCGCTCGGCGGCGGGGCGGCCGCGGCGCGGGCCGCCGCCTCGTTGCGCGCCTGGACCGCGGCGAGGTCGACCGCACCGGCCAGCGACGCCGCCATCCGGGCCTGCTGGGCAGCGGCGCGGGGATCGGTACGAGCGGGTCGGTTGGGCTGCATGACCTCGATCATCCCACCGCCCGTCCGGGCGCGTCGCCGGGCCGCCCGAGCGGCCTCAGGCGGGCGACCAGACCCCCAGCTCGTTGCCGCTCGGGTCGCTGAAGTGGAACCGCCGTCCACCCGGGAAGCCGTAGGGCCCCTGGACGACGCGGCCACCGGCGGACTCGACGGCCGCGAGGGTGCGGTCGAGGTCCGCGGACCAGAGCAGCACCAGCGGGCCGCCCGGGCGCACGTCGGTGCCCAGGGCCAGGCCGCCCACCTCGCCGTCGCCGGACCGGCTGCGGATCCCGGCGTAGGAGTCGCCGTACGCGGTGAACTCCCAGCCGAAGGCGTCGGCGTAGAACCGCTGGGCCTCGGCGAGGTCGAGCACGGTCAGCTCGACGTAGTCGATGGCGTGGTGCCGCTGGGCGGCGAGGTCGGTCATGCCGGGCAGGGTGCCCGACGGGTACGTCAGAACCGGGCGGGCTCGGTGTAGGTGCCCCACTCCGCGCGCAGGGCGTCGCAGATCTCGCCCAGCGTCGCCTCGGCCCGGGCGGCGTCCAGCATCGCCGGCACCATGTTCTCCCCGGTCCGGGCGACCTCGACCATCCGGGCCACCGCCGCCCGGGCCGCGTCGTCGTCCCGCGCCGCCCGCCGGGCGGACAGCTCGGCCCGCTGGTCGGCCTCGACCTGGTGGCTCACCCGGAGGATCTCCAGCTGCCCGTCGACCGAGCCGGTCAGCGTGTTGACCCCGACGACCTTCTTCTCGCCCTTCTCCACCGCCCGCTGGTAGGTGAACGCGGCCTCGGCGATCTCGCCGGTGAACCAGCCGTCCTCGATGCCGCGCAGGATGCCGCCGGTCATGGTGCCGTCGGGCCCCATCTCCCGGATCCGGGTGAAGGTCTCCTCGGCCTGGGCCTCGAGCGCGTCGGTGAGCGCCTCGACGTACCAGGAGCCCCCGAGCGGGTCTGCGACGTTGGCCACCCCGGTCTCCTCGGCGATCACCTGCTGCGTGCGCAGCGCGATCTGGGCGGCCTTGGCGCTGGGCAGGGCGAGCACCTCGTCGAGGGCGTTGGTGTGCAGCGAGTTGGTGCCACCCAGCACCGCGGCCAGCGCCTCGACCGTCGTCCGGACGATGTTGTTGTCCGGCTGCTGGGCGGTCAGCGAGACCCCGGCGGTCTGGGTGTGGAAGCGCAGCTGCTGGGCCTTCTCGGTGCGCGCGCCGTAGACGTCGCGCAGCCACCGGGCCCAGATCCGCCGGGCGGCGCGGAACTTGGCGATCTCCTCGAAGAAGTCGATGTGCGCGTCGAAGAAGAACGACAGCCCGGGGGCGAAGACGTCGACGTCCAGGCCGCGGGAGAGCCCCAGCTCGACGTAGGCGAAGCCGTCGGCCAGCGTGTAGGCGAGCTCCTGCGCGGCGGTCGAGCCGGCCTCCCGGATGTGGTAGCCGGACACCGAGATCGGCTTGTAGGCCGGGATCTCCGCGGCGCAGTACTCCATCAGGTCACCGATCAGGCGCAGGTGCGGCTCGGGGGCGAACAGCCACTCCTTCTGCGCGATGTACTCCTTGAAGATGTCGGTCTGCAGCGTGCCGTTGAGCTCCGACAGGTCCGCCCCCTGGCGCTCGGCGGCGACGAGGTACATGCAGAACACCGGGACGGCAGGCCCGCTGATGGTCATCGACGTCGTGGTGTCCTGCAGCGGGATGCCGGCGAACAGCTCGTCCATGTCGGCAGCGGAGTCGATCGCCACCCCGCAGTGCCCGACCTCGCCCAGCGCCCGCGGGTCGTCGGAGTCGCGGCCCATCAGCGTGGGCATGTCGAAGGCCACCGACAGCCCGCCGCCGCCCTCGGCCAGCAGCGAGCGGAAGCGCTCGTTGGTCTGCTGGGCGTTGCCGAAGCCGGCGAACTGCCGGATGGTCCAAGCCCGGCCGCGGTAACCGGTCGCGTGCAGCCCACGGGTGAACGGGAACTCCCCCGGCCAGCCGATCCGGTCGAAGCCGGGTACGCCCCCCTCGTCGGCCGGCCCGTAGGCGGGCTCGACCTCCAGCCCGGAGAGGGTGGTGAAGTCGGCGTCGCGCACCCGCCCGGCGGCCAGCGCCGCGTCGTAGCGCTGCTGCCACCGGCTGCGGGCGTCGGTGCCCGGGGTCTGGGTCATGCCCAGATACTAGGACGTCCAACTATCTCTGGCCACGACTCCGACGGGTCAGTCGTCGGCCACGTCACCGGCGCCCAGCCGGACCTTCTTGAGGATGTCGAACAGGGTGTCCAGCTCGCCCTCGCCGACGTCGGCCAGGCCGAAGTCCTGACCGGTGAGCGCCTCGGTGGCCAGCGGGACGACGTCCCGGCCGGCGTCGGTGATCGCCGCGAGCACGCCGCGGCCGTCGGCCGGGTTGGGCCGCCGCTCCACGTAGCCGGCGCCCACCAGCCGCTCGATGGCGTTGGTGACGCTCGTCGGGTGCACCATCAGCCGGCTGCCGATCACCTTCAGCGGCAGCTGCCCGGTGCGGGAGAACGTGAGCAGCACCAGCACCTCGTACCGGGCGAAGGTCAGCCGGTGCGGCTTGAGCGCCTCGTCGAAGCGGGCGAGCAGGATCTGCTGCACCCGGAACACGCTCGTGGCCGCCCGCATCGAGGCGGCCGGGCCGAAGCGCTGCTCCCAGGTCCGGGCGGCGCGCTCGATCGGGTCGAAGGGCAGGCCCAGCGGTCGCACCATGGCCCCAGAGGCTAGTGGCCGCCCGGTCCCGCCCCCGCCGACCGCCGCCCGGTCCCGCCCCCGCCGACCGCCGCCCGGCGAGATGCGCCCGGTCGCGGTGTCCGCCCTCGTGGTCACCGCGATCCGCCGCGTCTCGCCGCAGGCCTGTGGACGACGCCCGCGCGCACCCCGGTCGGCGCGGCACGCTGCGCCGGTGCCACCGCAGCCCACCCGACCCGCCGCCCTGCACGGGCGCCTGTTCCGCGGGTCGGCGGCGGTGCGCGACGGCCACCTGACCCAGGCCCAGCTGCGCACCCGTGCCTGGGTGCGGCTCTTCCCCGACGTCTACGCCTGCGCGTCCCTGCCGGTGACGCACGCACTGCGGGCCACGGCGGCGGCTCGCCTGCTGCTGCCCGGCTCGGTCGTCTCGGGTCGCAGCGCCGCCACCTGCTGGAGCGTCGCCGTGGCCGAGCCGGACGACGACGTCGAGCTCCTGGTGCCGACGACGTGCCGCGCCGGTGCGGCGCACGGCCTCCGGGTGCGGCGGGCTGCGCTGGACCCGGCGGAGGTGCGCAGGCTGCGGGGCACCCCGGTGACGTCACCGGTGCGCACGGCCCTCGACCTGGCGCGGACCCGCCCGCTCGTCGAGGCGGTGGTGCTCGTCGACCAGCTGACGCAGGGCGGGGTCGCCGACCTGACCGCCGTCCGCAGCGCCGCCACGCTGCTCGCGGGCCGGGACTGCCGCTGGGTCCGCCGGGTCGTCGCCCTGGCCGACGGCCTCGCCGGGTCGCCCCAGGAGACCCGCCTGCGCCTGCTGATCGGCGACTCGGACCTGCCCGCACCGGTGGCGCAGCACACCGTGCGCAGCGGAGGGCGCTTCGTCGCCCGTGTCGACCTCGCCTGGCCGGAGCACCGGCTGGGGCTGGAGTACGACGGGCTGTGGCACGCCGAGCCGGGCCGGTTCGCCGCTGACCGGCAGCGGCTGAACCGCCTGCTCGCCGCCGGCTGGCGCGTGCTCTTCGTGACCGCGGGCGACCTGCGCCGACCTGAGGCGCTGCTCGGCCGCATCGCCGCCGCCCTGGCCGGGTGACGTCGAGGTACGCCGGATCGCGGTGTCGACCTCCGCGGACACCGCGACCGGACGTGTCTCAGCGGGAGACCCCGCCGAGCGGCTCAGCTGCGGGGCGCGGGGCGCAGCGGCGGGGCCTTGCGGATGCCGAAGACGTCCCGGAGCGCGACCCGGGCGGCGTTGTCGCCGCAGTGCCCGTGCACGGCCGGCCCGGGCGGGGTGGCCGCCGAGGCGAGGTAGGTGCCGGTGATCGGCGTCCGGTAGGTGTTCCACCGCGGCACCGGCCGGGCGAGCATCTGCCGCAGCGACGCCTCCCCGTTGGAGATGTCCCCGCCGACGTCGTTGGGGTTCCAGTGCTCCATCTCCGCGGCGTGCATGGTGTGCCGCCCGACGATGGTGTCCCGGAAACCGGGGGCGAACCGCTCGACCTGCGCCTCGATCGCCTCGGTCATGTCGACCGTCGAGCCGTGCGGCACGTGCACGTACGCCCAGAAGATGTGCCCGCCCGCCGGTGCCCGGGTCGGGTCGACGACGGTCGGCTGGACGGCGAGCACGTAGGGCCTGTCGGCCAGCCGCCCGTGCGCCGGGGCCGACTCCCCCGCGATCGTCTCCTCGATCGTGCCGGCGACGTGGATCGTGCCGGCCCGGCGCACGTCGGCGTTCGCCCACGGCACCGGCTCGGAGAGCACCCAGTCGATCTTGAAGACGCCGGGGCCGTGGTGGTAGCGCCGCACCCACCGCCGGTAGCCCTCGGGCAGCTGGTTGCCGGCCATCGCGACGAAGGCCCCGGGCGAGGTGTCCAGCAGGACGGCGGGCACCCCGGCGAGCTCGCGCAGGTCGGTCACCTCGTGCCCGGTGACGACCTCCCCGCCCTGCTGCTCCAGCGCGGTGACCATCGCGTCGGCCAGCTTCTGCGAGCCGCCCTCGATCAGCGGCCAGCCCTGGTGGTGGCTCATCATGCCCAGGAACATGCCCAGCGCCGCGGTCAGGGGGCGGGTGAGGTCGAGCATCCCGTGCGCGGCGGCGCCGGCGACCAGCGCCTTGCCGGCGTCGGTCTCGAAGTAGCGGTCGGCCAGCCAGGTGATGTTGGGCAGCCCCTGCAGCCCGAAGCCGGCGATCGCCGGCGCACCGCGCACCGGCAGCCGCCGGAACGCCGAGGTGAGGAAGAAGTCGGTGATCTCGTCGGCGTGCCGCAGCAGCGGGGCGAACAGCCGCCGGTAGCCCGCGCCGTCGGCGCCCAGCCCGTCCGCGGTGCGCTCCAGCGAGGGGAACGACAGCGCCGCCCGGCCGCCGTCCAGCGGGTGGGCGAAGCTGATCTCCGGGTGCACCAGCCGGACCCCGCGCGAGGCCAGGTCGAACTCGCGGAAGAACGGCGCGGCCGCGGCCATCGGGTGCACCGTCGAGCAGATGTCGTGCCAGTGACCGGGCCGGATGTGCTCCTCGGTGCGCAGACCACCGCCCGCGCGGTCACCCCGCTCCAGCACCCGCACCGACAGGCCGGCAGCGGCCAGCCGCAGCGCGGCCGCCAGCCCGTTCGGTCCGGCTCCGACGACGACGGCGTCCGGGGTCCCGTTCACCCCGTCATCCTGCCCCGCGGAGGGTCAGAGCTGCGCGACGAGCTGGTCGGCCGCCCGGTACGGGTCGGTCTCCCCCGCGACCACCTGCTCGGCCAGCGCACCGAGGGCGGCCGAGCCGTGCACGTCGCCCAGCCGCTCGCGCAGCCCCGCGACGGCGATCGCCTCGACCTCCCGGGCCGCGCGCTCGACCCGGCGCCGGTGGCCCTCGCCCGAGGAGGCCAGCCAGTCGGCGTGCTCGGCGATCCGCGCCACCACGTCCTCGACCCCGTTGTCGGCGTCCCGGGAGGCGACGGTCTTCACGATCGGCGGGCGCCACGCGCCGGCCTCGGTGTGCCGGCCGCCGAGGGAGAGCATCGCCCGCAGGTCGCGCACGGTCTGGTCGGCGCCGTCCCGGTCGGCCTTGTTCACCACGAACACGTCGGCCACCTCGAGGATCCCGGCCTTGGCCGCCTGGATGCCGTCGCCCATCCCCGGCGCGAGCAGCACCAGCGTGGTGTCGGCCAGCGAGGCCACCTCGAGCTCGGACTGCCCGACCCCGACGGTCTCGACCAGCACGACGTCGCAGCCGGCCGCGTCCAGCACCCGCAGCGCCTGCGGGGTCGCCCAGGCCAGCCCGCCCAGGTGCCCGCGGGAGGCCATCGAGCGGATGTAGACCCCGCTGTCGCCGGCGTGGTCCTGCATCCGCACCCGGTCACCGAGCAGCGCCCCGCCGGAGAACGGCGACGACGGGTCGACCGCGAGCACGCCGACCCGCTGACCGGCCGCGCGGAAGGCCCGCACCAGCGCGGTCGTCGTCGTCGACTTGCCCACCCCGGGCGGGCCGGTCAGGCCGAGCACCCGGGCGCGGCCGGTGTGCGGCGAGAGCGCCGCGGCGACCTCGCGCAGCAGCGGGCTGGCGTCCTCGACCAGCGAGATCAGCCGGGCCACCGACCGGGCGTCGCCCTCGCGGGCCCGCTCGACCAGGGTGCTGACGTCGGCCGACCGCCGCCCCCGCCGTCCGGTGGGGACGGCGGCAGCGGCGGTCTGGACGGCGGTGCCGTCCGCGGTCACGCGCCGACGGGCTGGTCCGCGAGCGCCCGGCCGGGCACGTGCAGGATCAGCGCGTCGCCCTGGCCGCCACCGCCGCAGAGCGCGGCCGCGCCGACCCCGCCACCGCGGCGGCCGAGCTCGAGGGCGAGGTCCAGCACGATCCGGGCGCCGCTCATCCCGACCGGGTGGCCCAGCGCGATGGCGCCGCCGTTGGGGTTGACCTTCTCCGGGTCGATGCCGAGCTCGCGGGTGGAGACGATGGCGACGGCGGCGAAGGCCTCGTTGAACTCGACCAGGTCGAGGTCCTTCGGGTCGATGCCCTCCCGCGCGCAGGCCTTCTGGACGGCGCGCGACGGCTGGGTCTGCAGGGTCGCGTCCGGGCCGGCGACGACACCGTGGGCGCCGATCTCGGCCAGCACGGTCAGCCCGAGCTCCCCGGCCTTGGCCGCGGACATGACGACCACCGCACAGGCGCCGTCGGAGATCTGCGAGGCCGAGGCCGCGGTGATGGTGCCGTCGGAGGCGAAGGCCGGCTTGAGCTTGGCCAGGCCCTCCGCGGTGGTGTCCGGCCGGATGCCCTCGTCCTCGCGGAACTCGATCGGGTCGCCCTTGCGCTGCGGGATGAGCACCGGGGTGATCTCGGCGTCGAAGATCCCGTCCTTGGCCGCCCGGGCCGCCTTCTGGTGGCTCTCCGCGGCGTAGGCGTCCTGCTCCTCGCGGGTCAGCCCGTAGCGGCTGTTGGACTCCTCGGTGAGCTTGCCCATGGCGACCTGGTCGAAGGTGTCGGTGAGGCCGTCGTGGGCCATCGAGTCGACCAGCGTGGCGTCGCCGAACTTGGTGCCGGTGCGCGAGCGTGGGAGCAGGTGCGGCGCCTGGGTCATCGACTCCATGCCACCGGCGACGACGACCTCGAACTCCCCGGCCCGGATCAGCTGGTCGGCCAGCGCGATCGCGTCGAGCCCGGAGAGGCAGACCTTGTTGAGGGTGAAGGAGGGCACCGACATCGGGATGCCGCCGGCCACGGCCGCGGGTCGGGCGGGGTTCTGGCCGGCGCCGGCCTGGATGACGTGGCCCATGATCACGTAGTCGACCTGGTCGCCGGTGATGCCGGCCCGCTCGAGGGCGGCCTTGATGGCGATGCCGCCGAGGTCGGCCGCGGAGAAGTCCTTCAGCGAGCCGAGCAGGCGGCCCATCGGGGTGCGGGCACCGCCGACGATGACGGAACGGTTCTGTGCGGGCTGGCTCATCGGGGCTCCAGTGGCTCCGGTCGCCGCCGTTGGCGACCGCTTTGACAGGGCGCCGCGCAGGCCTGAGCGGCGCCGCGGGCTGCGGCCAGGATAGGGCGAACGGCCGGCGACGACCCCGGTCGGTGATCCAGGTCACCTGTGCGCCGGAGCGGGTGCCGCGGGCCGGCCGGCGGCGGCAGGATGCCCGCCATGACGAACGCCGTGCCCGACGACGCGCACACCGGCCTGCCCGCCGACCTGCTCACCACGATCGACCACGTCGGGATCGCCGTGCCCGACCTGCGGGAGGCGATCGCCTTCTACGAGCTGGCCTTCGGCATCACCTCCGTGCACGAGGAGGTGAACGAGGAGCAGGGCGTCCACGAGGCGATGCTGGCCGTGGGTGACGGCGGCACCCGCATCCAGCTCCTCGCCCCGCTGACCCCCGAGTCGACGATCGCGAAGTTCATCGGCCGGTCCGGCCCGGGGCTGCAGCAGCTGGCGTTCCGGGTCACCGACGTCGAGGCGGTCAGCGCCACGCTGCGCGCACGCGGGCTGCGGCTGCTCTACGACGAGCCGCGCCGGGGCACCGCGGGCAGCCGGGTCAACTTCGTGCACCCCAAGGACGCCGGCGGCGTCCTGGTCGAGCTGGTGGAGCCGGCGGCGCGCTGATCGTCAGCTGGGTCACACGGGCTGGCCAGCGTTGGCTACCCGTCAGTAACATCCCGCAGCACCGCACCTGCACCCTCCGAGCCAACGACGACCCGGGAGAGCACGCATGGACGAGATCAGGGACGCCATCCTCGCCGACGACCTCGAGGCGATCGGGGGCCTGCCGACGCCCGCCTCCTACCGCGCCGTGCTGGTGCGCAAGGACGAGCAGGAGATGTTCGAGGGCCTCCCCACCAGGGAGAAGGACCCGCGCAAGTCGCTGCACGTCGAGGAGGTGCCCACCCCCGAGCTCGGCCCCGGCGAGGCGCTGGTCGCGGTGATGGCGTCCTCGGTCAACTACAACACCGTCTGGACGTCGATCTTCGAGCCGGTGTCGACGTTCGGCTTCCTGGCCCGCTACGGCCGGCTGCACGGCCTGGCCAAGCGGCACGACCTGCCCTACCACGTCATCGGGTCGGACCTGTCCGGCGTCGTCGTCGCGGTCGGCAGCGGGGTGAACCGGTGGAAGCCCGGCGACGAGGTGGTCGCGCACTGCCTGTCGGTGGAGCTCGAGGACCCGGCCGGGCACGACGACACGATGATGGACCCGCAGCAGCGGATCTGGGGCTTCGAGACCAACTTCGGCGGGCTGGCCGAGATGTCCCTGGTCAAGAGCAACCAGCTGATGCCCAAGCCCGCGCACCTCACCTGGGAGGAGGCGGCCGCCCCCGGGCTGGTCAACTCCACGGCCTACCGCCAGCTGGTGAGCCGCAACGGCGCCGACATGAAGCAGGGCGACGTCGTCCTGGTCTGGGGCGCCTCCGGCGGTCTGGGCTCCTACGCCACCCAGCTGGCCCTCAACGGCGGCGCCATCCCGGTGTGCGTGGTCAGCAGCCCGGAGAAGGCCGAGATCGTCCGCTCCATGGGTGCTGAGCTGGTCATCGACCGCTCGGCCGAGGGGTACCGGTTCTGGAAGGACGAGGAGACCCAGGACCCCAAGGAGTGGCAGCGGCTGGGCGCGCGGATCCGCGAGCTCACCGGCGGCGAGGACCCCGACATCGTCTTCGAGCACCCCGGCCGGGAGACCTTCGGCGCCAGCGTCTACGTCGCGAAGAAGGGCGGCACGATCGTCACCTGCGCCTCGACCAGCGGCTTCCTGCACCAGTACGACAACCGCTACCTCTGGATGAACCTCAAGCGGATCGTCGGCTCGCACTTCGCCAACTACAAGGAGGCGTGGGAGGCCAACCGGCTCATCGACCGCGGGCTGGTCCACCCCACGCTGTCCAAGACCTACGCCATGGACGACGTCGGGCAGGCCGCCTACGACGTCCACCGGAACCTGCACCAGGGCAAGGTCGGCGTGCTCACCCTCTCCCCCGCGGAGGGGCTGGGGGTCCGGGACACCGCCAAGCGCGAGCAGCACCTGACCGCGATCAACCGCTTCCGCGACGTCTGAGCGGACGGCGCTGGGAGTTCGCTGGGAGAGGTCCCGGACACGCTGACTCCTCCCGGGGTTCTCTGCGAGGATGGGGCTCATGACCGACCCCCGCGACGACGTGCTCGCCTACCGCGACGGCGGCCCGACCTTCGACGTGGTGCGCAAGGGGTACGACCGGGAACAGGTGGCCGAGACCCTGGCCGGCCTGGACGCCGACCTGCGGGTGGCGCTGGCCGACCGGGACGCCGCGGTG